>NZ_DATCRF010000550.1:0-16567 GCF_036569125.1 Chitinophaga sp. | reverse complement strand
TTTTCCAACTGTTTGGCCTGTTCCAAGGTTTCATCCACGTTCTGGGCGTATAGGGCGCCGGTGCTAAAAAGCAGGCAAAAGGCGGCCATCATGAACTTTTGTGCCATAGGATGGGTTAGTTTATTTTATTTATATAAAAATAATAATAATATTTAATAATGAGCTGAAAGCCGAAAGCTAAAAGCAGAAAGCTGCTTTTCTAGGCTAAAAGCTTAAGGCAGAAAGCATAAAGCTGATTACTTTTTGAGCTGAAAGCCGAAAGCCAAAAGCAGAAAGCTGCTTTTCTAGGCTGAAAGCTTAAGGCAGAAAGCATAAAGCTGATTGCTTTTTGAGCTGAAAGCCGAGAGCTAAAAGCAGAAAGCTGCTTTTCTAGGCTGAAAGCAGAAAGCTAAAAGCAGAAAGCTGCTTTTCTAGGCTAAAAGCTTAAGGCTGAAAGCATAAAGCCGATTGCTTTTTGCTGTTAACGCTTTTTTGAAGGCCCTTTTAGGGCTTTTTGCTTTCTGCTTTACGCTTTATGCTTTACCCTTTATGCTTTACCCTTTATGCTTTGCGCTTTATGCTCTATTAGTATTCTTTTTCCAGCGATACCAGGGAGTTCCGTACCTCTGCACCCATGGGCGGGCTCATTTTGCGGAGGGTTACCACCGTTTTTTTAACCCGGGGGTACCTTTCCCGGATGGTATGGCTGATGCCGGCCACCACCTGCTCCAGCAGGGGCTGTGGAACGGCCATTACCGCTTTTACAATGGTAAAAATGTCCTGGTAGTTAACGGTGTCCGACAGCTCATCTACCGGGATGGTATCTGCAATGGTAACATACACATCCAGGATAAAATCATTGCCAATGATCCGCTCCTCAGGGTAAAAACCATGAAAAGCGCGGAATTTAAGTTGTTCCAGGGCGATTGTTAACATGATGTTTTAATGTGCTAATATGCTGATGTGCTAATGTGCTGGTATTTGTTATTTAATGTGCTGATATTTAGCAATAACGATGGTATCGCTGTACTGGCAGATATACCGGCACATCAGCATATTAGCACATCAGCACATTAATTACTGTGTTCCAGCTGGCCTGGCTGCAGGGTGCTGTGTTCCAGCGCGGATAAGTATCTTTCTGCATCCAGGGCTGCCATACAACCGCTGCCGGCTGCTGTTACCGCCTGACGGTATATTTTATCCTGTACATCACCGCAGGCAAATACCCCTTCTATATTGGTGCAGGAGGTGCCGGGGATGGTTTTTATATATCCCTGCTCATCCATCTCCACAAAACCATTAAAAATACCAGAGTTAGGCTGGTGGCCAATGGCTACAAAGAATGCGCTTACGGGAATATCGGTTTCAACATTCGTCTGATTATTGATCAGCCTTACTGCTTCCACTTTTTTATCGCCCAGCACTTCCTTGGTTTCGGAGTTCCAGTATACAATAATGTTGGAGGTTTTCATTACCCTGTCCTGCATAACCTTGGAGGCGCGCATTTCATGGCGGCGTACGATCATATGCACGGTGGTGCACATTTTGGAGAGGTACAGGGCTTCTTCTGCAGCGGTATCGCCGGCGCCTACAATGGCTACCTCTTTACCGCGGAAAAAGAAACCGTCGCACACGGCACAGGCGCTTACGCCGCTGCCGTTCAGGCGCTGTTCAGAAGGGAGGCCCAGCCATTTGGCGGATGCGCCGGTGGCTATGATCACGGCATCGGCAGTGATCACCTTCTCTTCTTCGATCACCACTCTATAGGGACGAACGGAGAAATCAACGGAGGTGGCCATACCATAACGTATGTCGGCTCCCATACGGGCTGCCTGCTTTTCAAAATCCACCATCATTTCCGGCCCCTGGATACCCTGGGGATAACCGGGATAGTTCTCTACTTCTGTAGTAATGGTTAGTTGTCCGCCGGGCTGAATACCCTGGTACAACACCGGTTTCAGGTTGGCCCTGGCTGCGTAAATAGCAGCGGTATAACCTGCCGGCCCGGAACCTATGATCAAAACATGTACATGTTCCTGCTGTTGTGTGTTTTCCATACTAAATACTAATCTATATTATGTCTACTATTTCCTGATTCTTATACTCCTGTAGGTGGTTTCATAACCGCCCCAGTAGCCTAATGCGCCCTGTATATTGCCTCTTACCTGTATGGGGGACGCGAACACATTCCCGTTACTGGCATAAGCAAAGTCCAGCGAGCGCCAGAAATCAAAAGTGGCTTTATCAATGTTGCTGAACTCTATACGTACGCTATCTCCTTTATTAAAGTAACCGTAGGTATCATAATTGATCTCCTGTGTTCTGTCGTGCCCGGCTTCCAGCATAATATTAAAATGGGTGCCGTTCACGATCTGATCATCGATGGTAGAGTTGATACCTGGCCGGAACACCCCTCCATTCTTTGCGGTTTTATAGCGTACATAATTACCACTTTGCGGCGGGTCCGATATGCGGGCCATTAGCTTGGCTAAATTATCGCCCTGGCTTGTACCGGTTGACCAGAGCGAGTCTATAACCATGCCGGTGGCCGGAATAGTGGTAACTGCCTGGTACACAGTATCTGCCACGACTACACGAAGTGTATAACTGCTGCCGTTCACTCCTTTAAAGGCGCCTGCCTGTGTGGTATCTGCGGCATAATAATACCACTTTACCTTATTGGTAGTGTCTTTAGAGAATTCCTTCAGCTGCATGGTGTTAGCACCATCTGATATGGTAATAACGGCGCCGTGCACAAAGGCTGCTTTGAGCTGATCAACTGTAATATGGCTAAAATAACTGAGGCTGCGCGTAAGTATCACTTCCGGATACTTACCGGTGGCTATTGTTCCTTCTATTACCATTTGCGCCTCTCCCTGTGGAAGGTCCACTGTCACGTCTTTTTCACAGGCGGCAAATGCGCAGCAACCAACAAGGAACAAGGTTTGGATACGCATATAGCTTACAAAAATACGGTTACGCAGGGTAATAAAAAAACACCGGCCATGATCTACGGACGGTGTTTATATTTTAGATCTCAGATTTACGATTTTAGATTTGATAAGAGCGTAGTGTTTTCATCAAATCTAAAATCGTAAATCTAAGGTCGTAAATCATTTTTATCCTAAATAGGATTTCAATGAGCCACTGTAACGGGCTTTCTGGAGCCGTTTAATGGCGCGTTCCTTGATTTGGCGGATCCTTTCCTTGGTTAGATCGTACTTTTGTCCGATCTGTTCAATTGTTGCTCCGTTTTCACCATCCAGACCAAAATAAGCGTTCACGATCTCTGCTTCCCGCGGGCTCAAGGATTTTAAGACCCGGCGAATTTCTTCGCGCAGTGAATCCCGCATTACATCATCATCGGTAATGTCGCCTCCTTCCAGCAAGTCGCCCATGGCTACATCTTCTGCCTCGTGTACCGGGGCATCTAAGGACATATGGCGGGTATTGCTTTGAAAGATGTTGTTTATTTCCGATTCGGACATTTCCAGGATCTCTGCCAGCTCCTCTGTAGAAGGCTCTCTTTCATTCTCCTGTTCAAATGCCATGTAAGCTTTGTTCGCTTTATTATAAGTGCCAATTTTGTTTTGAGGCAAGCGGACTAATCTGCCCTGCTCTGCCAACGCCTGTAAAATGGACTGGCGGATCCACCATACAGCGTAAGAGATAAATTTGAAACCTTTTGTTTCATCGAATCTCTGTGCAGCTTTGATCAACCCTAAATTGCCTTCATTAATAAGGTCACTGAGGCTCAGCCCCTGGTGTTGATATTGTTTAGCTACAGAAACTACGAAACGCAAGTTTCCGGTTGTAAGTCTTTCAAGAGCTTTCTGGTCACCCATTTTAATACGTTGTGCCAAAACAGTCTCTTCCTCAGGTGTTAACAAAGGGATCTTTGATATTTCCTGCAGGTATTTTTCTACCGCCTGCGAATCACGGTTTGTGATCTGGGTGGCAATTTTAAGTTGCCTCATATTAAAGTGAATTGGTTTATTAAATAATTAACAGCGTAGCGTTAATTTTGTTGCAATTGAGAAATTTTATATCTTGTAAAATTTCCTATTTCGCTAAAATAGCCTGCAAAGATCGTGCTAATACTCCACTCTACCAAATTCCTTACAGGTGTTACTTTGCTGTTAACAAAATACTCTATTATAACGGATTTTAATAGCCATTTAGTGGGTAATTTTGCCAGTTTATACAATTTTTAACAATTGATAATAAACCACCTTTAAATTAAAATCTTAACTAATTTATACTTAATTCCATTGCAAACCATTTAACGAAAATGACCATAGATTACAGAAGCGATACCTTTACCCGCCCTACTCCTGGTATGTTACAGGCCATGGCGGAAGCAGAAACCGGCGATGATGTGTTTGGAGAAGACCCCAGCGTAAACCGGCTGGAAGCCATGATGGCAGAATTTTTTGGCAAAGCGGCAGGCCTTTACTGCCCTTCCGGCACCATGAGCAACCAGGTTGCTATTAAAGCCCATACCCTGCCCGGCGATGAAGTGATCTGCGGCCACCAGGCGCATGTATATATTTATGAGGGGGGTGGCATTGCTTTTAATGCCGGCGCCCAGGTACACCCTATCCATGGGGAGCGCGGCATGATCAATGCTGCTGAAGTAGCTGCGGCTGTTAACCCCGATGATGTACATAAAGCCCGCACCTCCCTGGTGTGTTTGGAAAACACCTCTAACCGGGGCGGCGGCTGCTGTTACGACTGGGAAGAAATGGTAAAGATCAAAAGCGTATGCGAGGAGAATAAGCTGGCCCTTCACCTGGATGGCGCCCGCCTGTTCAATGCCCTGATCGCCACCCGGCAGGATCCGAAGGCTTATGGGAGTGTATTTGACTCTATTTCCGTTTGCCTTAATAAGGGCATGGGCTGCCCCATGGGCTCTGTGCTGTTGGGCAGCGAAGCATTCATCCGCGAAGCACGCCGCATCCGTAAAAAGTTTGGCGGCGGATTAAGGCAGGCCGGATATATGGCGGCCACCGGCATTTATGCATTGGAAAACCATTTACAGCGGCTGGAACAGGATCATATACATGCCAAACAGATTGCCAACGCCTTGCTGGAAAAAACTTTCACCGGGCATATGCTGCCGGTGGAAACCAACATCCTTATCTTTGAAGTACTGGGCGCCTGGAACCCGGTATCTTTTACAGAACACCTGAAAAGGGAGGGCATTAAAGTAATGCCTATTTCCAGCACACAGGTAAGAATGGTAACACACCTGGATATTACGCCGGAAATGGTAGCCAGGACCTGTGAGGTGATTGAGGGGATGGCGTAAGGCGGCCTTCGGCCGCCGTCGATGGTCCATGGTCCATTGCATGGAGCGTGAGAGGAGTTTATCGTGGAGGGGTATAGAGGGTGAAGGAGTCCATGGTCCATAGTCGATGGTCCATAGCATGAAGGGTGAGAGTAGTGGTGCGGGGTATTTAGTATTTAGCGTAGGGAAAAGTAGTGCGGAAAGAGGCCTTTATGCGCTTTTACCCTGAATGGTATGCGCTTTTAATAGGGAGTGCATGCGCTTTTAATATGGGATGCACTAGGGATTCACTAGGGATTCACTAGGGAAACACATGGGATTTAGTAGGGAAAGACATGAGAAACACATGGGAAAGACATGAATAACAATAGAAAAGCCGGGTCATGAGACCCGGCTTTTTGTTTTGTAGCAAGCTTGGTTTACCACCAGCCTAATTTATGATACTTGAAATTGTGAATGTAATTGGGGCTAATGTACACCTGCGATAAGCTGGTGGTATTGGAGCGCAGCATGCCAAACCAGCTGGTATTGTAAATGAACAGATCGTCCCAACCGGCGCCGCCATTGAAGTTGGTAACAGCCAGCTTATCTACGCTACCTAAGTTCCAGCTGCCTATCCAGTCCTTTTGCCAGGTGCCGCTTAAAGTGGTGCCGTTAGAGGTGAGGATGCCCAGGTACTCTTTATCCCAGTTGCTGGTATTATAAATGTACAGGTCCTTTTTACCATCGCCATTGGCATCGGCAACGTATAAACGATCATTGGGGGCCATTTCCCAGCCGGGTATTACGCCATCAAAACGTTTTACGTAAGAAAGGTTGCTGCCGGTGGATTTCAGCATCAGCAGGTATTCCGGGTTCCAGTTGGTGCCATTGAATACATACATATCTGCTTTACCGTCTCCATCAAAATCACCTACCAGGTGCTGGTCGTTATCGGCCATGGTCCAGCCGGGCAGGGTGTTATTAAACACGCGGATGCAGTTCAGCGTGGCGCCGGTGGATTTGAGCATGCCTACATAATTGGTGGTCCAGTCTTTCAGGTTGGCCATGTACAGATCGGCTTTTTTATCGCCGTCAAAGTCGCCAACATAGAACTCATCGTTCTTAGCCATGATCCAGTAGCCGGGTGCGCCCAGGTTGTTATCATACCTTTTTATAAAGCTCATTTTGTTGGAGGCGGCTTTCATCATCCCTACATACTTGGTGCTCCAGGTGGTGGTGTTCACAATGTAGAAGTCTTCTTTGCCATCACCATCAAAATCGCCTACATAAAAATCATCTCCGGCAGACATTTGCCAGCCTTCCAGGGTTTTATCATAGCGTTTTACACAGTCGAAACCGGTGCCGGTAGAGCGTAACAGGGCAAAGTAAGGGCCGTAGCTGCCCCAGTCGCCACTGTTAAATACATACAGGTCTTTTTTACCGTCGCCATCAAAATCGGCTACATAAAATTTATCGCCGGGTTTGAATTGCCAGCTGGATCCGCCGGTGTTCACCCTTTCGGTGCCGGTGAATACGTGGTTCATTTTACTGCCGTCGGAGCTGTACATGGAAATGCTGTTGCCATAATGCACTACCAGGTCGCCCTTGCCATCGCCGGTGAAATCACCTGCGTAAGAGTTGTTGAAATTATAGCTGCGGTAAGGTTTTACCCTTGCCTGCATCTGGTTATAACATACGGGGCAAAACAGGGGTGAGTTACCTTTCATACGGCAGTTATACGCCGGACGGAACTTGCCAAGACCAGTATACTGGGCGCCTTCAAACACGCCGGCATCTTCATCCGTATCATTACCGGAAGGGTTAGCCGCGCTGCAACCGGAAATGGTGGGTACCGGGCGGGAGGCGGGTACAAAATTCTTCCACTCTCCCTTTAAAGTAGCGCGGTTGGTGTTCTTGGTCACGTTTACCTGTGCAGGCTCTTCGCTGGTGTAGTTATCGCAGTTCACGGTATACTCATCTGCCAGCAGGCCTACCATGTGGCCCATTTCATGGGCTGCTGTTGACCATCCCGGATCATTATCATCTGCACCACGGGTAATAGCCAGCTTGCCGCCGCCGGCGCAGCCGCCAAAGCCCGTTTCATTCAGAATAATGAACACATAATTGTACTGCGGCACCAGGGTGGTGAGCAGGTTATTGAGGCGGGTGGCGGTGTTGGGACCGGGCTCCATCCAGCAGCGGTCCCAGATACCGCTGTAACGGTAATCCAGGGCGGTGTTGCGTGCGGTGGTTACGGTACCGCTGGCATTTACCTTTGTTACGCCGGACTGGGTAGAGTTTACGTTGATGCGGTAAATGTTATACGCATCCATCGTTTCATCGTACAGATCTTTGCTGAAAAGGTTCTTTACCAGGTTTGTTACGTGGGTATTATACGCGGCCTGGTCGGCGGCGGTAAACCCATCGCCTATGATCACCAGGTTCAGTTTGGCGCCATTGGAGCCGTTGCGCAACACTTCTGTTACGGTTTGCGCTTTTATGGCTGCGCTTATAGTGCAGCATATAAATATGCTGAAAAGGATCTTTTTCATGACTTGTTTTCTTTGGGGTATGTGTGGTGGTTACAGGTTATTTTCTTTGTATCACTTTTTGCAGGGCTTCGGTGCTGATGAGGCCTTTGCGTTGCAGCGTGGTGGCCTGCAGCATTTTTATGTTGCGGTTCTCCGGCACTACTTCGCCGCGGATGCGGGAAAACTCCAGGGAGGGCGCTGCTACTGCATTCTTATCCAATACCTGTTTGGGAAGGGTGATGTTAATGAAGGCTTCTTTGGCCTGCAATATTTTGTGGCTGCCATTGGGGGAATAGCTGTGCAGCTCCAGCGGATCATCAATAGCGGCGGTGTATACATCCCGGCCATTATCCTTTAGCTGGTACACAAAATCGCCGGAGGCGGTGCTGTCGTTCACCAGGTTGCCCTGCACTTTGGTGTAGCTTACCGGCTCATAACCATTGGGGGTTACTTTCACGGTTACTTTTACATAATAGTCATCTGTTTGCTGGGGTAAGGCTACCAGTTGCTGTGCGCGTATGTTGGTGGCGGCTACCTGTGTGGGCATATTACCGGCCCTGCTGGCTATGATGGCGGTGCGGGCGGTTCTTTTTTCCGTTACAACTGTTTCAGCCGGTTTAATGCCCATGGCTACCGGCTGGGCTTTCAGCTGTGTTTTGATAGCGGTGGCGCTGGTGATACGGGAGCGTATCTGCCGGGCCTCCGGCTTACGGTCTTCCACTTCTGTGCTGCCGTTCATAAAACGGTAAAAGAAACGGGCGGATGGCGGCAGGGCTTCGCGCAGGGCATCGTCAATGAACTTGTCCTGCACATCGCAGGTAACTTTAGTATCCATAGATACTTCCATTACAAACAGGCGGATGTTGTAGGCGGCTTCCAGCTTGCTTACCAGGTCTGACAAAGTTGCGTCTGTGGCTTTGATAGACATTTTGCCGCTTTTGCTGTCGTACCGGATGTTCACCTCTGCCCGCAGGTGGTAAGCGGCAGCCGGTGTGGCGTTGTGGTGCACTGCCATGGCTGGTGTAACCAGGGCGCTGCATAATACGGCCATTAATAATTGTTTGATCCGGTTCGGGGTGGTGTTCGGTGTACGGTTGGTACCGTAGCGCTGACCGATGCTGTTGAAAGGTAGCACAGGGCTACGTTTGCTTGCAGCAATGGGGCTGTAGAATAGCTGTTTCATGCTTTTTGTTTGGGGTAAATGAAAAAAAATTGAAAAACAGTACATTATCTAGTTTGCAACATGCTCTCTCTTAACAAACCAGGGGTTATTAAACTTGTAAACATATATGCAATATTAGCATGCCTAAGGATATTGGGAAAAGGGAAGTTCGCATTTGGCTAGAAAACTTTAATAAATGGTGGATTTACAGTGATAATTGCTAAAAAAACATTTTTTTAGCTGACGGGGAGGGCGGGGTGATTTCCATCTATGCCTAATCTCCTTTATTTTTGCAGACTTATATTTGAATGCATGGAAGAATTATCAAAGAATTACCTGCCGGCAGCTACGGAAGAGAAATGGTATCAGCACTGGATGGACAAAGGATATTTCAGGAGCCAGCCGGATGGCCGACCTGCTTTTACCGTGGTAATACCGCCACCCAACGTAACCGGGGTATTACACATGGGGCATACCCTGAATGAGACCGTACAGGATATACTGGTACGGCGCGCCCGCATGAGCGGGTTCAATGCCTGCTGGGTGCCGGGTTCTGACCATGCCTCTATTGCTACGGAAGCCAAGGTGGTAGATATGCTGAAACGGGAAAAGGGCATCGAGAAATCGCAGCTTACCCGGGAAACCTTCCTGCAACATGCTTTTGAGTGGAAGGAAAAATACGGGGGCATCATTTACCAGCAGATCAAAAAGCTGGGCTGCTCCTGTGACTGGGACCGGGTAACCTTTACCATGGACGACCATTATTACCAGGCTGTTATAAAAGTATTTATAGACCTGTATCAAAAAGGGCTCATATACCGGGGCGCCCGCATGATCAACTGGGACCCCAAGGCTAAAACGGCCCTGAGCGATGAGGAAGTGGATTACAAGGACCTGCAGGGTAAGCTGTATTATGTGAACTATGCTATTGTAGATAGTGAGAACAACCCTACCGGCGACTATATTACCATTGCCACCCAGCGCCCAGAAACCATTATGGGCGATACCGCGATCTGCGTAAACCCCAATGACGAGCGTTATGCGCACCTGAAAGGCCGCTATGCCGTGGTGCCGCTGGTGAACCGTAAGGTGCCGGTAATATTTGATGAATATGTAGACCCGGCTTTTGGTACCGGTGCGCTGAAGGTAACCCCTGCGCACGATATCAATGACTATAACCTGGGCCTGAAACATAATTTAGAGATCGTAGATACGCTGAATGAAGATGGCACCCTGAGCGCTGCTGCCGGCGTATTTATTGGCGAAGACCGTTTTGTAGCCCGTAAGAAAACCGTGGCGGCATTACAGGAGCAGGGCCTGCTGGTAAAAGAGCAGGAATACACTACCCGCCTGGGTTACAGCCAGCGTAACCCTGATACCGTGGTAGAGCCGCGTATTAGCACCCAGTGGTTTGTGAAGATGGCTGAAATGGCCAAACCTGCCCTGGATGCGGTGGTGAACGGGGATGTACGCATACACCCCGGCGACCGTTTCCTGGCTACCTACAAATACTGGATGGAGAATGTGAAGGACTGGTGTATATCCCGCCAGCTGTGGTGGGGCCAGCGTATACCGGCCTTTTACGCACCGGATGGCAGCTTTGAAGTAGCGGAAACTGCGGAAGAAGCGCTGGAGAAATTACGGATTACGAATGCCGGATTACGAATAGAGGACCTGCGGCAAGATGAGGATGTGCTGGATACCTGGTTCTCCTCCTGGTTATGGCCTATTGAAGTATTTAACGGCATCAGCCAGCCGGGTAATAAAGATATTAACTACTACTACCCTACTTCTGTGCTGGTAACCGGGCAGGATATTATTTTCTTCTGGGTGGCACGTATGATCATGGCCGGGCTGGAATACAAGCAGGTAAAGCCTTTCAGCGATGTATACTTTACCGGCATGGTGCGTGATAAGCAGGGCCGTAAGATGAGTAAATCATTAGGCAACTCGCCCGACCTGCTGGAGCTGATCCACCAGTTTGGTGCAGATGCCGTGCGTTTTGGGATCATGATCTCGTCACCTGCGGGTAACGACCTGCTGTTTGATGACGCCAGCTGTGAACAGGGCCGTAACTTCTGTAACAAGATATGGAATGCGCTGAAGCTGGTGAAGATGTGGGAAGGAAGGCAGTCGGCAGTGGGCAGTGGGCAGTTGGCAGAAGAGAACTTTGCGGTGAAATGGTTCGAGAGCCGTTTACAGGAAGTGCAGGGCCAGGTGGCTGACCTGTTCAAGGACTTCCGTTTAAGCGAAGCGCTGAAAACCATTTACAGCCTGATATGGGACGATTTCTGCAGCTGGTACCTGGAATGGGTGAAACCTGGTTTTGAACAGCCCATTGATGCCGCAGTATTCCGCAAAACGCAGGACTTCTTTGACCAGCTGATGCAGCTGCTGCACCCCTTTATGCCGTTTGTAACGGAAGAAATTTACCAGCAGCTGCAAGCGCGCAATGCCGGTGATGACCTGATCGTAAAACAATTTGTTAAACCTGCCGCCCCGCACCATGCTTTGCTGGTAGAAGGCGCGCTGGCCAAGGAAGTGATCAGCAGCATACGCGATGCACGTAATAAACACCAGATAAAACCAAAAGATCCTATTACGCTGCATATTGATACCGTGCACGAAAATGCCTTTAAACAAATTGAAAGCATTTTGGCCAAACAGGTAAATGCTAAAGCTATTGTATATACGAAAACAGCAGTAGCCGGCAGCATTACGCTGGTGGTGCAGAAAGATAAGTTTTACCTGGAAACAGAACATACCCTGGATACCGGCGCGCAGAAAGAGCAGCTGGAAGCTGACCTGAAATACCAGCAGGGCTTTTTGGAATCAGTAGAAAAGAAGCTGGGGAATGAGCGTTTTGTATCGAATGCCAAACCGGAAGTAGTGGCTGCAGAGCGGAAGAAGAAGGCAGATGCGGAAGAGAAGATACGGGCGATCACGGAGAGTTTGAAAGCAATGTAGTTGATGTGCAGATATGCAAATGTGCAAATGTGCAGATGGTTGGGAATGTGCTGATGTGCTAATGTGCTGGTGTGCTGGTGTTTGTGATGGATTGGAATTGTGCAGGTGGTTTGGAATATGCTAATATGCTAATGTGCTGATGTTTGTGATGGATTGGAATGTGCTGATGTGCTAATATGCTAATGTGATGGTGTTTGTGATGGATTGGAATTGTGCAGGTGGTTTGGAATATGCTAATATGCTATTGTGCTGATGTTTGTGACGGTTGGGAATGTGCTGATGTGCTAATATGCTAATGTGCTGGTGTTTGTGATGGATTGAATGATGTGAAAATAAATATGCTGGTTTATATTAGGAAATCCGCTACAGTAAATGGCTGTAGCGGATTTTTATTTTGATCAGAATGATTTTTTCCGGAAGATGATAAAGCTTAATAACGCCAATGCCCATACGCCGATGCCGCCGTATAGCATCACCCATTCAAAGCCGTGCGTAAAGGCAGCATGAACGGTAAGCCCTGAGGGGTCCAGGGAGGAGAGTTCGGGATATTGGTGTTGCAGGCTTTCAAAACCGCCTGCTGCCGTTGTTTGAGACAGGGCATATAAACGGCCCATAGTGAATGCCCCATGGAAAGCGCCTTTCAGATGCGCCGCAATCCCCTCTACCAAAATAAATCCCATTACAGCAATGTTGATGGCCAGCGTGATCAGGCGGGCGCTTACATCAATGCCTGAAGCCATACCGGCACGGTCGGCCGATACAGATCCTGTTGTAGTATTGGTAACAGGCGTATTGGTTAAACCAATGCCGATGCCTGCCAGCAGAATGCCCGGCAGCAGGGTCCAGCCATTGGCATGCGCTACGCTGCCGCCAAACTTCATTAGTATAAAACCCAGCCCAATGGTGAACAAGCCCAGTGGGATAACGATCTGCGGCCTGTAACGCAGCAGCAGACGTTCTGCAACAGGCGACATCACAAAGTAGGGTATTGTATAGGCCAGCAGGAACAAACCGGTGGTAATGCTGTTGTAGCCTAAGCCGCCTTGAAAATACACCGGCAGGTAGATCATCAGGGGCCAGAAGCTGAAATTCATTCCAATACATCCGATGATGGCGCCTGAAAACTCGCGGATCCGGAAAACAGAAAAATCAAACATGGGATGAGGGGCTCTTTTCTCTACCCATATAAAAAGCAAAAAGCTAATGACAGCGGTTGCCAGAATACCCAGGGCAGATGCGCTGCCAAAGCCAAGCTGCGGCCCCTGTGTAATGTAAAAGGCCAGGCCAAAAACAGCCAGCGAAAGCGTTACAATGCCCCATACATCCAGCTGCTGCGCCAGCGGATCACGGGATTCCTGTACGCCTGCAAATGCGGGGATCAGTGAAAGGGCCGATAAAGGAACAAATACCAGGAAGATCCATTGCCAGCTGGAGATGGCAACAATAAAGCCACCTATGATGGGGCCTAATCCCAGGCCAATGCCGCTAACAATGCCCCATATGGCAAAGGCTTTACTACGCTCCTTCCCTTCCCTGAACTGGTGCGAAAGAATGGCTATGGAGCAAATGAACATAGCGCCGCCAGCCAGGCCCTGAAAGAACCTGCTGATGATAAGCCCCAATACCTGCTGCGACAAACCGCAAAACAGGGAGGTAATGCCAAAAGCAATAATGCTGATGATAAATACCTGCTTGCGGCCAAATCTGTCGGCCAGGGTACCGGTGGCCATCAGCACCGTGGTGCATGCAATGGTATAGGCATTCATTACCCATTGCATATCGCTGAATTTGCCATTCAGCACTTTTTCAAGTGTGGGTAATATAACCGGCACGCTGGATATTTCAAGACCAAACATGAGCGATGCCAGGCATACGGCTGCAAGTGCCATTTTGTTGCTGCTGTGAAGCGTTTCATTCATAAGCTTATCTGTATTTCACAAAAATAGACTGACAAAAGGCCTACATATCAGTACATTTCTATGATAAAATGGTACATTTACGCCATGGTCAGAGAAAACATGCATCAACTGGTGGAGGTGGTACGCAAAACGCTGGATGGGCCGCCCATGAAAGAAACGCTGTTCAGCTTTTTCCAGATGGCTTATGTGATCTCCGGGACAGGCATTGTACAGATGAATGACAACCGGGCCTTTTACAAGGAGGGGGCTTTTATCCTTATGAACCCCAGTGATACTCATGCCTTTGAGACCTCAGGCCCAACCGACCTTTTGCTGATCCGGCTTAACAGCAGCTATGTAAAGGAATACCGCTGGAAAAGCCTGGATTGCCTGGAATGCCTGTTGTATTATGCCACCCGTGTATCGGGCTGTGTTATGCAATGCAAATCCGATATGGTACGCGTAAGAAAGATAGTTGAGCTGCTTTTATTGCAACAGCAACAGCAGAACGATCCCTATTACCAGGACCTGACCATGCATTTTGTAAATGCGCTGATCGTTATTGCTGCAAGGAACATTTCGATGATGAAGCCATCGAACGTTAAACCCAACAGTGATCAGCGGATCCAGGAGATCATCCGTTACATACAGAATAACATTTATGACCCGCAAAAGCTGAAAGCGGCTACCATCGCCAAAGAAGCCAGCTTATCGGAAGCTTACCTGGGCAGCTATTTTAAGAAGCAGTGCGGCGAAACTATTCAGCAGTTCATTGCGCAGTACAGAATGCGGCTGATCGAGCACCGGTTAAAGTTCAGTGATAAACTGATCAATGAGATCGTAGCGGAATTTGGGTTTGCAGATGAAAGCCATCTTAATAAGTTCTTTAAAAAGCACCGTAACATGAGCCTGAGCGCGTACAGAAAAACAGTCATGAGCGCGGCATAAATGCTGTATCTTGGGAAGTAGGATGTGAGGGAGTGGATAAGATAAGTAGAGATGGGAAGGGGATGATAAGGATGGGTAGAGAATGGACAGAGGGTGGGACGAGGGATAATTGAATGCGTTACCTTATACTTTTTATAACCGGCTAACGTTTTATATAATCAGCGGTTTGCAGGAAGCTGCCAGGGGAATTGTTCCCGGCCACCTGCTGTTCCGCCGGTTGAGGCAATAAATGCCGCAACTACACTGATCCATTATGCAGAAAACCTTTTTAATTTTCAGTCTTTTATGCGCGGCGGGTTTGCCGCTGAATGCGCAATCTAAACCGGGTAAAGGCAAACCAGGGTCCGGCAAAACGGCTGCTGCCACTACCGGTACAACAGGCAAAACCAACCTGCGGTTCCGCACCAGCTGGGGCATATTCCTGAGCGATACCCTGCCCAGGCCCGAAGTGCTGAAACTACTGGATTCTGCCCTGGTAGTACGCGATCAGCAGAACCATACTTTCCCTGTAGTATCGTTTGACTTCACCTACGAGAAAAAAGAAGCTTACCTGAATGATACCACCGGCCAGCCGGGCGTGTATTCTGATTTTACCGGCGATAGTTTTAAGGCTGATAAACTTCCTTCCCTCTGGAGCAGCCGCCTGAAAGAAGTGCTGCAACGGAATGAGGTACTGTATTTCGATAACATTATTATTAAGTATACCGGCGATAAGTATTACCGGGTGCCGGAATTGAGGATTGTTGTTAGGTAATTAATAATTAAGAATGAATAATTAATAATCGGAGGGTAAGTTTTGCGGTTGTGATACCGAGCCTATGATCATTGGTTATTTATTCATCATTATGATTAGTTAGCCTTAATAAGAAATAACTTCATGCTAAGTACTTGCATTGTGATTATAACTATTCCATCCTTATTATTAATTAAATCGCTAGTAGTACGGCATTGCGATTATTAATTATTCATTCTTAATTATTAATTCTGTTCAGTAACTGAACAGCTGCTGCAGCGGCAATATAAAATCAAAACGGTTGCGGGTAGCCTCTACAGGATCGGGATCCAGGAGATGGCTGAAGCGAACGCCGAATGAGAAAGGAATGGTATTGCCTATTTTGGTATCAAAGAAAAGCTCTCCGCCTGTTGAGGCAAAACGCCGGCTGGTCTTAGTACGGAAGTTGTAGGCCTGGCTGTAATCGTAAAATGCGTTGCCCCGCAAGCGCATCAGATAAATAAGCTGCGCAAAACCCCAGTCGGGATAAGCAATAGGGAAATGATAGTTTGCGCCCAGCTTATAAATATGCCCGTAAAACGGCTCATTATACCCCCGCGCATACACGAAGTTATCTGAAAAAGAATAGCGCTGCATAGTATCCTTCTGCTGGTAAGCGGCCTGTAATACAATGCTGTGATTGGGGAATAGCCCCGGCAGGTACAGGTCAAAACGGCCATAGAACTGCTCTGCCGGCACTTCATCAATGGAGTGGGTGTATTGCAGGTACAGGTATTGCCCGAAATGACTATAAATATTCTGTGGCGCTTTAATGCGCTGGTTGCTAAACACCAGTGTGTTGTTTAAATATTGTATGCCCTCATCCCGGAACTTAAAACCATCCGGGTAACTGCGCAGGTAGTGATAGTTGGAGCCTACGGATAAGCTGCGGCCATACTTACCGGACGACAGCAGCAAGGGAATAGTAATGCCGCCGTGCCAGTCCAGCTCCTTCCAGTACAAACGGCCAATATCCTTTACCAGGGCAGAGCGGTTAAAGGTATAATCCACGCCGGCCTGCAAATACGGGAACCATCC
>NZ_DATCRF010000549.1:0-15424 GCF_036569125.1 Chitinophaga sp. | reverse complement strand
TGAACCGCATGCCCTGCGCTGCCAGCTTGTTAATGTTGGGCGTATGCCAGGGCGTGCCGGCATAACATTCCAGGTCGCCATAACCCATATCGTCCATGAAAATGATGATCACATTGGGTTTGGCAGCGGGCGGCTGCTTTTTGAAGCTGAAGCAGATCAGTGCTATAACGGCTAACAGCAGCGGAGCAATAATTTTTTTCATCGGTTTTTCTTTTATGACGTGTGCGGCTGTTAAAATAGGAAAGATTGCTGTGAATGGGAAATGCCAGCGTTATAACTATGCATCTTGTCGCAGCATATGCCGCTGTGGTCTACTGCTGCGCTATCGGGTATGCAGTACCGCTACTTTTATACTATGGCATACAATTCTACCATAAAACGAACGCCCCGGCTTATATGGCTGGCGGTTATACTGTTGGTGCTGACAGGCCTTGCAATGGTGATCCGCAGAGCGCTTACAATGGCCGGCGTGCTGGCTTCCGTGAACCCCGCTGGTGGCGCTCCGTTTGATACGGGTTTTTCAAAACATGCGGTTATTACTTTCCTGCACATGTTGCCCGGCGCCTTATTCATGATCCTGGGACCCTTACAGTTTGTGAAAAGCATCCGTGAAAAGTATCCCCGTTTTCACCGCCGGAGCGGCTGGGTATTTATAGTGTGTGCTTACATGACCGGGATCTCGGCGTTCATCATGTCGTTCCTGCTGCCGATAGGTGGTGTGAATGAAGGCGCGGCCACTGTTTTATTTTCCGTATTTTTTCTGATAGCCTTAACCAGGGCGTTGGTGCATATTATAAAACGGCGAATGGCCCTGCACCGGGAGTGGATGTTAAGGGCCTTTGCCATTGGACTGGCAGTGGGCACCATCCGGCCTATTGTAGGATTGTTCTTTGCATTCTCAGGCCTGGCGCCGCAGCAGTTCTTTGGTACAGCATTCTGGATAGGATTCACCTTACATCTGATCATAGCCGAATGCTGGATCAATTATACAAGACGATCTATTTAAACAGGTCACGCCTGCCTTTGCCTATTTCAAATATTATGGCTTCATGCGTTTTCATTTGTCCCTGTTCATCAATATGCTGCAGCCGTACATTTTCCTTTACCAGCGCTTCGCCTACCAGCTTACTGCGGTGACACCGGCGGGGATCGCTTTCACTGCACATAATGGCCAATACGATCTGCTGCTCATACGCCTTTTTTAAACGTGCAATACCACGCCGGAATGGCTGTGACGCGCTTACCAGCGCATAATCTACTCGCCCGCCGGGTTCATAAAGAGTAGGATCTGCAGGACGGCCGCCCAGGGTATCGCCCATATAAACATAACGGATGCCGCCGGCTGTCAGCGCTGCCTGCAGGGCAGGCTGATTATACTGCGGGTTAAACCGGGAAAAAGGAATAGAACGCACATCCACCAGGTATTGAATACCCGGCGCCTGCAGCAGGTAAATGAAATCTTCAATTAACCTGCGCCCATGACCAATGGTATAAATAGGCGGCTGTTCCATACTGGCAAATTACTAAAAATTTTAGCAAAATAATTGACAGAATTTCAAAAGAATTATCACTCAAAAGATGATACAATTAAGGCCCCGCCCGCTATTGAGGTAATTAGCCTTTTGCAAAGTGATAGGGTTAGCTTCAATATTTTTCCAGCATACAAGAGAGGGCGTAGCTCAGAAATGGCTACGGCCCTCTCTATATATTCCGCGTTAAGCACAATTCGTAATTGACTAATTCGTAATTCGCATCTACTGGTTGTCCACCTTCGCCTCTATTACCTGCTGCACGGCCGCCGGCACATTCGACAGCAGATCATACCCCGTAGCATTTTCAATAGCATCTACAGAAGTGCGGTACTGTTTCCAGTCGCTGCTAACCGTGTTAACATTGGGCGTATTTACAGCAATCACCCGGGTGCTGCTGCTAATGCGGGCCAGGTCGCCGGAGCCGTTAGGGATCACCACCAGCACTTTCCATACGTTAGCGGGCACGGTAACATGGCCATTATCAATAGTAGTAGCGGTACCATTGCTGCCGGTACCGCCTACGCCATAGCTGCCCATAATTATATACACCTCATTACCGGACGACACCAGGCTGCGGCCATAACCTTCCAGGTTATTCCAGGTTTGCTGATTATTATTCGGCGCCTGGGGTATCATGTTGCTCATAAGGAAAGTAGCCGAATTAGCGCTTACAGAAGAAGTGCGGTCTGCCGAAGGACAGTTATGCCCGCGGTCAAAGCCACTGCCGGAAAAGCTGCTGCTGCCAACCTGGTACCAGCCGGAGGGCAGGGTATTATCTGCCCGGAAATCATCCTGCCGGTCGGTGCTGCCAATATCGGAGCTGGCCAGGTGCCAGCTTACCCAATTAGGCCCACCACGGTCACGGTTATACGATAATGTGTAGTAGGTTTTTACCATCAGGTAATTGGCCGGGTAGGAGGTATTGGCTACGGCGCCACTGGGATTGCCCAGCAGCATATTATCATCATCGCCGGGAGTGGTGCCGCCACCGCCTCCGCCACTGCCGGAGCTCACGGAAATATTATCGATATTAATACGGTTGCTGCCGCCGGAAGCCTTGCGGATAGACAGGCGGAAGCTGCCGCTTACACTCACCGTGAAGGTAGCAGTTTGTAAGGTGGTGGATGAGCTGGTAATGGTGCTGCCTACCTGCGTATAGCTGCTGCCCCCGTTGGTGGAGATCCACAGCTGCCAGGTGCTGCTGCCATCACTGCCATACACCGCATGGCTGATGCTAATGGTGTTGGCGCCGCCGCTGGCATCAAAGTTCATGGTAATGGAACCGGTATTGCGGATGCGTACGGACTGCGTGCCGCTTTTAGCATCTGCCGCCAGGTTGCCGATCAAGGCATCGTTCATGTTCCAGGAGCCGCTGCCCAGGGTAACATTACCGGAAGCATAGGCGCCTTTGGTGCCGGATTCAAAAGTTTCTGAAAGGGTTACCACGTTAGCCGCGCTGGTAGCGGTTTTGGCGGTCATGGGCTGTAAAGGTGGTGTAACAGGCTCTTTGCTACAGGCAGCAAATAGCATGGCCAGTAAGATGGCATAGCGCGCTTGGATCTTCATGGATTAAACGGTTTAGATGGTTTTCAAAAGTGTTTCGACAGGGGAATTGCTCCCGGGTTGTTTCAATAGATTATTGTACGGTTACTGATCACAGGGTTTTGATTACGCAAGGTAAAATACAGTGTTCACTGCAGGAATACTAATGGAGAATGTTATCTGTGTTTTAAATAAAAAATGCGCCACCGCCCGGAGGCTGGTGACGCATATTGGATTGATTCGCAATATAGATCTATAGAATATAGAATTTTTCTGCGGGCTGGCTTTCCGGGATCTCCCAGTCCTGCAGGATCTGTTTAAGATCCCGCTCAATGGTACGCGCAATAGCGGTCATCGGCGTATCTGTAGGTTTATTCTCAAAAGGATCCTGCAGGTGAATAGCCATTTTTTCGATCAGCAGGAAAGAAGCTGCAATAGCTACTACCAGCGGAATTTCAATAATGCCGAAGAACTCTATCAGGCCAAACGGCAGCAGCAGAATGAACAGGTTCAGCGTAAGGTGAATGTACAGGCTGTAGGTAGCCGGGAAAATGGTGTTCTTAATACGCTCACCTTTACCCATAGAATCGCAGAGGCGTGTAAAGGTGCGGTCCAGCTCTATTTGCTGGTAGCGGTTTATCCACCCCTGTTTCAGCGCATAGTCCAGGTCGCGGGCATGCAGCTCCAGCAGGGCCACGGGTTTATTATCGAAGCGGCTGATGTAATCCAGCTCCCGCTGGGATATAAGCCGGTCCAGTCCATGCGTCGGCTGCAGCTTGCGCAGCGATTGGCCCAGCGCATAACACCAGGCAATTTGCCGCCGTACAAATCTTTCCCGGAAGCGGATCACCTCCTCCGGTGTTTCCCCCTCAAAAGCAGTAAAGGTGAGCAGCTGCCGCGTAAGTGTACGGGAATCATTTACGATGGCCCCCCAGATAATACGCGCCTCCCACCAGCGCTCATAGGCCTGGTTGGACCTGAAGCCCAGCAACAGGGAAATAACGGTGCCTAATATGGCAGGAATAGCAATGGGAATGGATATGCGGACAATGTGAAAGTTTTGATGTACAACAGCAATGGCAATGGCATATGCAGTTATCCATATCAGCTCATATTTTATTTTCCCGAACACGTATGCAAAGGGAATATTCTCTTTCAGTAGCATATAGCACAGTTTTATGGGTGAAGATTTTATCAGGCAGTAGCGGCCGGGCGCAGTATTTTTATCCGCAGGTTTTCCTCACGGCTGCCAGTGTTCAGCGGCAATAAGGCGCAGCCCGATTTTTTTATGATGTTCAGCGGATCAAGGCTGTTCTTGTTCACTTTTACAAAACGGTAATGCTCATCATACGCAATTACAGCAATGCTGTTCGCGAAAAGGAAATTCTTGAAAACCGCAACAGTGCTGCCATAGAAGCATTCCACCCGGATGCTGTTAATACGGGCCGGGTAATTTTTTTGCAGCTGTGAAATGATATTCCGGTACTCTTCACTGATGTGCTCATAATCCTTCATACGGCGGGACAGCATCATCAGCTCCTGCATGTTGTCGGACATTTTAAAAAAGTGCACCAGCAAAATGTTCATGGGCTCATGCAGCTGCACATTATTAATAGCTTCCTTTACCATATCCAGGGAACGTACGCTGAAATCTGTAGGGATCAAGATATTTTTCATACACGATATTTTTTTGTTGTGAATTGATAGTGCAAAGCAACAACACGGGGGTTAGTACGGTCTAAGAGGTGTATTAAAATACCGTGAGGAAGAGATTAGAAAGGGATTAGAAAGCGGGGTCAGTAGTTGAAAATGAACACGTTCTGTTCAGAAATGAACAGTTGAAGACAAGAAAACAATTGACTAACAGCTATTTAAGTGTTGGTATGTTGTTAGTGCGTGATCCGTAACCTTCACTCTTATGCTAAAGAACTACATTAAGATCGCCTGGCGCAACCTGCGCAAAAGCAAAATGTATTCTGCCATCAATATCACCGGCCTGGCCGCAGGTATGGCTATTGCTATGCTCATAGGGCTTTGGGTAGTAGATGAATGGCGGTTTGATAAGCAGTTTCCCGATTATAAGCACATTGCAATGGTGCTGCAGAATGTTTACAATAACGGGGAAACCGGTACGGGAATGAACGAGCCTTTTCCTTTAGCGGCTGCATTGCGTAAGGATTATGGCGCTGACATTAAATCCGCAGCCATGTGCACCTGGGATCAAACACATGTGCTGGCATCAGGAGAAAAGCGGTTAAGCGGGGTGGGGGTGTATTGTGAGCCGGACCTGCCTGAAATGTTAAGCCTGAAAATGCAGGCGGGCAGCCATAAATTAACGGATCCTGCCACTATTCTGCTATCAGCATCACAGGCCAAAGCCTGTTTTGGTGCAGAAGATCCACTTAATAAAACACTGCTGATAGATAATAAAACCCCTGTGGTGGTAACCGGTGTGTATAAGGATATGCCGCGCAACTCCTCTTTTTCAAATGTGAATTTTATAATGCCCTGGGCCTTGTATGCCCGGCTAACAGACCTGAACCACCTGGATAATCCCTGGCGTGCCAATTCTTTCCGGGCTATTGTGCAGATAGCGGAGCACACCACTATGGAAAAAGTATCGGCTAAGATCAAAGATGTAAAGCTTAAAAATATTCATAAAGATGAGCTGTCCTTTCATCCCCAGCTATTCCTGCATCCTATGTCGCGCTGGCATTTGTATGCGGAGTTTAAGAATGGCGTGAATACAGGTGGTTTCATAAGATATGTATGGTTATTTGGGATCAGCGGGGTATTTATATTACTGCTGGCCTGCATCAATTTTATGAACCTGAGCACTGCCCGCTCTCAGAAACGGGCCAGGGAAGTAGGGATCCGCAAGGCCATTGGCTCACAACGCAGTCAGCTGATCTGGCAATTCTTCAGCGAATCCCTGTTAATGGTAATGTTAGCCCTGCTGGTGGCTTTGCTGCTGGTAGCTTTGTTGCTGCCCCTGTTTAATGCGGTGGCTAATAAACAAATGTCCATCTTATGGGCCAGTCCTGTATTCTGGGCCATCTGCATAGGTTTTAGCCTTATCACCGGGTTAATAGCCGGCAGCTACCCGGCGTTTTATTTATCGGCTTTCCGGCCGGTAAAAGTGTTGAAGGGTACTTTCCGCGTGGGCCGTTATGCGGCTATGCCCCGTAAAGTATTGGTGGTGCTGCAGTTCACCGTATCTGTTATATTGATCATTGTTACCATTATAGTGTTCCGGCAAATACAGTTTGCACAGAACCGGCCTATTGGTTACGACCGTAACGGGCTGGTAACGCTGCCTATGTACACCCCGGCCATTCATGACCGGTTTGATGTAGTGCGTAATGAGCTGCTGCAAACCGGCGCAGTGGAAAATATGGCGGAGTGCTGGAGTCCTATAACCTCTGTATGGAACACCAACAGCGGTTTTAACTGGGAAGGTAAGGACCCGGGTATGGCGCTGGATTTTCCCAGTGAGCCTGTGTCTTACGATTATGGGAAAACGGTTGGCTGGCAGCTGGTAGCCGGCCGGGATTTTTCCCGCAGCTTTGCTACGGATTCCACCGCCTTTGTGGTTAATGAAGCAGCCATAAAATTTATGGGGTTAAAAGATCCGGTAGGAAAAATTGTTACCTGGGATGATGAGCCCTACCACATTATTGGAGTGATCAGGGATGTAATTGCAGAATCGCCCTATGCGCCGGTACGCCCGGCTGTTTATCATATGCTGCGCGGCGGCCCCGGCACGCGCATGATCGTAAAAATAAATCCCAAAGTAAGCACGCAAGCTGCGCTGGCGAAGATAGAGGCTGTGTTTAAAAAGTACAACCCCACCCACCCGTTCGACTACCAGTTTGTGGACCAGGACTATGCAAATAAGTTTGGAGACGAGCAGCGTTTTGGTAAGCTGGCCAGCATCTTTTCCATCCTCGCTATCCTGATCAGCTGCCTGGGATTGTTTGGTATGGCTTCTTTCATGGCAGAGCAGCGTATTAAGGAAATTGGTGTGCGTAAAGTGCTGGGCGCTACCTTATTCAGCCTGTGGGGTTTATTGTCAACTGATTTTGTAAAGCTGGTGATCATTGCCCTGGCCATTGCATGCCCTGTAGCTTATTATGCCATGAGCGGCTGGCTGCAGCAATACGCCTACCGTACCAGCATTCCCTGGTGGATCTTCCCGGCAGCAGCTGCAGCCACCTTGTTCATTACTTTCCTGACCGTAAGCTACCAGGCTATTAAAGCGGCATTAATGAATCCTGTAAAAAGTTTGCGTACAGAATAATGGTTACGCAATTACCGGCAGGTAAATTTTTACTACGGTGCCAGATTGTTCAGAGGCTTGTATGTCAATAGAGCCTTTGTGCAGGCGAATAATGTTAAGCGTAAGCGGCAATCCGATACCATGGCCTTCAAAGCTGCTGGTATTGGAGGCACGGAAAAAAGGCACAAACACCTGCCCCAGCTCTGCGGAGGGAATGCCAATACCCTGGTCGGTTACTGTTATGATCAGCACCTTTTTAGTAGCTTCCAGCTGTATGGCTACCGGTTGATTACTGGAATATTTGCAGGCATTCAATACCACGTTGCTCAGCGCCATCTGTAATAAGGGAAGGTTACCCAGCGTGCTTAAATGATCTGCCTCTTCCGGCAGGTTATTAAAATCCAGTGTTATTTTATTATCAGGATAGATCTGGTTGGCCGTGGTTTTCACAGACCATAACAGCTCATCCAGCCTTATTTTTTCCCAGGGGAGCTTTTTGCCATCAAATCCTGTTTGGGCAAGGCTTAGCAGGCTGCTTACCAGCTGGTTTAGCCGGGCTGCTTCCTGTAAAATGAGCGTAAAGGAGGCAACCTGCTCCGGGGAGGCGCCGGCTTTTTGCATGCCCAGTTCTGCTTCGCCGGAAATAATAGTGAGCGGCGTTCTGAACTCATGGGAGGCGTTGCTGATAAAATTATTCTGTGTTTCAAAAATAGCTTCGAGGCGGCCCAGCATATCATTAAAAGTAATGGCCAGCTCCGCGATCTCATCTTTTCCGTTGCCGGTATTTAAACGCAGGTGCAGGTTATTGGCGCTGATGCGTTGTACATTATGTATAATATCCCGCACGGGCTGAAAGATCTGCCGGCTGAATACTTTTCCGATGGTGAACACCAGTACCGAAAACACCAGGAAACCGGTGAGCAGGGCTTGTTTCAGGTTCTGTAATTCTTCCTTGCCATACACATCCTGCGCAGCAGTGATCACCATAAAATCGGCATCCTTGCCCAGGTATAAGCCGGTATACAGCACACTGTCGCGCACAAACCGCGCACTGCCCTGGGTAAAAACCTTCTGGTAAAAGTCACCGGGTAATTTCACGGGAGAGGGTTCCTGCAGCTCGCCGGTACGGGGATGCAGCTTTATCGCATAATCTTTTTCAAAGGGCAGGTTTTCCAGCTGCTCTTCCTTTACACGGTAATAAATGTGCGTGTTGCTTTTATTATCTTCCAGGATGGCCTGCGCCACTATTTTGGCGCGTACTTCCAGGCGGTGGTAAAAGTTCTGCGCGGTGCTGCGGGCGGCAAAATAATAAACGAAAAGGCTTAACAGCAGCATAATAGCGGCGGTAATAGCCGTAAAGAGGATGGTTATTTTATTCTGTATTCTCATGTTGTTCGCGCATTACATAACCCATGCCCACCACGGTGTGTATCAGTTTGGAGGAACCGGTTTTATCAATTTTTTTACGGAGGTAGTTCACATATACATCCACTACATTAGTGCCCAGGTTAAAATCAATATCCCATACGTGTTCCAGTATTTCTATGCGGGACAGTACACGGCGCTGGTTCTTGAGCAGGAACTCCAGCAGCCGGTATTCGGTAGCAGTAAGGTTCAGGGGTTTATTATTACGGCGCACGGTTTTGGAAACGGTATCCAGCTCCAGGTCGGCGATCTGCAGCAGGCTGCCGGGGCCCTGTGTGTTTTTTGAGCGGCGTGTAAGCGTGCGTACGCGGGCGCTTAGCTCCGCCAGCTTAAAGGGCTTCACCAGGTAATCATCTGCCCCGCTATCCAGCCCCGTTACAATATTCTCCGTGGTACCCAATGCGGTGAGCATCATAATAGGCACCTGCTCATTTTGTTTGCGGATGCTGCGGCAGATCTCTACCCCGTTAATACCCGGCAGCATAATATCCAGTATGATCAGGTCAAAATCATGGCCGTTTGCCATTTGTAAACCGGAGGAGCCGTCCATGGCCACACTGATCTCATACCCGTTATCTGCCAGGCCCCGTTTAATAAGCGATACCACATTCGGCTCGTCTTCAACCAATAATATCTTCATGCGGTTCCGTTTGGGAACGGAAAATAAGCAATTCTGCACTTAACACGTTAGTTCTATTGGCGGCTGTCTGCAAAAAAACCGCTTTAAAGCTACGCAGGCAGCCGGTTTTAAAAGCAAGTTTTAACGAAATGTTAAATGTGTACTATATTATTACAAATGTTAAAAAAGTGCACTATTTCCGGCAATTTGTCCACAGCATTTGAAGGGCGTAACAATTATTTTTATATACGGAAAACGGAACGGGAACTATGAACGTATTCGTTTAGGAACCTAGGATTAAAAACATTACAATTATGACAACCTGGAAAATCGATGCATCACACAGCGAGGTAGGATTTAAAGTAAAACACCTGATGATCACAAACGTAAGCGGCCACTTTACCAACTTTGAAGGCACCTTACATACCAACAGCGCGGACTTTCATGATGCACACATTACCTTTGAGGCGGACGTTAACAGTGTAACAACCAACAATGAACAACGTGATGAACACCTGAGGACTGCCGATTTCTTCGACGGCGCACAATTTCCCAGGATATCATTTGAATCCAAACAGGTTAAGAAGGTAGATGATGACCACTACCGCCTGATCGGCGACCTGACCATACGGGATCAAACGCATAGCATTGAGCTTTCTGTTACATATTACGGTACCACACAGGATGCATGGGGACAAACCAAGGCTGGTTTTGAGCTGAACGGAAGACTGCACCGCTCCGACTACGGCCTGCGCTGGAGCGCTACCACTGATGCCGGTGGCCTGATACTGGGAGATGAAGTGAAGCTGCACATGAGCATACAGCTGGTGCAGGAAGTTGCTGTGAACGCGAAGATTGCGTAAAAAAACTGCTGACTTTGTACTCAACTTTGGGAATACGTCCTCAACTGTAATGTGTGGAGGGTACGCAATCCTATACGCATAAAACGCTTACTGCCAATAAGATGCACACTGCTAAACTTTGATAAAAAGCATGGCACGTTTTTCACATTATAAAGTGGGACTTTAGAATTCCTCCACTTTATAAAAACACTGAACAATGAAAAACTTGATGCTCTCACTGGTAGTAGTAGCACTATCAGGCGTAGTTACCGTAAATGCCAACGCACACAAGCCTGTAATTGCAAAAGTGCAGCTGCAGGACGAAAAGAAACCTGTTAAGGTAGAAGAATTACCTGATGCCGTAAAGGCAACCCTGGCTTCTGATGAGTATAAAGAATGGAAAGCAGAAAAAGCTTTTTGGGTAAAACCCGCTACTGGAGCGGAGTATTACGAAGTTGAAGTGAAGAAAGGAGAAGAAGCCAAAACCGTAAAGTTAGATAAAGACGGTAAAGTGGTTGCCTGATCTGAAAGCCCTGGACATGCAGTAGAATAAAAATGGGAAGTCTCCCCGGACGGGGGGACTTCTCTATTTTTGTTTTATCCGGTATTGTTAACTAATATTACAGTCGAGCAATTTTAGATCTTAGATTTACGATTTTAGATTTGATCAGCGCGATTCATATTCGCGTAAATCCAAATCTAAAATCGTAAATCTAAGATCGTAAATCCATTAAGATGCCATGGCCAATATATTGTTAGTAGAGGACGACACTACATTTTCACAGATCCTGGAAGGTTTTCTAAAGAAACACGGCCATGAGGTGGATGCAGTGTACAACGTTAAGAACGGAATAAGATCACTGGAAAAAAAGGAATATGACCTGCTGTTGCTGGATTACCGGCTTACAGACGGGAACGGACTGGAAGTGCTGAACGCTACCAAGGAAAGGGGTATGCATATACCCGCCATCATTATGACCAGCTTTAATGATGTGCGTACCGCGGTGCAGGCCATGCGCTCCGGCGCCTTTGACTATATCACCAAACCGGTGAATGCAGATGAGCTGCTGCTGGTGCTGAACGAAGCGCTGAACCGTAAAACCACTACTACTGCCCCTGCCAGCCAGCAGCAAAATGTGTTATCCGGTTTTATTGAGGGTAACAGCGAAGTTTCCAAAAAACTCTATGAATACATTAAGCTGGTAGCGCCCACCGATATGTCTGTGATCATATTGGGAGAAAGCGGTACCGGTAAGGAATATGTAGCCCGCTCTATTCACAGCCTTAGCAAGCGGGCCGATAAGCCTTTTATTGCAGTGGACTGCGGCGCCCTTTCCAAAGAGCTGGCCGCCAGTGAGCTGTTTGGGCATATCAAAGGCGCTTTTACCGGCGCTTTGCAAAACAAAAAAGGTTTGTTTGAAGCTGCCAATGGCGGCACCCTTTTCCTGGATGAGGTAGGGAACCTGAGCTACGAAGTGCAGGTGAAGCTGCTGCGCGCCCTGCAGGAGCGCGTGATACAGCCCATTGGCAGCACCCAGCAGATACGGGTGGATGTGCGGATCATTACCGCCACCAATGAAGACCTGCCCTCTGCCAACGGCAATTTCAGGGAAGACCTGTACCACCGCCTGAACGAATTTAAAATGGATGTACCGCCCCTGCGGGAGCGGGAAGAAGACCTTGAAATATTTACCCAGCACTTTATAAAGCTGGCCAACCAGGAGCTGGGCCGCCAGATCAAACGCCTGTCGTCCGGCGCTATGACGGTGTTCCGCCAGTACGACTGGCCGGGCAACCTGCGGGAGCTAAAGAACGTGATACGACGTATGGTGCTGTTGACGGAAAGTGAAACTGCCGGTATGGAAAGCCTGCCGGATGAAATGACCTTTTCCGTGAACCAGATGCCCAAAACCCAGAGCACTGACCTGAAAGCGCTGAATGAAGGGAATGAAAAAGAATTGATCAAGGAAATACTGCGCCAGGTAAAGAACAATAAAAGCAAGGCCGCCCGGCTGCTTAATATTGATCGAAAGACGCTTTATAAAAAGATGGAGAAGTATCAGATTGAGGGATAAACAGGGAATCTACCTTGTACAATAAGGCTTTCATGCCTACGGCCAGCTCATCTACCTGCGCCACTGCATCTCCCGGTAATACAGTATTTTGTTGTAAGGCTATTTCCAGCATCCGGAAGCGGGCTGCCAGCTCGCCGGCGCCTATCTGCGCGGTTCTGCCGGCCATGCGGTGCAGCAGTAAGGATACCTGCTCCATATCCTCTCCCTTAGCCGCCATACAAAGCTGGTCCAGGTCATAGCGGTTATCATTGCTAAAACGTTCCAGTATTTT
This sequence comes from Chitinophaga sp., assembly GCF_036569125.1. GTDB lineage: Bacteria > Bacteroidota > Bacteroidia > Chitinophagales > Chitinophagaceae > Chitinophaga. The sequence goes on along the minus strand of NZ_DATCRF010000549.1, from coordinate 2,839 downwards.
CTGGATCATGGTCTTATCGCCAAAGGTGAGCTTTTCCAGCGCAGCCAGGTCTATTTCATTATCCTCTTCCGGCTCGCTTTCATAATCCTCGTTATCTGTTTCCGGTACGTACTGTTCATCTAACAGGGATAAGAGTTCCGATTCCCGGAAGGGTTTCATCAGCAATCCGTCAAAACCGCCTTCCTGCAGCACGGCTTCCCTTTCTTCGGGCAGGGCCTGTGCGGTAAGGGCATAGATCTTCACGGTTTCCGGAATATAGCGGCGCAGGCGGCGGCACAGTTCCGCGCCGTTCAGGCCCGGCATACGCATGTCAGCCAGTATCAGTGTTACATCATCGTCCCAGGGCATTTCCAGCATGGCTTCCGGCAAATGGAAGCAGATGTGCGGAATGGCATGTTTCTCAAAAATAGAGGCGCATAAATGCAAAATAAACGGATCATCATCCACCACCCATACCTTGCCTTCGTAATGGCCGTGGAAATGAACGGCTTCAGTATTGGGCAGGGCATTATGTGCAGCAGCCATTGCAAAGGGTAGCTGCACGGCAAAGCGGGAGCCTACCCCCGGTTCGCTGGTTACCTCAATGCTGCCGTTCTGCGCTTCTGTTAAGGCTTTTACAATACTTAGTCCCAGGCCGGTACCGTTCTGGTGAGAGCTGTCGCCTGCCTGTTCAAACTGGTTAAAGATGCGTTGTACATCTTTTTCTGCAATGCCTTTACCCGTATCGGCCACCGTAAAGGTGAGCAGCTGCATATTGTCCTCCGGAGAGGGCGCACTCTCTACGGTAAGCGTTACCTGCCCTTCGTCTGTGAACTTAACGGCATTACCCATCAGGTTATAAAGCAGCTGTTTCAGGCGGAAAGGATCTCCGTTCAGAAAAACGCCGCTATGAAGCGTGTTGTTTAACACCAGGCCCAGCTCCTTCTTTTCTGCCTGCGGGCGTATCACGGTCATTACTTCTTCCAGCAGCTGGCGCAGGTCAAAGTCGCGGCGCTCAAAGGTGAACTTACCGGATATGATGCGGCTGTAATCCAGCACCTCGTTCACAATATGCAGCAGGTGCTCGGATGAGTGGAAAATAGCCTCCAGGTGCTTTTTGGAAGGTTTATCCTGCTGCCGCAGCAGATCGGCATAACCAATAATGGACTGCAGCGGCGTGCGGATCTCGTGGCTCATATTGGCCAGGAAGCGCTGTTTGGCAGCGCCATGGTATTCGGCTTCTTCCTTGGCAATTTCCAGCTGCTGCCGGTAAGCGTTACTTTTTGTAATATCTGTAAGGATAAGGTATACCAGTATAGCCATCAGCAGCAGGAATACGCACATAATAATGCTGATACGCCATACACTGGTGCTTACCACGTTGCGGGCCTGGTAATTATTCTGCTCCTCCTGTTTTACTACTTCTTTTTCTACTTCCTGCAGAATGGAGAGCATTTGGCTGGTGAGCACATTACTGGCATTGGCCAGCTCTATTTCCCGGTTCACAAAACGGCTGCTTTGCAGGCGGCGCTCCTTTTCATAATCCTGCATGGCCTTTTCCACCTCCCACATAATGCTGTCCTGTTTGGCCAGGGCCAGCGTATCTATTTTCACGTTCACCTCCTCCTTTACCATACGGGTAGGGGCCTGGGAGGTAGGCGCTACTTCCGCTTCCTGTTCTGTTGCCGGCGGCGGTGCTTCCGGTTTCTTACGGCCAAACAGACGGCTGAAAAAGCCGCTTTTTACGGGCGGGGCTTCTTCCGCTGCCTTTTCTGCAGCTGCTGCGGCAGAATCAGAAGGGTAAATGAAGGTGGTGGAGATCTTTTTTTCCGTGGTGATCACGGTGCTGTCTATCTGTGGTGCGCTGTTCAGGATCAGCTCTGAAAGGGTCTGGATCTGTTTGGTAAGATCGTTATTGTTCACCAGCCCCTGCCGCACCTGTAAATAATTCAGGAACAGCTTATCCCTTTCCAGCAGCAGGTGTTTCATAGAATCCACGCGCCGGCGCTGGGAAGGATTGTCGCTATACAGGAGCTGCAGGCTATCCATGGCCACGCGCAGCATTTTAGATTCGTCGAGGAAGCTTTGATAAGAGTTGGCTTTCAGCAATGCCTGCCTTTTCTGCAGCTGATCCAGTTGGGTAATATCCCGGAAAAGGGTATTTACGATGCGCAGTTTTTCATTGGGTTCGGAAAGGCTTTTTACGGTGCGCAGCATTTCACGGAAAGCGGTGCGGCTCACTACCCAGGCTAGTCCCAGGGCAATACACCCCGCCAGGAAGGCAATCACCACCTTCCCTTTTACGGATCGTGTAAAAGAGCTGTTACCCGGATAATTCATCAATCACATGCCTTTTTCGCTTTCAATAATACTGCTTTTTGGGCGGCTATGGAAGCGTTTTTTTAAAGTCCATGGTCCATAGTCAATGGTCCATGGCATAATCGGATGGTAGTTGTGCATAGTTTGTAATAATCCACGGCCGTAACCGCTGGGTTATTTACCATAATTTTAACAACAGTCCATGGTTCATAGCCGATGATCCATGGCGTAACCCATTGGGTTGTTGACCATGGACCGGAGAGAGCTTCGATGCTGTTGGCCCATTTGTAAACAGGGTTAACAGTAACAATTTATATACCATTATTTATGACAGGCATTGATCTATAGCTATTTCACTTCCAATTCATGCAGCAATGACCATCGGCTATGGACCGCAGACTGCAGTCGAAGGCAACACCAACTATCCCCGCAGTACATCACTACGCAGCAGGCGATGGACTATGGACCATCGACCATGGACGGCAGCCGCAGGCCACACCAACTATCTCCACAGTACATCACTACGCAGCAGGCAATGGAC
>NZ_DATCRF010000548.1:0-5562 GCF_036569125.1 Chitinophaga sp. | reverse complement strand
TAAGAAACAAATATACTATTAGTTTACAAATATCAAAATAATTTTAAATGATTTTGATAAGTGATCAAAAAGAGTTCCCGATAAAGGGCCAGCGGTATATGTAAAAAAATGATTTCTATTCAGTTACAGCTTCCTCCTCCCCGGATTGTTGCCGGGCGTACAGCTCAGCGTAGTAGCCGTTTAATGTCATTAATTGTTCATGCGTTCCCGTTTCTACGATCCGGCCTTCGTCCAGAACGATTATTTTATCAAACTCAAACAGCGCAAAGATGCGGTGTGTGATAATAATGGCAGTTTTATCTTTCAGATAGGCGTACAGGTTACCAATGATCTCTTTTTCCGTACGGGCATCCACGGCGGACAGGCAATCGTCAAAAACCAGGATGTTGGGATCCATGATCAGGGCCCGTGCAATGGAGATGCGCTGCTTCTGGCCACCGCTCAGGGTTACGCCCCGCTCCCCGATCATGGTATCAAAGCCTTCATTGAAATTCAGGATATCCTTTTCCACAGAGGCCTGGCGGGCCGCCTGCTTTACGGCTTCCAGGTCGGCCGCAGGTGCGCCGAACCGGATATTGTTCGTAATGTTATCTGAGAACAGGAACACATCCTGCGGTACATAGCTGATCTGGCCGCGCAGGCTCTCCAGCCGCAGGTCGCGGATATCGTGGCCGTCTAACAGCACCCGGCCCTGCTGCGGATCGTACATGCGTAACAGTAGCTGCGCCAGGGTTGACTTACCGGAACCCGTGCGGCCTATAATGGCTACTTTTTGTCCGGGTTCAATGGTGAGCTCAAAATCTTTAATAGCCTGGATACCTGTATGAGGGTATGTAAACGACACCTTATCAAAACGGATGCTGCCTTTCAGTGGTATGGCCTGTGCGTTCTCTTTATTCTTAATAGTAGGCTCCAGCTGCAGGAACTCATTAATACGTTGCTGCGATGCTGCGGCGCGCTGGATCATGGAGGCTACCCATCCTATGGAGAAGAAGGGGAAAATGAGCATGTTCACATAGATCACAAACTCCGCCAGGTTACCTACGGTAATATTACCATGTATCACCTGTATGCCGCCGATAAAAATGGTGAGTATAACGCTCAGGCCTATCATGAGCGACATGGCAGGCTGGTACAGCGCATCTGTTTTGGCAAGGCTAACAGAGCTCTGCTTGTAATCTTCACTCGCCTGCGCAAAGTGCTGCGCCGTAGCATCTTCCTGCACATATGATTTTATTACGCGGATGCCGGAATAAGATTCCTGTGCAATAGAGGTTAGGTTGGAGAGCTGCGCCTGTATGCGTTCGCTTTTACGGTGAATGATGCGGTTCACATAATAAATGGTGAGCGCCAGCACCGGCAGGGGCGATAAAGTATATAAGGTAAGGGTAAAGTTCACCTTTACCATCAGGTACACGATCATGACCAGCATCAGGATGGTGCGGGCCGCATACATAATGGCCGGCCCTACGTACATGCGCACCCGTGATACATCTTCCGTAATACGGCTCATCATATCGCCGGTGCGGTGCATTTTAAAAAAGTTGAGGTCCAGCCGCTGGTATTGCTGGTAAATATCGTTCTTGAGGTCGTATTCAATATGGCGGCTCATTACGATCAGCGTTTGCCGCTGCAGGAACATGAAAAAGCCGCTTAGTAAGGCAGAGAGTAAAATGGTAACGCCGTAAAAGGCCAGCACGCGGGTAAAGTCGGAACGGAATACGCCCTTGATCCCGGTATCGCTGATGATGCGGTAGTTATCCAGGTTCTGCGCCAGCAGGTCAAAGATCTGCCGTACCATTACGGGTTGAAAAATGCTGAATACAATAGAAATGGAAGTGAACAGCAGCCCGAGTATGAACAACCATTTATATTTTACAAAGTATATATTCAGCGCTGCAAGGTGCTTCATTTCTTTACCGTCGTAATTAATAATTAAGAATTAATAATTAATAGATTAGCGTTTGTTGCTTATCAGGATTACAGGTTTCCGGCTACAGGTTTCACGTGTACAAAGGTAATTAAAAAGCGGAAAGCAGAAAGCGTAAAGCTCAAAGCTTCCCACCTTCTGCTTTCCGCTTTCAGCTTTCCGCTTTCTGCTTTCCGCTTTCTGCTTTCCGCTTTCTGCTTTCTGCTTTATGCTTTCCGCAGCGTCTCGATAATTTTCTTTTCTATATCCGCAGGGCTTACCTCTTCTTTTACAAATTTTTGGCCCGTGATATTTTCAAACAGCTCTATGTAACGGTCGCTTACGCTTTTTACAAAAGCTTCGTCCATTTCAGGCACCTGCTGGCCGTCTTTGCCCTGGAAGCCTTTTTCCATCAGCCACTCGCGTACAAATTCTTTACTTAATTGCTTCTGCGCTTTACCGGCTTTCTGGTTCTCCTCGTAGCCTTCTGCGTAGAAGTAACGGGATGAATCCGGGGTGTGCACCTCGTCAATTACATAAATGGTATCGCCGATCTTACCAAACTCGTACTTGGTATCTACCAGGATAAGGCCGCGTTTGGCTGCCAGCTCTTTACCACGCTCAAACAATGCCAGCGCATATTTTTCCAGCTGGGTGTACTCTTTTTCACTTACCACGCCCCGTGCTATGATCTGCTCGCGGCTAATGTCCTCATCATGCCCTTCGTGCGCTTTGGTAGTGGGTGTAATAATAGGTGTGGGAAAGAAATCATTCTCTTTCAGGCCTTCGGGCAGCTGTACACCGCATAATTCGCGTTTACCGCTTTTATACGTTCTCCATGCATGGCCGGTAAGGTTACCACGTACTACCATTTCCACGGGGAAGGTCTCACACTTCAATCCGATGGTCACATTTGGCAAAGGCACAGACTTAACCCAGTTAGGCACAATGTCTTTGGTGGCTTCCAGCATAATGGCGGCTACCTGGTTCAAAACCTGTCCCTTGTAAGGAATGGGCTTAGGCAGTACAACGTCAAAAGCAGAGATACGGTCGCTCACCAGCATTACCATCAGCTGGTCGTTAATAGTATATACGTCGCGTACCTTGCCTTTATAGAAGGCTGTTTGTCCCGGAAATTTGAAATCAGGTGTAAGCATCAGGAAGAAAAATTATAAATTAACTGAAATGAATGGTTTACGTAAATGAACGATGCGCAAAAATACAGCCTGTAAGCAATAAAACGTCTACCCGGTAAAATTTGAGACTGAAAAATCCATCCTCAATAAAAAAATCCCAACATGCGGCCCACAAAATTCCCACAATGCCCCCTCCTTTTATCCGGTTAGGCGGAAAAAAATTTACACATCACAGATCATATATAATATATGATGATTTAAAATTAGTTATCATCTGAAAACGATGTTAATATGTGATATTAATTATTAATAGAATAAAAAATCTTATATTAATTATTAGTATTTATTAAAAATTCGTAATTTGAGACGTGATTCAACTATGACCCAGAACCTAAGCAGGTACTCGCTTTTGCTACATATCGGGCTGATAATCACCGGTTGTGCACAAGGCCAATCGAGCCAAAATGGCCATATGGATTTTGAGAAATATGACCCGGTTTCCACCCTGAAGGTGCCGGAACATATCCTCACCAGAGCCAAATATCCGTTCATTGATGTACACAATCATCAGTGGAATATGGGTAGCCAGGATCTGGGGGCGCTCGTAAAAGAAATGGACGCCCTTCATATGCAGGTAATGGTGAACTTAAGCGGCAGCAATGGCAGCCAGCTTAAAAAAATGACAGACAATATCAGGGAACACGCGCCAAAGCGGTTCATAGTGTTTGCCAACATTGACTTTGACGGCATCGGGCAGCAGGGCTGGACCAACAAAGCGGTACAGCAGCTGGAGCAGGATGTTAAGAACGGAGCCAATGGACTAAAGATCTTTAAGACGTTGGGACTGAGTGTGAAGGATAACAGCGGTAAAAGGGTACCGATCGATGATCCGCGGCTGGACGCCATCTGGGACAAATGCGGAGAGCTGAAGATACCGGTACTAATTCATGCGGCAGACCCTGCACCTTTCTGGGAGCCCATGGATGAAAAAAATGAGCGCTGGCTGGAGCTGGCCTCCCACCCCGGCAGGCAAAGAGGTCCTAAAGACCCTGCGCCCTGGGAACAGATCATTGAAGAACAGCACAGGATGTTTAAAAAACATCCGCAAACCACCTTCATTAACGCCCATTTTGGCTGGTATGCAAACGACCTGGCAAAACTGGCGGCGCTGATGGAGGAGATACCTAATATGTATGTGGAGTTTGGAGCAGTGATAGCGGAGCTGGGGCGGCAGCCCATTATGGCCCGCGCGTTCTTTGAAAAATACCAGGACCGCATCCTTTTCGGGAAAGATTCCTGGGTGCCATCGGAATATGCTACTTACTTCCGTGTGCTGGAAACAGCGGATGAGTACTTTCCGTACCATAAAAAATATCATGCGTTCTGGCGGATGTATGGGATGCAGCTGCCGGACGGGATCTTAAAAAAGATCTATTATAAAAATGCATTGAAGATCATTCCGGGGATTGATAAAAGCGTATTTCCGGATTAAGAAACAGTATTTGTGGGGGACACAAATGCCGGTGAAACAAATAGTAATCAATTAAAAATCTAAAGCTATGGAAAAGCTTGCCGAACACACCGACTTACTAAGAAAACATGAAAGAAGCATTAACAATTCTAATTCAATAAAACAACGACCTATGAAGAAGCAATTCTTAGGAGCAGCCGTACTTTTAGTTATGGCGCTAGGCTGTTCTCTGCAATCTAAGGCGTCAAATGACACCGTTTATTACAAGAATGGTGCTATCCGTTTTATTATCAACAAAGGGGACAATGGTACAAACACCTTTGTGCAGTTGAACGGAGAAGGCGGCGAGAACCTGATGAAACCAGGCCGCTGGTCTTACAATTATTTTGACAGCCGTCAGATCCAACACGGTTACACCATCCAGGACAACACCGTGGCTGACGCATACTGGATCCGCCAGCGTAATGGCAAGGCTGATACTGTATTCACTACCATCACGTACTCCCAGGAGCAGCAACAACAGCTGGCTGATGCTACTGCCTCCCTGTACGCTAACCTGAAGTATCCTTTCAAAGCTAAGGAGAACGGTGTTAACGGTACCGTGTATGTATCTTTTGTAGTGAACAGTGACGGCAAGATCAGCGAGCTGGAGCCGATGACCAAACTGGGTTATGGCCTGGAAGAAGCTGCCGTAGATGCTGCAAAACAGCTGAAGTTTTCGCCTGTTGCGTATAACGGACGTATTGTAAGCATGTACTTTGAGCTGCCGGTTAAGTTCCTGTTACAACAACAGTAATCAGTTACTTTCCAGGGGCCTGTTACCGAAAGGCGTTCCGGGTTCCCGCGGCTATTTTCTATTATTGTTTTGAATGTGATGTTGTTGCCTGCTTGTCCAGGGTATATGATGTCTGTTTTCGTGAGCACGGGCGCTCTGTATTTGATCAGTTTATGACAGTTATTTTTTAAAAGTTTCGTTTTAAATTAAGAGATCAAAGGACACACAGTTTTCATTTTTACTGCTGATCATACAGAAAGCCGGCATTGTT
>NZ_DATCRF010000547.1:0-5492 GCF_036569125.1 Chitinophaga sp. | reverse complement strand
GAAGGGTACACCTCCGTTGTTGTACTGGTAGCCGTAACCGGTGTTGGATGATGCCTGACGGTCGGCATACTTCACCTGCTGGCCTACCAGCACATTCACGTTATGCTTTTCTGAAAATGTATTGGTGTACGTTAAGCTGTTGCGGAAATCGTAGTTCACCAGCTGATCTTCCGAACGGTTGTAAAAGCCGCCGTAAGGCAGCACTACAACGGGCTGACCGTCCGGGTTATCCGGATCGCGGTACAGGAACTTATTGTTTGCTGCAATGGTGGCGTTGCCATTGGCGCGGTAGGCATTGGCCATATTGGCATTTTCCGTGATCTGGTGCTCGCGGGACGATTTAACATACCGTAACGCACCTACGAACTCATAGCGCAGGTGATCATTGAGCTTAAAGGCCAGATCGCCCTGCAGGCGCAGATCGATCATGTTCAGGCTCAGGTAATTGTTCTGCAGCTCGTTAATAATATTGAAGGGGGCAAAGTTCCTTCTGAAATATTCCAGCTTGCCCTGCTCATCATAAGCGGTTAAGGTGCGGCTGGTATTCAGGGAGTAGCTGAAGGGGTTAATATCAAACTCACGGTCATACTGCCCTTCTACGGGGTTGCTGGTGCGCGACAATGCGCCGGGAGCGCGTTGCTGGCGTACCGAACCTAAGGTGGAGAAACCGGCTGAAAGCCGGTCAGAAAATTTATAGTTATTGCGGTAGTTCATGGTGTAGCGGGTCACCTTATCGCCGATAGTCCAGCCATTATCACTGTAATAGCTGGTGGAGAAATAGGACTGCGACTTATCCGTACCGCTTGAGATGCTGACGGAGTGTTCCTGTATAAAGTTGTTGCGGAACAGGAGGTCGAACCAATCGGTATTGGTTTTGCCGTAACGCATTAAAAAGGCGCGCAGGGCTTCCGGGGTGTTTTCCAGCGGAATGTTGCCGGCATCGTCGCCGTTCAGGCGCTCGTACATTTTGCCGAACACGCCAACATCGCCCCGGGAAAGGATGTTGGAGCTAAGGATGCCTTTGCGTTCCAGCTCGCCCAGCACAGACATTTGCTGTGCAGAGTTCATGATATTAAAGTTGCTGTAGGTAGGTTTCAGCTGTGTGCTGAAGTTGCCCGTGTAGGTTACAACGGGTTTGCCTACACGTCCTTTTTTGGTGGTGATCACCACTACGCCGTTCATGGCGCGCGCGCCGTATAACGCCGTAGCGGCGGCATCTTTCAGGATGTCGAAGCTTTCAATATCATTGGAGTTAAGGCCTGCAACGGCGGAGCCCAGCAAAGTGGTAGGGTCACCGCTGGACAGCTGATCATTTGAGATATTCACTACATCTTCCAGCACCACACCATCTACTACCCACAAGGGTTTGTTATCCCCGTTAATAGAGGTGGCGCCGCGTACGCGTACTTTAGGCGCGGTGCCAAATGTACCGGACACGTTCTGGATGGCCACCCCGGCAACGCGGCCTTCCAGCATACGGCTTACATCCACCACGCCGTCCATTTTGGCATCTTCCATTTTTAAGCGGGTGGCGGCGCCGGAGAATTTGTTCTTATCTATATTCTGAAAGCCGGTTACCACTACTTCATTTAAGCGTGTAGGCTTTTCCGTTAATTGTATAGCCAGTGTGCCGCCTTTGTAAGTGGCCAGGTTCAGCTCTTCCAGCTTATAGCCGGTACCGCTGAACACCAGGATGGCATCGCTGCTGATGCGTTTAAATTCAAACTCACCTTTTTCATTGGTCATGGTACCGCGGGAGGTACCTTTTACCCCGATGGAAATGCCTACCAGCGGCTCTTTCTTTTCAGAGGTTACCACGCCTTTTACATCAATGGTCTGCTTCTGCTGCGGAGTGGTAATGGCCCTGATAGATAAGCCTTCTTCAGGACGTATTGTTTTCTTCTCGCTTTTGCGGATAACAACGCGGTCATATACTACGGAGTAAGAAAGGGCGTACGGCGTAAGCAGCTTATCCAGCAAGGCGCCTACTTTTTCATCATGTGCATGCAGGTTTACGCGGTTGGCTTCCAGGGCTTCGGTATTTACATATACAAAAGAAATGGAGGCCAGGTCTGCAATCCGTTCCAGCGCATCTTTCAGCACTACATCTTTTAATTCGACCGTGATCTTTTTGTCGAGCGCATTTTGCGCGCTCCTTACGCCTGCTGCCGGGCTTTTCATCACGCCCAGCATGAACAGGAGTACCAGTGATAATTTTAAATAGAGCGTCTTTTTAATGCGCATGTTTCACTTTATTGTATATTAGCGTTGAGTACAGCTGGCAGGGCATACCTTCTCCATTAGCGTTCCGTTGGTTGCTCAGAACACTTGTACCGTTAAGGAAATAGGATCTCCGTCCCGGGCTACTTAAAGTCCAGGCAATAGTTTAGCAGCTGTAAAACAGCGCAACGTTCTTACGGATTATTAACCTTGTAAAAAATAAGTTTGACTAACCGGGTTGCGGTTGTCGTAACAGCTCCATCATCTGATTAGTTTTTTTGGTTGACTCTAATTCTGTATTACTTCTATTATGCCACTATGGCTGGTTACCGGGCAAAGGAAGCCCATTCCGGTTCGTTCAGAAAACCAGATAACAATAGATTCTCTGCAAAACAGGGTTTTTCTGTTTGGATTAACCTTGTCTGTTAATGGTTATCCCGGGTCTGACAATAGGGAAATTTTCATACTGGCGATTAGTTTGGTTTTCAATTCAACTAGGTTTCTTCTACTGTGTTATTTGCTGTAACCTTCTTATAAACAGCTGCCACCGGTTATTGTGTAGCTGTTGATACTACTGTCCTTACGTATGTTCGCATTTAATGAGATCGCAATCAAGGTAAGCGCTTTATCTATATCATCGGTTGTGTTAAAATCTCCGTTAAATACACAATGGCGGATCTTTTCGTGGGTAATGATGGTGGTATTGTAATACCGTTCCAGGTCACTGACCACTTTATCCAGCGTTACGCCTTTGTACATGAACTTACCGGAGCGTTTCTGCGCATAAAAGCGGGCATCGTCTTCAGCATCCAGCATTTGCAGCTGGTCGGTTGCTTTGCTGTATACGGCGCTTTTGTTGGCGGTAATGATCATTGCCTGATCCCTTCCTGCGGCCTGGCCTTTTGCCTGTACCTGTACGCGGCCGCTTACTACTACTACCCTTGCGGCGCCGGCATCCCTGGCTTCTATATTAAAAGTGGTGGCCAGCACCGTGGTATTTATGAGGGAGGAATGAATAACAAAAGGTTGTTTATCATTATGCGCTACCTCAAAATACGCTTCTCCTTTTAAGCTTACCTCACGTGTATCTTTACTAAAGCTCTCCGGGTATTCCAGTGTGGAACCGGGTTCCAGCGATACCAGCGATCCATCCGGCAGCTTTACTGTTTTACGTTCCTTATTTGTTGCTACCACCTGTGGTTTAACAGACTGGCGGGTAAGGGTATAAAAGCCGATACCTGCTACTAACAAAATGGCTGCTGCCGCTGCTGCCCATCGCATATAGATCCTGGCCGTATTCCTTTTTGGTTGTGAAAGGTGCGGCGCGGGTATATCCATATCCCGGTGAATGCGCTCTAAAAGATCTTCTGAAACTTTCCTGTCGAGCGTATGTTTAACGGTCTCCAGGTCGGTATTGAATTCTTCTGCGGCTAATGCTTCAAGCTCTGAAAGATCGTTCTCATCCAAATACTGCAGCATCCATTCTTTCTCAGCAATCGTCCATTCCTCTGTATGTAATAAATGCCTGAGATATTCCTTCCTATTGTGCACGCTGTCGGTTGTTTAATTTAAATACAATGAAGTGTAAAAAAAGGGTGGGTGTTCCTTCCAGAAATTTCATATATTATTTAGAATAATACGAAACAGGGTGTTCCTGATGTGTGAACCTTCACCAGTCGCGGTTCAGGAAGAGAAGGAATAACAGCACATACCTGTGTTCTGCATTCTTCTGGATGTAATCGTTGAGTTTAACCATGGCTGCGGATAGATGTTCTTTAACGGTGTTCCGGGAAATATTAAGCTCATTTGCTACTTCCTCATAGGTTTTGCCTTCCAGCTTACAGAGGGTTACAATACGGCGGCGCTGGGGCGATAGTTCTGCGATGGCCTGCTCCAGTAAATGGTATTGCACTTCCTGCAGGGCTTTACGGTCTGTTCCGGATTCTTCGCCCGGAGCAAGGGCCAGGAGCTTCTGGTGAAAGGTTTGTTCACGCAGCTTTTTGCGGCTGTAATTCACAGACAGATTAAAACTGATCACAAACAACCAGCCTGCTACTGACTGCGATGCCCTGATCTCCTGTCTTTTTTCCCACAGCTTGATAAAAACCTCCTGTAAAATGTCTTCTGCAACTGCTGTCTCTTTCACGAGCTTCAGGATGTTGCGATAAACTACTTCGTGATACTTCCAGTACAGGGTATCAAACGCGGCTACTTCATTTTCATGTAACCGTTCTACTAATACTGCATCTAATGTGTTCATGTCGGCATTTGGTTGTAAAAGCAGTCCCGCTTCCCCCAAAGCATTGTTCCCTCTTTTTGCATCATAAAATAGTGACAATTCTGATCACTTTATAACAAAAACTTAAATTAAAATATTTGCAAATGTGCTTTGCGTTGATAAGTATGTCCTTCCAATTCCGGGATAACACTAAAGTGGGTGGTGGGATAAACCGTCCTAATTGCCTATTTTGAACGGACAAACAGTTGTATTTATGATAAGAAGGACCCTATTACTATGGATTTTTTTCCTGGTATGCACTTTATCGTATGCCCAGGACCGTTACACTTTTACCAGGGGACTGATCAGCGGCCCCAGTCATCAATACGGGCGGCAGGCGCTATTTACCGACCAGCTGGCCTACCTGCTGTACGCCGGGCAGCCTGGCACACCGGCAGCCGGCGGCAGCGTACCTGGTTTGGATAATACGCCGGGCAAGTGGAACCCCATTGAGGCCGACAGCGCCGGTATGTTCAAAGGCCGCCTGATCAACAACGGGTACCTGTACCTTACCTATGATGCGCCTGCGGCACAAACAGCCGTGCTGAATATCACCGGGCACCAGATGGTGTATGTGAACGGAGAACCGCATGCCGGCGATATTTACCGCTATGGCTGGATGTATACGCCTGTTCAGCTGAAGAAAGGACTGAATGAATTTTATGTGCGCACGGCCCGCAGCTTTGGCAGGCAGGGCATACAGGCGCAGCTGCTATTTCCGGCTAAACCTGTGTACCTGAGCACCGCTGATTCTACCCTGCCGTTTATTGTAACCGGTAAATCCAATACAGAGCTATGGGGCGCGGTAGTGATTATTAACACCAGCAAACAAGCCCTGAAAGGCTTGCAGATCAGCGCCGGCATACAGGGCAAAGAAGTGGTAAGCACCCTGCCCGACATCGCGCCTATGAGCACCCGCAAAGTGGGCTTTAAAATGGATGCCAGTCAGCTGCAGCAGAAAGGTACGGCCTCCTGCGCGCTGACACTAACGGGC
>NZ_DATCRF010000546.1:0-4931 GCF_036569125.1 Chitinophaga sp. | reverse complement strand
GTGCGCAATACAGCAGTGTTTACCTTTTTGTTGCCGCTATAACCTACTGCTTCCAGCGTACCTGCTTCATAAGGAATTGTGAAAGTAGCGGTGAACTTATTATCGCGATTAGTGGATTGCTTTCCTAAAGAACGGTTGTTCAGGAAAAGCTCCACCTGTTCACAGGAGGAATATACTTCTACTTCCAGCGGCTGCTTTTCATAACCCTTCCAGTTCCAGTCTGCCAGCACGTCATGCCATTCCCAATGGCTCCAGTCCATTTTATTTGGGTTGGTGGGAAAAGAAGGCTGCGGCGGCTTTACAAAAACCGACACCTGGTTGGGTTTCCACAGCACATCCCGGTAATAGGATTGCGGGCGTTTCCAGCCGCAGATATCTATGTCGCCGCAATAGGCCAGGTTCCATGGATAGAAGTGCTGCCGCTGCCAGTAACCCAGCCAGCCAATGCTGGCTTCTCCTATATAATCGAAGGAAGTCCAGACAAAATCACCGATCACCCAGGGATGATCTGTTACACCCATCCAGTAATCAAATGCTTCCAGCGGCAGAGATTCCGTGGCAAACATAACGCGGTTGGGCAAACGCTGATGGTCGGTTACATATTTATCACGCGCATAGTTATAACCGGAAATATCCAGCGTTGCCAGGAAAGGATCTTTATCCGGCGTTACGCCGTTCACCCCGCAGGTTATAAACCGCGTGGTATCCAGCGTGCGGATGTGATCACTGAGCATTTTGGCAACACTCACTACTTCCGGCTTTTCCCGGTTGGGGATCTCATTACCGGTGCTCCACATAATGATGGATGGGTGGTTGCGGTCACGGTACACCATGCTCTCAATATCTTTCTTCCACCAGTCATTAAAGTAGAGATGATAATCTTCCGGGTTTTTACCCTGTTCCCAGGCATCAAAGGCTTCATCTATCACCAGCATGCCTAAACGGTCGCAGGCATCCAGGAAAGCGGGTGAAGGCGGGTTATGCGCACAACGGATGGCGTTATACCCACTGGCTTTTAGGATCTCTACCTTACGTTCTTCTGCACGGTCGTAAGCCTTTGCACCTAAGGGGCCATTATCATGGTGCACACAACCGCCTTTTAATTTCAGCGGCTGCCCGTTCAAACGGAAACCATTTATTGCATCGACGGTAATACTGCGAATGCCGAAAGGAGTTTGCAGCTGATCAACTAATTGCCCATCGCGGTAAACGGATGTTACGGCGGTGTACAATACCGGCGTGGTAACAGACCATAGCTCAGGGCGGGCTACTGCCAGATCCTGGTTATAGGTAACAGTATCTTTGGAGCTTAAGCTTTGCGTGCTGTTAGTAACGGCTACTTCTTTTCCTTTTGCGTTCAAAATGCGGGTGACCAGTTTTATGGATGCAGTACTGGCCCCTTCATTCAGGACCTTAGTGCTTACATGCACATCAGCTGTAGTGGCGCTTACCTGTGGGGTAGTGATAGAAGTGCCCCACTGCGCTACATGTACCGGGTCCATCACCTGCAGCCATACGTGGCGGTAAATGCCTGAACCGGCATACCAGCGGCTGTTCTCCCCTTCGTTCCTGACCTTTACTGCCAGCACATTTTTCTCATTCCATTTTACACGATCCGTAACATCGTACCAGAAAGACGTATATCCGTAAGGGTGCTTACCCAGCTTTTTTCCATTGAGCCAGATCTCCGCATTCATATAAATGCCGTCAAACTGTATGAGTAAACGCTTACCTTTTTGTGCAGCAGGTATTGTAAATGTTTTGCGGTACCAGCCGGTGCCGCCGGTGGTAAAGCCGCCGCTTACCTGGCTAATGGCATCCGGGCTAAAGGGCGATTGTGTACCGGGCAGGTCTTCAATACTCCAGTCATGCGGCAGGTCTATTACACGCCATTCAGCATCATCAAAATCCGGTTCATCGGCGCCCTGTGCCCCGCCACGGTGAAAACGCCAGCCTGCATCAAATAGCTGTGCGCGGCTGCTGTCCTGTGCCTGGGTATAGCTAGTTATCAGTAAAAATAGAGCTGTTAATAATCGCATGTGCTTAAACATAAGTACAATATAAAATTACGGAGAGCCTTTCATTTTTTCACGGACGGCACAAACTGTACTTCACTCTTTCCCTTATCCACAGACGTAGCCACGGCAATCCCCCGCTGATCGGCCTTATTTACGGCACAGTAGAAATGATATACCACGCCTTTGTAAAATACTACGCTGGACTTATGCGCAAAAAGGTCATCAAAGGGTTCTGAAGATCTTATTAAGTCATCACCGGTCCAGTCGGTCCAGTGTACCAGGTCATAGGAACAGGCAAAGCGGTTAAAGGCGCCGGGATGGTCTTTCCAGAAAGCGCCGAAGTAAAACATCACCCATACATCATTCATGCGCTGGATCCAGGGATCGCCTGTAATGCCGGCATGATGGTTCAGCACCGGTTCTTTCTCATAACGCTTCCAATGCACCATGTCGTCAGATACTGCCATGCCTATACGTTCTTTTCCCCTTTTGGGTTTGAGGCTGTCGCCTTTTGCATTGTAATACATTATAAAAGGGTAACCAATGCTGCTGGTTTTATCCCATAATACAGTGCTTTTATATAAGGTATTATTCTCCCACCAGCGAACATCTGCATCAGTGGCCATCAGCACAGGTTTGGGCAAACGCTGCCACTCATGAGCTTTTGCAGGATTCTTCTTTGTATATGCCGTTCCAATTGACAGCAGCCCTTGTTCATATCCGCGGTTGCTGCCGCCAATGTACGACATCCAGTATTTTCCTTCATAGGGTTGCCATTCATAACTGCCGCCCCATTGTGGATCCTGCAGCGCTATGTATCCTGCCTTCTGGTTATTATCCCAATCCGTAGTATCAGAAAAAGACATAAGCCTGCCCATTGTTTTCCAGTGCAGCAGGTCGTCACTGCCGGAAAGCCAGGTTTCATAGCCCCTGCCGTCAAAAACAATATAGGTCATATACCATTTATCGTTCCTGCGGAACACGCTTGGGCAATCCATTTTTCTTGCTTCATCTGACGGTACCACTACCAACCCGTATTTATAGGGCGTTTTCACCTGGTCGTATACGTTCTGCATTACACTGGCCGGTACCTCCTGCGGTTTGTTCTGCGCACAGGCAATCGTTCCAATTAAAAGCAGTATATATGTTAGCGTGTATTTCATCCTATCATTCATTTGTTTTCACTATTGTTACAGGCCCCAGCAAACCAGCTTCCAACAGCGGACTTCCTTCTAAACGGTAAGGCGCTGTAGTGCGGGTAGAACGCTGTGCTTCCGGCAGGTTATGGTCCCCGATCAAATGGTTGGCCCAGGTGTTGGATACTTCGATCTTTAGCTCGTTACTACCTGGCCGCAGGGCTTTTGTAATGTCCACACGGTAAGGCGCGGTCCAGGCCACACCGCAGGGTATGCCATTCAGCGTAACTTCTGCAATGTTGGCTACTTTTCCTACATCCAGCCATATGCGGCCGGTAGTTGCGTTCCAGTTAAATGTTTTCGTATAGGCGGCAGTGCCGGAGTAATAGCGGATAGTGCTATCTGTGTGTTTGCTCCAATCCTGCAGCTCAGGGAATGTTACGGGGCCGCCTGTTCTTTTACTAAAGGCAACCTGCCAGCTGCCAGTAAGGGTTTGCAGGGGTTGCGGCTGCGCCCAGTTCTGACCGGTATGCTGTTGTTTTTCAGTGGTGGGCTTACGCAGCACCACGAATATGGAACCTGAAGGGCCTAACTGCAAAGGCAAACGGGTACGCCCTTTTTCAACAACCCATTCTTTTGCTGTTTGGATATTACCGGTTACCGGATCCCATAGCTCTGGCACCTTACCGGCTATACGAAGCGAAACATCCAGGATACGGGTAGCATCCAGCTGATTAGAGATGAAATAAACATCTGCATCCGGCAGCTGACGGTGGGTCCATACCACGCCGGGCTGTGTGATCACATCCCTTTCCAGACGCCATTCCTGCCAGGTTTTTAATTTCAATGTTTGCATGATCCGGCGCACCGTATCATCACTGGCAGGGAAACCCGATAAGCCGGGCGCATGATCTGCATGCTCCGCAGTAAGTATTGTAGCACCTGCTTTCACCAGCTCCTGCAAGCGGGTAGCCACTTCCGGCGACATCATCTTTGCATCCGGCGACATAGGATGCGGGCCGGGTAACACTAAAGCCGCATAACTGGCCCCACCCGGCAGCTCAATACGGCCATTGTGTACTTCCATTAAACGCAACAGGGCATCACGGTTAAAAGAATCATAACCATCTTCCACAATACCGGGTAATGCGGTTAAGCGGTCCGGCAATATGGCACGGCGGGGTGTTTCCTCACCGGTAAATACTGCCACATCCACCACCGGCCGGCCTTGCTGTAACAGGGCCTGGCAGCGTTGGGCATAGGTAACCCAGGCGCGGCCCGGTTTCCACCAGGTTTGATCCCGCTGAAAATAAAGTCCTACGCCATCCAGCGTCATGCCCGGTGCACGGTCCATCCAGGGATTATGTGTGAATACGTGATATACCAGGCGGTTCACACCCATGGCGTAATGCTTATCCTGCAAGGCTTTTAACATGGCAGGATGCTCATCCCAGGCCATGCGTAATTCCGTAAAAGCTTCTGCCTGTACGATCTGTTTCCCATAGATATGCGCGCCGGAAATAGCATCCAGCATATCATTGGGTTTGTCGTGTGTAGGTGACCGTAACCAGAACTCACCCATGGGAATATCCACTGCGCTGTAATGCGCCATGCCATCGCTGGTCATGGTAGGGGCTACATTTTCCGCACTAAAGCTGCAACCCTTTTCCCGTGCCAGCTGGCCCATGGTGCCGTAAAAATTATCTACAATCAGTTCTGAAATGGTCTGGCGGATGTCGTGTAAAAAACGTTCTGATATATCAGCGCTCTGCACCGG
>NZ_DATCRF010000545.1:0-2233 GCF_036569125.1 Chitinophaga sp. | reverse complement strand
GGGATTTCAGCAGCCGCTGGTTCCGGAATACCAAAGACCTGCACACCATTCGCGTAACCTCTTATGTACCGGTGGATCTGAATGCCCTGCTATTTCACCTGGAAAATACCCTGGCGCGCGCCCACCAGCTGGCGGGCCATGCACAAAAAGCCGCACAATACAAGCTGCTGGCAGCCAGGCGCCAACGCAGCCTGGAAAAATATTGCTGGTCGGCCGCTGCGGGCTGGTATGTGGATTATGACCTGCTTACCCACCGCCCCGGTACCGCATTAACACTGGCTGGTATGTACCCGCTGTTTACAAAAGCAGCTTCAAAAGCGCATATTAACATCATACAACAGCAGATCAATCAAAAATTCCTGAAAGCCGGCGGCGTAACCACCACCCTGAAAAACACCGGGGAGCAGTGGGATGCCCCTAATGGCTGGGCGCCATTACAATGGGTAACTATTGCAGGACTGGAAAACTATGGCGCGTCCGCGCTGGCTAAAAAAATCGCGGAACGCTGGGTGGCGTTGAATATACAGGTGTATCACAACACCGGTAAGCTCATGGAAAAATATAATGTAATGGATCTGCAGCTGGTAGCCGGCGGCGGTGAATATCCCACGCAGGATGGTTTTGGCTGGACCAATGGTGTGTTGCTGAAGTTATTGCAGCAATACAAACTGGATGCTGAACGCTGAAGGCTTAATGCTGAACGCTGTTTATGTTATGTTTAAGATGCTGATAGCATTTCACATGGAGTGCTAAGCGTTCAGCGTTCGGCATTAAGCGTTCCGCATACTTTCCGCAATGGTTTTCAACGCAGGCAATAGTTCCGGCTCATTCCATACAGCGCCCATCGCAATGCGGATGTAACCCTGATCACCCTGCACAGAAAAACTTTCACTGCTCATTACATCAATACCTTTTGCCTTCATTTGCGGCACAAAAATACCGGCCGGCAAATGCGCAGGCAGCTTTACCCAAAAATGATAGCTACCGGGAAATATATTATAGTCCAGGCCTTCAAAGAGGCTGGTTATTTTTTCATATAATGCCAGCGCTATCTGCCGCTTTTCCTGGATCACCTGCGGCAGCAGATCATGCTGTAACAGGTGCTGTACAAAAGCATGGAATAATGCGGAGCTGCCGCTGGTAGTGATACTGATGATACTCTCTATACCCTGTAGCAATCCTTTGGGATAAATAATATAAGCCAGCCTCACAAAAGGATTAAAGATCTTGGAAAAGCTGCACACATAAACAGTACGCTCCGGCATCAGCTGTAAAAAAGCCGGCGGCGGGGACGGATGCAGGAAACGGTAGGCATCATCCTCTATTAAATATACATCCTTAAAAGAGCGGATCACCCGGGCAATGGCCTCCCTCCTTTGCAACGACATTACACTGCAGGTAGGATTATGCACCGTAGGCTGCACATACACGAGCCTGCTTTTACCGGTTTGCAGGTATTGTTCCAACGCACCGGGCAGCATTCCTTCCTCATCACAGGCTATGGTTTGGAATTGGTAGCCCAGCGCCTGCCCGCTCAGCTTAAAATTGTTGTAGGTAAATTCTTCAATAGCTACCGTTTGCTCCGTATGGCGCAAAAAAGAAAGAATGCAATACCCGGCGCTGTTTCCGCTGGCAGTAGTGGTTACATCCATTTGCTGCTGCAGGGTTTCCGGCGGCAGCTGCAGCCACTGGCCCAGGCGCTGTAAAGCCGCAGCATTAGGCGTCATAGGGGCCGGCGATAACAATGCAGCTTTTTCCTGCTCCGTTAATCCATTTACATACTGTTGAAAAATATCAGCCTCCTGTTTAACCGCAGGGTAGTTCAATCTCAGATCCAGCATAAATTAAAAATTACCTCAAAAATAAAAGATTCAGCTTATCCGGTTTATTTTTAATTAACGTGTAAAATTGACATTCATTTTTTTTACTTTTACTATACATGAAACCTCTTACTTAAGAGTCTTGTTACAAAGCACTATCAGCCCGGACCATATTATTTATCAGCCATCAAAAATTCCCGTATGAGAAGCCCATTTCACCTCATCGCTATTGAACCCAGGTATCTTTCTGGAACGGATCAAAATGTAGCCAAGCATCGCGAAAAACTTCCTAAAGAACCACCATCCGCTGCATGTTTCACCTAGCAGTTTAAACACTTATCGAATATAACAACGTATCACCGGGGTGCATACCTCCGGATGGTATTATTTTCCTTCACCCTTAAAATTAATCC
>NZ_DATCRF010000544.1:0-16700 GCF_036569125.1 Chitinophaga sp. | reverse complement strand
TATAAAGTATGTAAAGCGCTAATAGCTTACTTAGATAAATTGATCTCTTTATATATGGCCCCGGTTTTCCCGGGGCTTTTTTTATTGCCCCTCCTGCAGCGCTTCCTGTGCGTACTGCAGGTTCTCCCCGTCAAAACAAACCAGTATCACCTGCTCAATACTATGCTCCTGTTCTAAAAAGTCGCGGATGGTTTTCACCGCAATCTTTGCCGCCTGTGCTTTCGGAAAATGATAAATGCCGGTGCTGATGTTGGGGAAGGCAATCGTTTTTACGCCATTATCCACCGCCAGCTGCAGGGAGTTACGGTAACAACCGGCCAGCTTTTCAGCCTCCTGTTTATGGCCGCCGTTCCATACGGGGCCTACAGTATGTATCACGTACCGGGCCGGTAAGCGGCCTGCAGTGGTGATCACGGCTTCGCCGGTGGGGCAGCCACCCTGCCGGGCTACTATCTTGCGGCAGTCGTCCAGTATGGCCGGGCCGCCGGCACGGTGTATAGCCCCATCCACCCCGCCGCCACCCATCAGGGAGGTATTGGCAGCATTCACAATGGCATCGGCTTCCACTTTGGTAATATCGCCCTGTATCGCTATGATCTTTGCCATGTTATTTTACTCTTACGTATACCAGCTTACCCATTTTCTTACCGCTGTCGCGGATGTCTATCTCAAAACGGTCAATGCTTTTAATAAGCTGCACCAGCTTGTTAAAGCCATAGTTACGGGCATCAAAGTCCGGCTTTTTCTTCAGCAGCAGGTTGCCCAGCTCTCCCAGGTAAGCCCAGCCATCTTCATCCGCAATATCATTAATGCTGGATGAAAGCAGCTTTATCATCTCCCGGTCTGCTTTGCTGATGCCTTTGGTCTTTGTTTTTCCTTTGCGGGTATTGCTTTTCGCGGCCGCAGCTTCCGTTTCGGTTTCAGTTTCCGTCTCCGCTTCCTGGTTTTGCCGTAATATTTCCAGGTAAATGAACTTATCACAGGCGGCCCGGAAGGCGGTAGGCGTTTTCATTTCGCCCAGGCCAAATACGCGCATGCCGGCTTCCCGCAGGCGGGTGGCCAGCCGTGTAAAATCGCTGTCGCTGCTCACCAGGCAAAAGCCGTCCACACGCCCGGTGTACAGGATGTCCATGGCGTCAATGATCATGGCGGAATCCGTTGCATTTTTCCCTACTGTATAGCTGTATTGCTGTACAGGGTTAATGGCATTTTCGAGCAGTACGGTTTTCCAGCCCGTAAGGTGAGGTTTGGTCCAGTCGCCATAAATTCTTTTGAAGGTAGGAATGCCGTATTTGGCAATTTCCTCCAGCATGGCTTTTATGTTGGAATGGGGTATGTTGTCGGCGTCTATTAATACGGCAAGCCGAAGCTCTGTATTACTGTCCATAAGCCAGGGGGTTTAGTTGCGTAATATTACAAAATCTGCGGCCTGCCGTTATTTTACAGTAGTGCATTATTTCAGGTAAGAGCGGATCATCCAGGCGGTTTTTTCATGACTGGTCAGCAGGCCGGTCAGGAAATCGCTGGTGCCTTTGTCTTTGTATTTTTCATCCAGCTCGTCTATTAAACGGCGCAGGTTACGGATAATGGTTTCATGATCATCCAGCAGGTTGCCCAGCTGTACCTGCTGATCATTAGTGTACTCCTGCTCTACCAGGCTGGTAAGCTTCAGGAAGTCGCTCAGGCGGCCTTCTGCATAATGGCCCAGGGCGCGTATGCGTTCTGCCATTTCATCTATCGCCTCTGCCAGCTCTTCGTACTGGTTCTCGTAAAACTTATGCATCTCCATAAAGTTGGAACCTTCAATGTTCCAGTGGTAGTTGCGGGTTTTGGTGTATAACACCATCAGGTCTGCCAGGCATTTATTTAGCTCCAGGGCTACTCCCTGTAAGTTCTTTTCTGAAATGCCGATGTTTGCTTTCATGTCTTTGTGTTTTTCTGTTGTTGCTTTTGCGGTCATTGTTGTCATAGTTAATATTTTAAGGTGGTTAAACAAGACGTGCGCTGAAAAATCCTACTAAAATAGTAGGTAGTGGTGTCCGTTACTTCGCTATTTTTGTGCCATACTTCCTAATTTTGTGGTATGGAACAGTCGTCGGGGAGAATATACACGTTGCATTTCATTCTACTTTGCCTCAGTAATGCAGTATTCTCCGCTAGTTACAATATGTTGATCCCTGAGCTGCCGGCTTATCTCACCAGTATGGGCGGCGCGGATTATAAAGGCTATATCCTGGCATTATTTACCTTAATGGCAGGTCTTTCCCGTCCTTTTAGCGGCAAATTGACAGATACTGTGGGCCGCGTTCCTGTAATGATCTTCGGCTCTGTTGTATGTGTGGTTTGCAGCCTGTTATATCCGCTGATAAGTTCTGTAGGTGCGTTCCTGCTCTTGCGTTTCTTTCATGGTTTCTCCACGGGCTTTAAACCTACCGGTACCACTGCTTACATCTCTGACCTGGTGCCTAATAACCGGCGTGCAGAGGCCATGGGTATGGTGGGGCTGTTCAGCACCATTGGCCTGGCTTTAGGCCCCGCAATTGGCGGTTTTATTGCAGCCCGCTGGAATATTTATGTAATGTTCCAGGTGTCTGCCGTATTTGCGTTACTGTCTGTCGTAATACTGATCGGCGGTCTTAGAGAAACCCTGCCTAAGCCCAGCCGGCAACGTTTTAGCCCTTCACTGCTGAAAATATCCCGTCACGAAATATTTGAGCCATTAGTGTTAGGGCCGGTGATCGTTACCTTTTTCTGTTTCCTAAGTTACGGTGCTTTACTCACAATTATTCCGGATTTTAGTCAATACCTGGGTATTCATAACAAAGGCCTGTTCTTTACCTTCTTTACCGGCGCATCCATCGGCATCCGTTTGCTGGCCGGTAAGGTATCGGATAAATACGGCCGCTTACCGGTGCTCAAAATATCTACAGCCACTATGGCCATTGCGCTGTTCATGCTGGCGATGGCTACCACACCATATCTGATGATGGTGGCGGCAATCATATACGGTGTATCCGTAGGGTTAAACTCTCCTGCTGTTACTGCCTGGACGGTTGACCTGGGCGATCCTGCCCACCGCGGCCGCGCGCTGGCTACCATGTACATTGCCATGGAAGCAGGTATTGGTTTGGGCGCTTATTTATCTGCCTATATCTATCATAACAACGCGTCCTATTTTCCCCTGGCCTTTGGTATAATGGGCGTAGGCTGCCTGGTAGCGCTGGTGTACATGATGCTGATCTACGACAACCGCCGTCTGAAAATTATGTGGCGGCTGGTGCATATGAAGGCGCCTTTCAGGAGATGGCTTTAGGAGGATAAAGCTGAAAGCGCAAAGCAGAAAGCAACCGACATTATATAGTATAAAGTAAAACGCCTAACGAACATTCGTTAGGCATTTTACTTTATAAATATCACTACAATAATCCTCCATCTTGCTTTATGCTTTCTGCTTTGCGCTTTCAGCTACAGCTTAGCATACAAATCCCGCAGCCTTTCCCTCGTCATCTGCTGCTGCCAATCCTTACCCAGCGCATTTTCCCACAAAGGAGCCAGGCTTAGTGATACATCTATCATCTTGTCCACATCCGCAGCGCTCATGCCCCGGGTAATGTTTTGAGGAATAGTTACGTTATGGCGCTGCACCATTTCCTTAAACTCTTTTACGCCCTGCGGGTAAAACTCTTCCAGCTTATCAAACACAATACAGTTACCAACGCCATGGTGGGTACCCAGCACATAGCTCAGGCCATAGCTTACCGCATGCGCCACGCCTACCTGCGAGTAGGCAATGCTCATACCGCCGGCATAAGAGGCCATCATCAGCTTTTCATCCGCATCATCATCCCAGTGTGGTTTTTTCAGGAATATTTCCTGGCATAGTTCCAGCGCCTTTTCGCCATAGGAGCGGCTAAAAGCGTTCAGGTAAGTACCTTCCAGGGATTCTACGCAATGTATATAACAGTCCATAGCAGTATAGAACCGCTGGTTAACAGGCGCGTCTTTTATTAGCTCAGGGTCCAGCACGATCTGGTCAAACGGCGTATAGTCCGAGTTCATGCCCAGCTTGCGGGTAGGCCCGGTAAGCACCGTGGTACGGCTTACTTCTGCACCGGTGCCGGAAAGCGTGGGTATGCCGGCTTTGTATACACCGGGCTGCTTTACCAGGTCCCAGCCCTGGTAGTCGGCAGAGGAGCCGGGGTTGGTCATCATCAGGCTTACCGCTTTGGCCATGTCCATAGTGGAGCCGCCGCCAATACCAATAACGCCGGATACCTGCCCGAATTCCGCTTTCAGCTCATCGCGCAGCTGATCCACGTACTTCGTCTTAGGCTCATGCGTTACATCAATGAACACGATCTTATCCTTGCCCTGCAAAGGTATACGGCCGGTAAACGCCGGCTTATCCTTAAAGAACTGATCCACGAAAAAGATCATCGGTGCATCGCCCTTACGCTGCGGCGCCAGTATTTCATCTAACTGGTTAAACGCACCCCGGCCGAATATTACATAACCTACCAGCTTAAAATTTCTGAACTTCATACTTTACTAATTATACTACGGTATGGACAACCCAATCCCCACCAATCAATCTCCACAATCTATTAATTATTCATTCTTCATTATTAATTATAGCAGCTTGGCTGCTTTCTCCAGGTCCTCCGGCGTATCTATCTCCACACCCATATACTCCGTTACCACCATTTTCATGGGAATACCGTTTTCCAGGTAGCGCAGGCATTCTATTTTTTCTGCTGCTTCCAGCGGGCTTACCGGCAGCCGGGTAAATTCCAGCAGGGTTTGTTTGCGGAAAGCATAAATGCCAATATGCTCGTAATAAATACTCTTCACCTGTTTATCGCGCGGGTAGGGTATTACGGAGCGGGAAAAGAACAGCGCATTGAATTGCTTGTCCACCGCCACTTTTACGTAGTTAGGATCTTCGATGGAGCTCCGGTCTTTCAGCTCCTGCATCAGGGATGCTACCTGCACCTGTTTGCCGGCTTCGCCTTCAAAAACCTTTAACAGCTTTTCCAGCGGCGCCTTTTGGGTAAAGGGTTCATCGCCCTGTACATTCACTACAATATCCACGTCCATACCGGTAACAGCTTCGGCTATGCGGTCGGTACCGCATTCATGCTCTTTTTTGCTCATTACGGCTTTGCCGCCATTGCCGGTAATTTCCCGGTATATCACATCACTGTCCGTTACCACCATTACCTCGTCGAACACACCGGTATTCACGGTAGATTCATAGGTGCGCAGTATTACAGATTTCTCTCCCAGCTTAGCCATTAGCTTACCGGGAAAACGGGTGGCCCCGTAACGCGCAGGTATTAAAGCAATACTTTTCATAGTTGAATTATAATGCGCTCTTTACAGCCTTCACCAGCTTATCGGCTCTTTCTTTTATTTCGCTTTCGCTCCAGCCCAGGTTAATGGGGGTGCAGATGCAACGGCTCATAATAGCGTCAGATACCGGGAACTGTTTGATCTTATAGATCTCCAGCGCCTGCTGCAGGCCCGGTGCAAAGTGGTTCAGCGTAGCGCTTTGCTTAAAATGTTCCCAGTTACGGATGTAGTGCCAGTTATTATCAAACCAGTAAAAAGCAGCCAGGCCGGCGGCTTTCATGGCGGCGGCAGCAGCGCGGGCCTGGTTTTCTTCCGGCAGGAAAAAGCCCAGGAAAGTAGCGCTGTCGCCCGCTTCATCGGGCAGGCGGCGGAAGCTTACTTCCGGTATGCTTGCCAGGGCGTCTTTAAATATTTTCTTGGTGCTGCGTTGTATGGCCAGGAATTTATCCAGCTTGCGCACCTGCGCCAGCCCTACAGCTGCATGCAGCTCGGAGATACGGAAATTCTGCCCCATATACGGATGCAGGTCGGCCCCGCGGTCCACGCCCA
Source organism: Chitinophaga sp. (assembly GCF_036569125.1). Taxonomy (GTDB): domain Bacteria; phylum Bacteroidota; class Bacteroidia; order Chitinophagales; family Chitinophagaceae; genus Chitinophaga. The sequence continues at coordinate 10,799 of NZ_DATCRF010000544.1, read as the reverse complement.
GGTGGTCATGCCCGTGGTCGGAGTAGGCATCGCATTTTAGGTACAGCTCTTTATCATTGGTTACCACAGCGCCGCCTTCGGCACAGGTAACGGTTTTTACAAAGTCAAAAGAAAAAATGCCGGCATGTCCTATAGATCCCAGGGCTTTGCCCTTATAGCTGGCGCCAAAGCTTTGAGCGGCATCTTCCAGCAGTATCAGGTTATTTTTTTCGCAAATGGCTTTCAGCGCATCCAGGTCGGCCATGGCGCCGCACATGTGCACGGGCATAATCACTTTGGTACGCGGTGTAATAGCCGCTTCTACTGCGCGGGGATCCAGGGTAAGGGTATCATCCACATCCACCAGCACCGGGGTAGCCCCTACGGAAAATATACTTTCAAAGCTGGCTACAAAGGTGAAAGTAGGCATGATCACCTCATCGCCGGCGCCTACTCCCAATGCTGCCAGCGCAGTGGTAAGGGCGGTGGTGCCGCTGGAGGTAAGCTGCGTATAAGGTATATTCAGCTTGCTGCTGATTGCCTGTTCCAGTTCTTTCGCTTTCCAGATGCCTTTACGGGGACCATCAAACCCGTAACGCATAAAAATGCCGGTTTCCAAAACATCATTCACCTCTTTCCTCTCCTCGGCGCCAAATAATTCAAATCCTGGCATAAGCTATTGATTTTAACGTGTTGATAAAGCTATTTTTGTTGATCGTGCTTGCAAAGGTAGCATAATCATACTTGCCTCCTAGCTAAAAACTGTTTATCTTTTATTAAAAATTCAACATGCGTTTCCTCCTGTATGCTACCCTTTTGACGGTATCGGCCCTGCTGCCATGCTCCCATATTAATGCCCAGCAAACACCGGAAGCCGCTATCCGGCAGCTGATGCAGCAGCAAACCGACGCCTGGAACAAGGGTAACATCCCGGCTTTTATGCAAACCTACTGGCAGTCGGATTCTTTGCTGTTCATTGGCAAAAACGGCATTACCCAAGGCTGGCAGGCCACCCTGGACCGTTATAAAAAATCGTACCCCGATACGGCCGCTATGGGCCAGCTACACTTTAATTTACTGGAATTTAAACAATTAACGCCGGAGCTTTACTTCCTGGTAGGTCAATGGCACCTGCAACGCAGTGTGGGTAACCTGCAGGGGCATTTTACCCTGCTGATCCGGAAAATAAACGGCGCCTGGAAGATCATTGCAGATCATAGTAGTTAGGAACTTCCCTAAAAAAGAAAACCATCCCAGGAATGGGACGGCCTGCTATACACCACAACATTAAAGAAGAACTATGACTAAACACTGTTCCCTAAATAGTTAAAAATGTTGACGGGAGTTTCCAATTTTATTGATCGATATGGTGAGTCAAGTGTTATCTTCTCTTCTCTCCTCACTATCTCTCACCGCCCTATTCTCTTTAGTAGGTTTCTCCGACAATTCTGCACGCAGCGGGTTAGTGCGCGTATCAGCCTTGCTGGTTTTTAATATCTCTGCCGGCTTTTTAGAATGGTCTACTTTCGTATCCGTATTCTTTTTATCCGATGTGTTTTTCTGCTGCGACATAGGCTACACTGTTTATGTCAGGTAAAGGAATAACTAACAAAGTTTATTCCATTCATATACCCCCACAGCCACAGGCACTTATAACCCTTAATGTGGTGAGCGGATTCCCCAACCTGTGCGGCAGCGTTCCCCAAGTAGTGGGACCCCAAACAGCTGGCAGCACGCTGTCACTCGATTGCAGTAGCCACTTTTGGCCCTGATAACCAACTCTTAACGAGCAGGCATAGAAATTGAAAAGTCTTTTTTCTCATTCCCCTATTTATTTTTTAAAATTTAAAGCTGTTGTTTATGAAGATCCAGTTGCACAACTGGTGGGAGCTGAAGAAGAGATTGCAAAAACGTTACTCCCACCTCTCCGAAGAAGACCTTACTTATGAGTATGGCAAAGAACAGGAACTGATCGTACGCCTGCAGAAAAAAACCGGCACCACACATGACGATATGGTGCGCATCATCAAAAGTTTTCAGGTAGCATATTTGCAGCATGAACTATTGTAGATCGTTACAATGTTTATGCACCTTTAAAATGTGAGTTATGATAATGTACACAGATCTTGTTAGCACGCTGAACGACCTTGTGCGGGTGAATAACGACCGATCGGCAGGTTATGCTACAGCGGCAGCACAAACAGAGGAACCGGGATTACAGCACATTTTTCAATCCATGGCCGATCAAAGCCGGGAATACGCTTTTGAGCTGAACCGGCAGCTGAAGAACATGGGTGGTGAAGAAGAAGCGAACACCAGCCTGGGTGGCGATCTATACCGTACCTGGATGGATCTGAAGGCCGACTTCACCGCGAATAGTGATACCAGTATCCTGGCCTCCTGTGAGTATGGTGAGGATGTGACGTTGCGGGTGTACAATATGGCGCTGAGCAATGAAATTGAGATACCGCAGCACGTGCTGGATCTGATCACCCGCCAGTATGGCGAATTAAAACTGTCGCACGACAGGATTAAAAAGCACCGTGATCTTAATAAAGCTATTAAATGATTTTAGCATCTGAGTTAACCCTCTGACAGCCAGTTGCTCCCGGTCACAAGGGAACAACTGGTTTTGTTTTTTATATATGCGGCGCAAATAAATCTGTTTTGGTCCATTTTAGTTTCATATCAGCCACTTATCTTTGATCCCCGAGAGTCTGTTTTAACCCTTTCCTCTGAACAAACCGGTATTTAATTTTAACCCAGTTCTATCACTAACCGGTAACTGATTATTCCTAACTATTTAACTGGTAATAATGACCGGCTTTTTACGATTTATAGCCCCCGTATTTGTTGCGCTATTTTTTATTGACTGCGGAAAAGAGAATAATGTGAACCCGCCCGTTACTTCCATTACGCCGGATAGCTCTGCACCGGTAACCGACAGCTTCCCGGAAAATGTGGTGAACCGAACCGCTTTATTACGCCTGGTAAATGGCCTGCGCAGCCGTGGCTGTAATTGCGGCGCCGATAAAATGCCGCCCGTGCCCGCCCTTACCTGGAACATAACGCTGGAAAAAGCGGCCTGGCTGCATAGCAAGGATATGTACACAAAAAACTACTTCGACCATAACTCACCGGATGGCACCAATCCCGGCCAGCGCCTGACGGCAGCCGGCTACTCCTGGATATACTATGGTGAAAATATTGCCAAAGGCCGGATGGATGAACAGGCCGTGGTACTGGGCTGGCTTAACAGTCCTAAACACTGCCATAATATGATGGATGCAAATTTTAAGGAGCTGGCCGTAGGTAAGTTCGATATTTACTGGACTATGGAGCTGGGGAACAGGAAGTAGTTGCCAGTCGCTAGTTGGCAGTGGGCAGTTTGAAGCCTTTTGTTAGAATAAGTTTTCTGAAATTAGGTTTGATGAGTTAATATTTTCCTGGTTTTATAACCTGGCTGTCACATTTTTATACCTCAAATTACTTCAGCAATCGCCTCCAGACTGCCAACTGCACACTGCCAACTGCCAACTAATTTCACTGCCAACTAAACATTTATCTTCTTTCTCCACCACTTCCACACCATATACAAATAAGCACCCAGGGTGATCAGGGCAAAGGCATAAAAAAATATCATGCGGCCCGGCGTTGATTCGTCCGGTACGGCAAAACCCAGGAACAGCCCCAGGAAAACATTTATCATCATCCAGAAAAAACCCAGGAACAAGGTGCGTGTGATCTTTATAAAATACAGCACTATCTCCGACTTAAACGGGTCTTTCTGTTCTTCTGGTCCGGTGGGTTCCATTGGTGCAGGTATTTAGGTGAGCTATTGAACCACGCATCAGGGCAGGCACATTTTCATTAACGCCGCACTATCGCCCCGGAATACATTAAAATCTACAATTGTTTTTATCCCATTTACCCTGCCAATATCACTGTGCTGCCAGAATACCCATTCCCGGTCTACCCGGGGCCGTTCTTTCTGGTAGTAGTGCGCTATCCACAGCGGGTAATCATTAAACTCATCGCCCAGGTAGGTGTTATAGAATTTCAGGTTGGTATAAATAATGGGCTTTATGCCATATGCCTTTTCCAGCTCCTCCAGCCATATTTTGGCGGTGCTGCGTATCACTGCCGGCGGCTGGTTGTTATGCGTTTCAATATCCAGTACCGGCGGCAGGTCGCCGGAAGTAAGCTGCACCACATTCTTGAAGTTAACCGCCTGTTTCAGCGGGTCGCGGGTAGCATAAAAAAAATGGTAGGCGCCCCGTACAAGACCGGCCTCCCCGGCCTTTTGCCAGTTGCGCTTAAATGCTGCATCCTGGCGGGTAATACCTTCCGTTGCTTTTATAAACGCAAAGGATATACGTATTTTATCAACCTGCATCTGCTGCACGGCATCCCAGTTGATCTCTTTCTGAAACTTGGAAACATCTATGCCATGGATAGCATAGTTCACCGGCATATCTATCCCAAACTCCTCGTAACGTACAAAGTTCAGCGCTTCCTGCCGCTGCCACCACCACCATGCTGCCACGGCAATGACTGCTGTTATGATACAAACTATTAATAAACGTCCCGCTTTGTTAATGCGCATGTAGCCTTTTTACAAATAAAATGTGGTCAGCAACAAGTTGTTAACCAGCACCAATTACCATAACCCAACCCTAACAACCCAGTATGCAGCTACAAGTATAGCGCAATATTTTATTACTGTTACATGTATAGTTGTGTTATTTTTACATACAAAGTACCCGGATGTATGCCTGAATTTAATCTGAATGATTCCTTAAACCTGCTTTCCAAGTTCACCCTTCGCCGGGCATGGAACGCCGGTAAGGTGCTGAGCAGCTTTTTCGTGAGTAAGTGGACAGGCAAGCCCGTACAGTGGGGATACCCGGTATCCATTTCTTTTGAGCCTACCACCTCCTGCAACCTGCGCTGCCCGGAATGCCCCAGCGGCCTGCGGGCTTTTACCCGGCCTACCGGTATGCTGCAGCAGGATTTTTTCAGGAAAACCATCGACGAAATTTCCAAAGACCTCCTGTACCTCATCTTTTATTTCCAGGGAGAACCTTACCTGAATCCCGGTTTCCTGGATATGGTAAAATATGCCGGCGATAAAGGCCTGTACACCGCCACCTCTACCAACGCGCATTACCTTACAGAGGCCAATGCCAAAAAAACAGTGGAAAGCGGGTTAGACAGGCTTATTATTTCTATAGACGGTACTACCCAGGACGTATACACGCAATACCGGGTAGGCGGCCAGCTGGATAAAGTGATCCAGGGCGCCAAGAACATTGTGAAATGGAAAAAAGAGCTTAATTCCAAAAAGCCCTTTGTATTCTTCCAGTTCCTGGTAGTAAAACCAAACGAGCACCAGATAGAGGATATTAAGAAGCTGGCAAAGGAGATCGGGGTTGATGAGGTGCGTTTTAAAACAGCCCAGGTATATGATTATGAAGAGGGTAACCGCCTGATACCTACCATTGATAAATACAGCCGCTACCGCCGTAAGGAAGATGGTACCTATGCTATCAAGAACAAGCTGGGTAACCAATGCTGGCGCTTATGGCACTCCCCTGTTATTACCTGGGACGGCCTGGTGGCCCCCTGCTGTTTTGATAAAGATGCGCAGCACAAGCTGGGCGATCTGAAACAGCAATCGTTCCGGGAACTGTGGTTCAATGAACAATATGTGCGGTTCCGTACACAGATTATGGAAGGCCGTAAGAATATTGATATTTGTGCTAACTGCAGTGAGGGCACTAAGGTTTGGGGCTAAGCATTGCCCGCCACCGCCGGAGGCTATTCATCATAATGCTCCGTTTCCCGCTCACCGCGGGCAGCAGCCTTTTTCCTGGCTCTTTTCTTTCTCCTGTTCTGCTGGTACTTGCTAAACAGGTTTATACCCAAGCGCACACCTATAAATTCAACAGCCGTCATAACGGCGCTGGTGGCAAAGCTTTTGAACTTGCCGCTACCCATAGCTATGCCGGCTATACGTGAGGCCATGCTTATAAAGCCGGTGTGCTTGCCCACTCCCGGTATTACGGAGTTGATGGCCATGGTCTTATAGTTGTCCTTAAAGAAATCAACCCGTTCACCCAGATCAAATTCCAGCTTGCGGGTACGTTTTTTAAGACGGGAAATCTCTTTCTCCAGGTGATCTGCGTTCGTGATTTTTGCGATTTTTGCCTTAGGCATGTGTAAACGCGTTTATTGATTTTAACGGGGATTCCTTTTTTGGTTGTGTGGATTTATCCTACAGGTTCCTCATCCTCAGATTCAAATTCAGCAGGTTCCTTGTCAGACTGCCGGTCATCATCCACCATCTCATTTACCAGTTCGGCAATCAGCATATTGGACAGGGGCCGCTGTATCAGGGCTTTACGGAAAATCAGTAATATAACCAGCAGCACTACAAATAAGCCGGCCGCACAGGAGAAGCCGATCGTATAGCTACCGGCCAGCTCACCAATCCAGAAACCTACTACCATCCCCAGGAACACCACCACAAAAAAGAACAGCAGGAAAGCCATAGTCAGGGAAAAAAATAACCCTAATGCTTTCGATAGCTTTCCTGCTGCCTGGAGCTTAATGAGGTCCAAACGGGTTTCCAAATATTCTTTGGCCACCTTGCCTGTTTGGTTAAAATAATTGCTAAAGTTATCTTCCATGCAAATTAGTTTAGGGGATTATGCCAGCTCATTTTCTATGGCATCCTCAAATTGCTCCCTTTTTTTCTTAAAGCGGTCTTTCAGCTTGTCTGTCTGGTATTTCAGCTTATCCACCAACTCATCTTTTTTATCAGAGTTCAGAAAGTAACCAACAGCTACACCTACAGCGGCGCCAACAATGAAAGATACAACGGCTTTTGAACTGTTACTCATAGTGATTATTTTTTTAGATGAAACATTGAGTTTAAACTTGGGTAAAGAACGGGATACAAACATTATTCCAACATTTTAGCACTGCCACAAACCGGTGTTAAGGATCATTTAAATGTTAATGGTTGCTGTATTTATATAATTGCCCATACAAGGTATGAACAAAACGCGGGTTAAATGGTTCAATCTTTGAATGGCATCTTTTGTCCATTCATTCAACTATTGTATCTTTTACTATGAGCTATATCGACAATGACCGCCTCAAACAGATCTTTTTCCTGCTGATCATTATTTTATGGGGCGTGCTCCTGTTTTCTGAACTGTATGGGTTATTCCCCGGTTTGCTGGGCGCCTTATCCATGTACATACTTTGCCGCCGCTGGATGCGGCATTTGGTGGAAACGCGCAAGTGGCGCAAAAGCCTGGCTGCCGCTACGCTTATGTTCCTTTCTTTTATTATTATACTGCTGCCCATTGGTTTGATGATCAATATGCTTACCGATAAAATAAGCTATGCCATCAACCATTCATCTGAGCTTATACAAGGTATTAAGATGGTAGATGGCCGGCTGCAGCAAAGCATGGGCTTTAGCCTGCTAACACCCGAGCGGCTGCAAAAAGTGCAGGAGTCTGTAACCGGCCTGCTCCCCATGTTGCTGGGCGCCACCTTTAACACCGTAACCGCCATTGCCATCCTTTACTTTGTATTGTATTTTATGCTGGTATACTCCCGGGAAATGGAAGAAGGCCTGTATGAATATATTCCCCTGAAAGATGAAAATGTGATACGCCTGGGTAAAGAGCTGCACACCATGATCTTTGCCAATGCAGTTGGTATACCCTTAATCGCTATTATACAAGGGGTGGTAGCGCTGCTAGGCTACTTTATTTTTGGCGTGCCGCAGCCCGTTTTCTGGTTTGCGGTAACCTGCTTTTGCGCCATGCTGCCTATTATAGGAGCCGCCGCCGTATATGTGCCCATGGGCGTGTACCTGATTGCCGCAGGGCATACCTGGCAGGGCATTGCAATACTCATTTACGGGTTTATAGTAGTGGGCGCTTCAGATAATATCTTCCGTATGATGCTGGCTAAAAGAATAGGCGATGTGCACCCGCTGATAACGGTTTTTGGGGTGATCGTTGGCGTAAACCTGTTCGGGTTCATTGGGCTCATCTTTGGGCCGCTGCTGATCTCTATGTTTATACTCTTACTGCAGATCTATTCTAATGAGTACCTCGTAAAAAAGCGCGAAGTGAAGGTGGTAAAAACAGGAGCGCCTGCGAAGGCAAAATCTTAATGCGCCGCTATTTGTAGTAATTATTCTCCGCTATATACGCTACCACATTATCCGGCACCAGGTAACGGATAGATTTTCCCTGCTGGATCCATTGCCGGATGTGGGTAGATGATATGTCAAGCATGGGCGCTTCCAGCACCTGTACATTGGCGCCAAAGGTTTCGGTTACCTCATGCCCCGGGCGTTTATAAACGTAAATGGGATAATGCTTTACCAGCTGCTCATAATTCTTCCAGCGGCGAATGTTCTGAAAGCTGTCGCTGCCCATGATCACCGTAAATTCCTGTGTAGGAAATTTTTCCGCCAGGTAGGTGAGCGTATCAATGGTATAGGAAGGACGTGGTAAGGAAAACTCTATGTTGCTGGCCCGTAAGCGGGGCTCGCCTTGTACCGCCAGCTCTGCCAGGTGAAAGCGGTGATGCTCATTCAATAAGGAAGAGGAGGGTTTTAACGGGTTCTGGGGGGATACCACCAGCCAAACTTTATCCAGGTCGGTGTTATAGGCTATGTAGTTAGCAATAATAAGATGCCCGGTATGTATAGGATTAAAGGACCCGAAATACAAGCCAATCTTCATGCGCAGCTTTTATTTGGGCTGTAATATATAAATTCCCACCCACATGTGCTGCATTTACTCCACAGGTTTAAACTGCTCAAACACCATCCCGCAATCTTTACAGTAATGAATGGCGCGGCAAAGCGTGGAACCAAAGGGCGAGCGCAGGTACGTGTTCTCACTATGGCAATGCGGACAGGGGGTATTCAGCATAATTTCCGCATGCAGCTCACCCTCATGCACCTGCGGGGCAGCCATTCCAAAATGCTGCAGCTTTTCTTTAGCCGTGTCGGTAAGGCGGTTGCTTTGCCAGTGCACTTCCTTATCCACCGTTACCTGCACAGGCAGGCCGGTTAATTTATTTACAGTGGCCCGTATGTTTTGCTGAATATAGCTTACCGCCGGGCAGGCCGCAAACGTAGGGATCATTTTTATATGAGCTGTACCCTCATACAGCGTTACCCCGGTGATCATGCCCAGCTCCAGTACATTTAATACCGGGATCTCCGGGTCCATTACCTGTTCCAGGGCAGTGTATATATCAGCAATGGTGGTGGTTGCAGTTGTCATGTGTTCTTGTTTTACCATTCGGCCGTTGGGTCCAGCCGGAATACTTCTCCCATTTCCTGTAGCAGCGCCTGCAAATGTGGGGTATGGTTTCCATAGCGGCCGCCATATTGTGGCGCCACCGCAGCGGGGTCCGGTAAGTTCAGGGAAGCATTTACCAGCAGGGGATAAATAGTGTTCAGCCATTTATCATACAGCGCCTGCTCACCGGGATAAACACCGGCATCTATCAGTAACGCATCCTGCGGACCCGGTTCAAAAATGCCGGCGGCCAGCGGAAAACAGCGGTCCAAAGCAGCCTGCATTCGCTGATGGCTTTCTTGCCCTCCCCTGCACAGCTGTAATAACCAGGCATCTGCATGCAGCGTATGATATTTTAATTCCCCTTTTACTTTCTTACTCAGCTGCTGCAATGGCTCAAAGCTGCATTGCTGCAGGCTTTCATAACGCACAGCCTCCGCATGGTCAAACAGGAAATGCCGCATCAGGCTAAAGTCGTAGCTGCCAATAGGCAGCTCTGCCAGGTGGCAGCAGGTGAAGTCCTTTGCAGCACGCATAAAGGCAAACTGGTCAGGGTCTTCCCCGCCCAGGTGCTCCTGCAGTATGCGGTATAAAGCCCAGGCATGTCCTATCTTATCCTGCGCCATGGAAGAAAAGGCAATGTCCTCTTCCATAATAGGCCCCAGCCCTGTCCATTCAGAGTTGCGGTGGCCTAAGATCAGCGCATCATCGGCCATGCCGGTAATAAGTGTGGTAATCGCTTTTTGCAAGGCTGCATTCATAGAATTATGCTTTGGGCTGCTTTACAGCCTCTCCTTTAAATTTGTTGATCTTATCCATTACTTTGAACCCACTGGCATCCCTATACGTTTTTTCCAGGTTGTTAGCAAACATATCCTCATCCTCCAGGTCAAAGGCCAGTATGTCCGCGCTGCGCACCACCCACAGGTTCACGCATTTTTTGCGGCGGCCAAATTGTTCTTTTGCAAAAACCAGCGCCAGCTGCGGGTCCGGGGCGTGTACGCAGCCCACATGCTCATGATGGGCGCCTCTTTTTTCCTGGTGAAATACTTCGTACACATTCCAGTTCTCGCCTTCTTCTACCTTAATGGGATCATCCGCATTCCCCAGCTTTAAGCGGTTCACACGTGGGTCATATGATTGGTTGGACATGCATTTTCATTTTTAAACGCTGCGGTAAGTTGTATGTGGATGCAGCTTGTTCATAACGGTAACTCTTATACGCTGTCAATATTTTACTACGCTACCGGCAGGGCCCTTCTCTCTTTCGGGTTCATTAATGCCTTACGCACCCAGCGCCCTTCTTCCTCCGCCCACCTGCGCACCTGCAGCCGCTCCTGGTTACAGGGGCCGCCGCCGTTGATCACTTTAAAGAACAGGTCCCAGTCAGGGTCCGTATACTCCCAGCGGCCGGTTTCCGGATTTTTATGCAGCAGGGGATCCGGCAGCGTAAGCCCCAGCTCCCATAGCTTAGGT
>NZ_DATCRF010000543.1:0-4970 GCF_036569125.1 Chitinophaga sp. | reverse complement strand
TCCAGGAAGGCTTTATTAAACGCACACCCCGCGGCCGCGAAGTAACGGAAAAAGCCTACACGCATTTGGGTAAGATACCGAACAAAGGTGGAGGAAGCCTGCTGTTTTAATTACGAATTGTTTAATTACGAATTACGAATTGAGTAGTACGTAAAGCTGATAACAATAAGTATAGGTCATAATAAAGCCCTGCATGATTAACATGCAGGGCTTTATTTTATAATCAATAATAAGCTTAAGTTGGCGCTATCGATGTACCCAATTCGTAATTAATCCTTCACCACCAGCCTGAAGCCATTCCCGTGAATGTTCACGATCTCAATATCCGGATCGTCTTTCAGGTACTTGCGCAGCTTGGCAATGTATACATCCATACTGCGGCCGTTAAAATAAGTGTCGCTGCCCCAGATCTTTTTCAGCGCCAGCTCGCGCGGCAGCAGATCGTTCTTATGCTCACACAGCATACGCAGCAGCTCATTTTCTTTCGGGGAAAGGGTATGTGATTCACCGTCGTGCACCAGGGTACGCAGGCGGGCATTGAACTCGTAGCGGCCAATGGTAAATTCATGCTGCTCTTCTTCCTTATTGCTCAGCTCCTGGTTACGTTTCAGGATAGCCTTTATTTTCAGCAGCAGCAGCTCGCTGTCAAACGGTTTTACAATGTAATCGTCGGCGCCCAGCTTGTAGCCCTGGATAATGTCCTCTTTCATGGTTTTGGCGGAAAGGAAGAACAGGGGAATGTCGGGGTCTACGTCGCGGATCTCCTCCGCCAGCTTAAAGCCATCCATATTGGGCATCATAATATCCAGCAGGCACAGGTCGAATTTTTCCCGGCGAAAGGCTGCCAGGGCCAGTATGCCGTCCCGGCACAATTCCACTTCATAGTCATTTAATTCCAGGTAGTTCTTGAGTACCATACCCAGGTTGGTATCATCTTCTGCCAGCAATATGTTTGGTTTACGCTCTTCCATAATACTTATGGGTTATTAGTTTGAACAAATATAGAATTTTATATAGCAAGAGGTCTTGCTAAATTGTTAAAATAGTCCATGGACCACAGTCCATAGTCCATTGCATGGTTCATATAATAAATATTGCGCAAGTAGGAAATAGCAGTAACTATAACCATCAAACTGCATACCATGTAAAACCGGCGCCGCCGAAAAAGGCCATGGACTATGGACCATCGGCCATGCACACACTAACGTTTACCTACCAACGAAGTAAAGGGATACCGCAGGTTCTTATAATCGATCATGTCCACTACAATGCTGCCTACGGAAATGGCGCTTTGAATGCGCAGGGGTACTTTATTAGGATCATCGCTCACCCAAACATCCATCTGCTCTCCACCCTCGAACATGGTGCCTTTGATCAGCAGGGGCTTAAAACGGATGGCCCTGAACTTGCCATAGCGGGTATCTATTACTTCCTTACCCAGGTAACGGATATAGATATTGTACACCTGGTCGTCCAGGAACATAGTGAAGGGTATCTTATCATTCACCTTGTACTTGTCGAAGTTAATGTTGCGGGCATAGAACACGGCGCTGATCACATCCTGCACGCATTCCGGCACTTTAAAGGTGCCATTGGTGCTGGTGGCTATGTGCTGGGTTTGATCAAAGGTTACATTATTATAGATCTTATAGCCGCCTTCATTTACATTCCGTACAAACTTCAGGGGGCGCATGCTGGCGGTATCAATATAACTTTCATATCTGTCGCGCACTTTAAAGAACCAGTCGTAAGCGCGGTAGGTTTTGCCTTCACCTATAACATGGTATACATCCTTACCGCCCAGCTTTTCCAGCAGGCAGTTAAAGGTGGCCTCTCCGGCGCCTACATACACGCCGCTCAGGCGGTAATATACTTTCAGGGTTATACTTTCTCCGGGTTTAAAACTGCCATTGGTAATACCACAAAATTCACTCTGGGCTTTAACGGGATAACTATGGAACAGACCTGTAAGTAAGAATATGAGTATAAAATACCTCATGGATGGATGCTATTTATCCTTAAAAATCTTTACTCCCAATAACAGGATACTTCCCAGAACAGCCGGCAAAAGCAGGTTTACCAGCCAAATGCCTACAGTAGCAGCGATGATGGCCGCGGTATTATTGCTTAACAAGCCCAGGAAATAGATGCTTACCTTCCCTCTCAGCCCCAGCTCAACTACGGCAATCGTGGGCACTAAAGCCATTACCAGGTAGATCACCGCATTCAGCAGAAACCCTTGCCACCACAGCATTTCCACACCAAAGGTATCCAGCAAAATCAAATACTGTGCCGAGAAGATCACGTACCGGCAGGCAGAAAGCAGCAGCAGGTATTGCAGATCCGCACTGGTATAGCGGGTGATGATCTGTATAAATACTTTGGCCTTCCTTAGTACCGGTATCTTTTCAAAGATCGCTATTACAATCTGTAACCGAAAATATAATATAATGGTCAAGGCTCCAATAAGCATGAGCACCCCCAGCAAAATTTTTTCCCAGAAGTTAGGGGAAAAATAGGCGTTTGCCTTGATCAGCGGGAAGTTATTGATATAGTAGATGAGCCCTGTTAACCCAAAGATAATAGTAACAATGAGCTGACTGAGGCCGCCGATCATGGTGGCGGCAATAGACTTCAGCTTGTTCTGGTTGCTCATATATAACATACGGCCACCGTATTCGCCTATACGGTTTGGGGTGTTGATAGACAGGGAAACACCGGACAGCACCGCGCTAAAGGCCCGCAGGAACGATACCTCCTCCAGGGAGCGTACCAGCAGCTGCCACTTGCGGGCTTCCAGCCCCCAGTTAAAAAGCATTAGTATAAACACTAACGTTAACGCCACCCCTCCCTTTTGCCGGAGGGTGAACCACATGTGATTTAAAGAAAGGGCCAGATCGGGTTGATGTTTTACCTGGGAGTAGATGGAATAGGCTAACCAGCTAAAAAGGACCGCGCCTAACAGGTAATTGAGAATTATTTTGGTACTTTTGTTCAGACATTAAGATTTTGGCAAAAATAAACCGCGGTTGGCAAACAAGTCAAAAATAATTCTGGGGATAGACCCGGGTACGCTGGTAATGGGGTATGGCCTTATACAGGTTCAAGGCAAAAATGCCAGTCTTATAAAAATGGATGTGCTGAAACTATCCAATCGTAAAGACCACTATGAAAGGCTACAACTGATTCATTCCTGTATTAATGAGCTTATACTGTTACACAAGCCTGATTGTTGTGCAATTGAAGCTCCCTTTTTTGGCAAGAACGTTCAAAGTATGTTAAAGCTGGGCCGCGCACAGGGGGTAGCCATTGCTACCGCTATGCAGGCCGGACTTACCGTAGCGGAATATTCTCCTAAAAAAGTGAAGCAGTCCATTACCGGTAACGGGAATGCCGACAAGGAACAGGTATGGCAAATGTTACAGCATATCCTTACGTTCTCTGAACGGCCCGATTTCCTGGATGCAACCGATGCCCTGGCAGTTGCCGTGTGCCATCATTTCCAGGAAAGCAGCCCCCTGGCCGGCCTGCCTAAAGCAAAAGGATGGGAACAATTTTTGCAACAGCACCCCCACCGGATCGTGAGTAAATAGCTTCCCCAGCCCTGAGGCAGCCCCATTTTGCCCACTGCAAACTGGTAACAGTGAGGAAGTTATACAATCCATCATTAAAAAGGTTATTTTATAAGTTCATAAATTGTATTTATTTTGACTAAAAATCTCCTTGATAACTCCATGAATAACTGGGCCGGGGACAGCACCATTGCTACAATGATTACCATTCAAACCGGATTATTCGTAGAAAACGAGACATTTATATTAATTCAGCATCACTGCAACTATGAAAGCAAGAATCCTATTTGTGGAAGATGATCAGAATGTTGGTGCAGCCACGAAACGAAGACTTGAGGAACAGGGCTATGAAGTAAGGCATTGTACAGACGGGCTAATGGCCTGGGAAGAGTTCCAGCACCGGACCTTCGATATCTGCCTGCTGGATGTGATGATCCCTAAAAAAGGCGGAAGCCCTGAAAAAGGCGGCATTTCCGAAAAAGACCACGGTTTTGAGCTGGCCAGGCAGATCCGGAAGCGGAATGATGTGATCCCTATCCTGTTCATTACTTCCAAATCTATGATGGAAGATAAGATCGCCGGGTTTAAAACCGGTGCGGATGATTACATTACCAAGCCCATAAACCTGCAGGAGCTGGTTTTGCGTATAGAGGTGTTCCTGAAAAGGACCAAGAACATGGTACAGGCTACCCAGGCGGCAAAGCCCTCCCATTACGTAATTGGCAAGCTCACCTTTGATTACGCCGACCTTCGGCTGCATGACAGTACGCAGGACAAGTCGTTCACCCTTACCCAAAAAGAGGCCGACCTGCTGCGTTTCCTGTGTGATAATGCCAATAAAGCGCTGAAGCGGGAAGATATCTTATTTAATGTATGGGGCAAGGACGATTACTTCCTGGGCCGCAGCATGGACGTGTTTATTACCAAACTGAGGAAGTATTTTAAATCAGACCCTGAGATAAAGCTGGAAACCCTGCATGGTGTAGGCTTCCGTTTTAATGTGCCCCACACGCCTAATGTGTCAACATCTCTGCCCTGATCTTTTCCTGCACTGCTTTAAACTCCGCCTCTGTCAACTTTAGCTTGGGATGAGCAAAGTTCATATCATCTGCCGAATTGATCGGGATCAGGTGCATATGCGCATGCGCTACCTCCAGCCCTACTACGCTAACGCCTACCCGGTTACAGGGAAAGGAGCGCTCCATGGCTTTAGCAATGGGGCGGGCAAATACCAGCCACTCTGCCAGCAGCTCATCCGGCACATCAAAGAATTTGTCTACTTCTAGCTTGGGCACAATAAGGGTATGCCCTTGTACCAGCGGGAAAATATCCAGGAAAGCATAGAAGTGGTCATTCTCTGCTATCTTATAGCTGGGGATCTCTCCTTTAATGATCTTA
>NZ_DATCRF010000542.1:0-7621 GCF_036569125.1 Chitinophaga sp. | reverse complement strand
GCGCTACGCAGATCGATCCCTCCAACTACTACGGCATTACCGTTGCCAATGGTATGATCGGCATTGTTTCATCGCCGGAGCCGTTTAAGGTAAAGGACGTGGTGCTGGCCGGGGCATATGACCTGTATGGCCGTGGGCGTGTGAGCAATTTCCTTCGCAGCTTTAATTTGCTGAACATGTACCTGGAGGTGGATGGCCGCCGTATAGACGCTAAAAGCATTACCGGCTTTAAACAGGAACTGGATATGCGGCAGGCTGCCTTTACCACGGCTTTTGAATATGGTGATAAAGCTACCATCCGCTATACTTACTATTCATTGCGGCAGCTGCCCTACACCGTATTAATGGATGTAAGCATCACCCCTAAAAAAGATATTACTATTACCGGCGCCAGTGTAATGGAAGCACCCGATGCTTTAAAGGACGTACAGAATTATTACAATGAAATTGACCGTCCGCATGTGGTCATTAGCCTGTTAACCTCCACCGCAAAATCACCCACCGGCAAACTGCTGATGTGCGCTTCCAATACCTTCCTGTTTAGTGAACCGCACGGGCAGGAACCCCGCGTGATCCACGAAATGTGGGACAACAACATGCACCTGATGAAATTCTCAAAAACGCTCAAAGCCGGGCAGCCTTACCGTTTTTCCATCGCCGGTTCTTCGCTCACATCCGCCCATCATGATGATCCCTTAAATGAAGCAGAACGTTTAACTATCTATGCAAAGCTGGAAGGGCACGACCGTTTGCTGCAGCACCATCAGCAAGCCTGGGACAGCCTCTGGAAAAGCGATATTTTAATTGATGGCGATCCGCAGGCGCAGCAGGATGTGCACAGTATGATGTATCACCTTTACTCCTTTGTGCGTGAAGGCACTGCATATTCACCCTCACCCATGGGATTAAGCGGCCTTGGTTATAACGGCCATGTTTTCTGGGATGCTGAGCTGTGGATGTATCCTGCCTTGCTGATGCTTCATCCTGAGCTGGCAAAAAGTATGATCGAATATCGTTACCAGCGGCTGGAAGCTGCCAAACGAAATGCTTTTGCAAATGGATTCAAAGGGGCCATGTATCCCTGGGAGAGCGCGGAAAGCGGCGTGGAAGAAACGCCGGTATGGGCGCTGAGCGGGCCTTTTGAACATCATATCACGGCAGATGTTGCCGCTGCAGCATGGAATTATTATGCAGTAACACAAGATAAACAATGGCTTCGCGAAAAAGGCTACCCCATCCTGTCCGCCACCGCCGACTTTTGGGCAAGCCGTGTTGAAAGAAATGGCCCCGGCCACTATGAGATAAAGAATGTGGTGGCGGCTGATGAATGGGCGGAGAATGTTGATAACAACGCATTCACCAATGCAGCAGCAAAAGCCAATCTGAAGTACGCCACCCAGGCAGCCAACATTCTTGGCATTAAACCGGACGCAGATTGGATGGTGGTTGCCAGCAACATTCCCATCTTAAAAATGGATAACGGCGTTACGCAGGAGCATGCCGCCTATCACGGTGAAGGCATTAAACAGGCGGATGTTAACCTGCTGGCCTATCCTTTAGCAGAAATTACGGATCCAAAGCAGGTACAAAAAGACCTGGAATATTATGAAACAAGAGTTCCCAATGAAGGAACGCCTGCCATGACACAAGCTGTTTTTGCTTTGTTATATGCACGTTTGGGAAATGGTGATAAAGCTTATCACTGGTTCCAGGATGCCTATCTGCAGAACTTAAATCCGCCCTTCCGTGTGATCGCAGAAACAAAAGGAGGTACCAATCCTTATTTTGCAACAGGCGCCGGCGGGCTGCTGCAGGCCGTGCTGATGGGTTTTGGCGGATTGGAGATCACGCCCAAAGGTATTATACAACTTAAAACCGCTCTGCCGCCCGGCTGGAAAAAGCTCACGATCACAGGGGCAGGTGTTGAGCGAAAAACATTCAGCAGATAATCATCTTACAGACGCAGTTTAAAAAAATAGGGCTGACCTTCCGGTCAGCCCTGCGTATTTATTGATACTACACGTGATATTACATACGTATGATCTTGGCGCTGCCTTTAGGCGCGCCGCTGGCATCGCTGGCTTTGATGATCCAGGTGCCTTGCGGCAGCTGGCTGATATCAATGCTGATAAACTGGCCTTTTGCACCGGTAACATATTCCTTGTGTAACACAGGGCTGCTACCGTTTACACTCCAAACATCAATATAGATCTTTTCAGCAGCAGCTCCCTTTACCTGCACCTGTAAGGTTGAACCGGTAACCGGGTTAGGATAAACTGTCAGCGTCTTCACTTCAGCAGCAGGTTGCACGGCAGCACTGGTAGCCGCTGCTCTTGCCGCTGCACCGCATGCACCCAGTGGTTTCCACCACCAATCAGCTGTTCCGGGCGTTACGTTATACAGCGCATCGGACTGGCTTTCATACAGCACGCCGTTATATACAACACGATCGCCTTTGCTATAGATCCTGGGATAAGGCTCATAGGTAGCTACGCCGGCGCAATTGCCGGTGTTGCCGCCGCTGGTCACTACTACGGTTACAGCTGCAGAAGCGGATGCGCCTGAGTTATCAGTTGCTTTGGCAGTGATGGAATAAGTACCTGCTGCTACGTTAGACCACGTATAGCTGTAAGGGGAAGAAGTGCTCTCACCCAGTTTGCTGCCGCCGTTGAAGAATTCCACTTTAGCTACAGAGCCATCGCTGTCGGTGGCAGTAGCCTGTATGGAAATGCTGGCAGGTGCTGCAAAAGATGCGTTATTGGCAGGTGAAGTGATGCTGATGCCGGGAGCGCCGTTATTGCCGCTGCCGTTGCAATCACTTACATATTGCCATACTTTACCGTCGCCGCTGTTGATGTCAGGTTGCTCATTCTGTGTCCACCATTTGGCTTTGTACACTTTGTTGTTGAAAACTACCTGCATATTAGCTGTGTAAACAGCTGTTGCGCTCCATGCAGCAATACCGTTACAACCGTTGTTATTACCGGTGCCTACCACAATGGTAACGGCAGCAGAAGTGGTTGATGCGCCTTTGTTATCAGTAGCTTTGGCAGTAAGCGTATAGGTGCCTGCAGCTACGTTAGTCCAGCTATAGCTGTAAGGCGCTGCAGTGCTTTCACCCAGCTTGGCGCCGCCGTTGAAGAACTCCACTTTAGCTACAGTGCCGTCGTTGTCGCTTGCGCTGGCCTGTATGTTTACAGTGGCAGGCGGTGTAAAGGTGGCATTGTTTGCCGGGGAAGTAAGGTTCACGGTTGGCGCATGGTTACCACCATTGCCGCCATTGGCAAGCACTTCGTCATGAATGGCGGATAAAAGGGAGTAGGTGCCAACAGCATCCTGTGAAAGCTCCCACATCATAATACCACCGCCCTGGGTATAGGCCAGGTCTGTTTTACTTTTAATAGTGGTAATACCATTGTAGCCCACTCCATTGTAGGTATCGGAATAGGGACTGGCGCCGCGCGCTATCAGCGTAGCAAAGCTTTCCCAGCTGGGACGGCCGTAAAAAGGCACACCCAGTACGGCTTTGGAAGCCGGTAATCCCTTGCCCTTCCAGTATGCAAGCGACTGTGATGCATAGGTATAAGTGGAGTGATCATAATTGTTAAAATCATAAGCCATCAGGTTCAGGAAATCAACCTGTGAAAATACAGCGGGGAGAATGCTCTCTCCACCTGTACCTACTACGGCAGAAGTTAACAATTTACCCTGCGCATGCAAAGCAGAAGCCAGCTGTGTCATCAGGGCCACATAGTTATTAGCGGATGCGCCCTGGTCAGGGTATTCCCAATCAATATCCACCCCATCGAGGCCATATTGATTAACAAAGCTGAGGATATTGTTTACAAAAGCAGTACGGTAGCTGCTGTTAGCCGCTGTTGATTCAAAACCGCCGTCGTTGCCATCGTTCCAGCCGCCTACCGCTATCAATACCTTTACGCCGTTGGCGTGGCCTAAAGAAACCAGGCTTTGCAGCTTGCCGGGGTTTTCAATAGCCTGGAAGCCACCGGTTGTTGTTGGCAGCAGAAATGCATAGTTGATGTGTGTAAGCTTACTGTATTGTATAGCATTTACATCACCCGACCAGGAGGGCATGTACCCCACTACTTTAAATTGTGCAAAAGAAAATAGGGATGTGATAAGAAGTGCACAGGACAGGATGCCTGCTCTTATCCATTGGTTTGTTTTCATTGTATATGGTTTTTTAAGGAATTGGCTCTCATGCTCAATAGCTTGCGCGGATAGAATATAGGTCGTATTGCTTGCTCACGGATCCACGTTCACAAATGGGATGTCGTTTGTGAAACGGTTTGGTACTACTTGAAAAGAATATTTTTTTAAACCCCTCCTCAAATGATCATTGAAGCCTTTCAGCTAAAAGAAAGAGCTATTCCACGAAAGTAGTATAAGCGTTAAATTTTTAATATCCCGCTATCTATTTAACGAACTTCCTATTATTTTTGTGCTCAAATGATGAGGGTATTAATTAAGTTTTTTCTATCGCTCTGCTTTTTTTTGATCAGGGGGGATGATTATCTGACTGCAAATACAATTCAACATTGTACTTACAGTGCTCCTGAAGCATATCGCAAGTATCCTGTACCAGACCATCTTTCCGTTATCCGAAAGAGCCTGGCGCAGGCAAATCCCACTACCTCCCCCGGAGCACGAAAAGAGATCTATAAATTTAAGGCTACGGAAGTTGAAGACGATGACGAGATACCTGCTTCCAAAAAGCAATTAAAGATCAGCAATAACTGCATCAGCTTCTTCTCTACCTGCGAACCTGCATCTTTCCATACCTGTTTTAAGCGCCCCTTACCTTTCTGCAAACACTTTTCCTACTCTTCCTCCAATAAATTCATCGTACACCGGGTAATCCGGATCTGATACCAGGCCTGACCACTGCACTCATACTTTCTATTATGTGCCGTCATAGCAATCCGCTATTGAGGTTGTGATGTTATGTGCCTGTTTATGACAGCATAACCAACCATACCGTAACTCATTTAAAACGTATAAATTTTTATGAAGCAAATGCTCATGCTCATGGGTGTGTATGCCTTGTTGTGCCATACCGCCTGTAAAACGCAAAAAGAAGAAAAGGAAAGCGGAACAAAATTGCTGGTTACCAGCCCGCTGAAGATGGATACTACCTTAACCAATGAATATGTATGCCAGATCCGCTCCATCCGCAACATTGAGCTAAGAGCCCAGGAAAAAGGCTACCTGCAGAACATTTTTGTAGATGAAGGCCAGTTTGTAAAAAAGGGACAGCTGCTGTTCAAGATCATGCCTACCCTTTATGAAGCAGAGCTGCAGAGCGCACAGGCAGAAGTGGATATAGCTGCCATTGAAGTGCAGAACACCCAGCCCCTTGCAGATAAAAAAGTAGTATCAAAAAATGAGCTGGCCATGGCCCAGGCCAAGCTGGAAAAGGCAAAGGCGGAATTAGCGCTGGCCAAAGCCCACCTGGCCTTTACCGACATCCGGGCTCCTTTTGACGGACTGGTTGACCGCCTGCATTTAAAGCTGGGCAGTTTGGTAGAAGAAGGTGAATTACTGACCACCCTGAGCGATAACCGCCAGATGTGGGTGTATTTCAATGTTTCAGAACCGGAGTACCTCAGCTATAAAAAACAGGCCAGCACAAACGGCAAGCTGGCAGCATACCTGTTAACAGCCGATAAACAGCTGTTCAAACATCCCGGTGTGGTTGAAACCATTGAAAGCGAGTTTAATAACGAAACCGGCAACATTGCATTCAGGGCCACCTTTCCCAACACAGAAGGGCTGTTAAGGCATGGCGAAACAGGCACCATCCTCATTAAAAAACCGGTCAAAGATGCACTGATCATCCCCCAGAAAGCAACGCTTGAGATCATGGACAGGAAATATGTTTATGTGGTGGGTAAGGATAACGTGGTGAAATTAAGGCCTATTACCATTGGCGCTGAAATGCCGGATCTGTATGTAGTGAAAGAGGGATTATCCGACCATGAAAAAATATTACTGGATGGTTTGCGTAAGGTAAAGAACAATGATAAGATCTCATTTAATTATGAGCAGCCGGGAACAGTGATCTCCCATTTAATGTTACCAACGGAATAATGTAAGTATCAAAAAAAGCGAGCGAATGTTTAATATATTCATGAAAAGGCCGGTCTTTGCGATCGTGATCTCACTGGTCATTGTCTTCATGGGCGTACTGGCCATTTACACCCTGCCTACCTCACAGTTCCCTTCTATTGCGCCTCCAAGGGTAATCGTGAGCGTAGCTTATCCCGGCGCCAGTGCCGATGTGCTGGTGAAATCGGTGCTTATTCCAATGGAAAAAGCCGTTAACGGTGTTCCGGGTATGAAGTATATGACCTCTGATGCCACCAGCGCAGGTGAAGCTAATATACAGGTGGTTTTTGACCTGGGTACAGATCCCAGCCAGGCAGTAGTGAACGTGAAGAACCGTATAGAACAGGTTACGAACAGGCTGCCCCCGCTGGTACAACGGGAAGGGATAGTGGTTAATATTTTACAGCCCAACATGCTGATGTATGTTAACGTATACAGCAAAGATCCCAAGGCAGACGAAAACTTTCTTTACAACTATGCCAATATTAATATCCTGCAGGAGCTGCGAAGGGTAAAGGGTATCGGGAATGCCCAGATCCTGGGCAGCCGGCAATATGCAATGCGCATCTGGCTTAAGCCCGACCGCATGCGGGCATATAATGTTTCAACAGACGAAGTAATGGAAGCGCTGGGCAACCAGAGCATCATAGGATCACCCGGCAGAATAGGCCGGAGCGACGGCAAACGTTCAGAGGCGCTTGAATACGTGCTAACATACCAGGGAAGGTATAACAAACCGGAACAGTATAAGGATGTTATTATACGGGCTAACCCTGACGGTGAGATCCTTTACCTGAAAGACATTGCGGATATTGAGCTGGGAAGTGAGTTCTATGATATTTACTCCAACCTCAATAACCATCCTTCAGCAGCTATTGTGCTGAAGCAAACCTATGGCAGTAACGCCAGCGATGTAATTAAAAGAATAAAGGCCAAGCTGGAAGAAATTAAAGGCAACTCTTTTCCACCGGGAATGGACTATGAGATCAGCTATGATGTATCCAGCTTCCTGAATGCTTCCATTGAGAAAGTGGTGCATACACTGGGCGAGGCTTTTGTGCTGGTGGCCATCGTGGTATTCCTGTTCCTGGGCGACTGGCGCTCTACCCTCATCCCTACCCTGGCTGTTCCGGTATCCCTGGTGGGGTCGTTCTTCTTCATGCAGCTTTTCGGCCTCACCATCAACCTCATCACGTTATTTGCGCTGGTGCTGGCTATTGGTATTGTGGTGGATAATGCGATTGTGGTAATTGAGGCCGTGCATGCCAAAATGGAGGAAGAGCATCTTTCCCCGTACCAGGCCACCATTAAAGTAATTCATGAGATCAGCGGCGCCATTGTGGCTATTACTTTTGTAATGACCGCAGTATTTATCCCGGTGGCATTTATGTCTGGCCCGGTAGGGATCTTTTACCGGCAGTTTGCTATTACCATGGCTACCTCCATTGTACTTTCGGGCTTAGTGGCGCTTACACTTACACCGGTGCTTTGC
>NZ_DATCRF010000541.1:0-4509 GCF_036569125.1 Chitinophaga sp. | reverse complement strand
GAATTAACTAGCAATGGTCATGATATATATAAATATATTAATATGAAATTAGAATCTTGAATCAGTATAATTTCTTACACATTTGAAATAAAAATATACATATATGATATTTGGTAATTTGAAAATTACTTACGTATTTTTAGACCGATAACTACAGATGCAATCGCCAAAATCAAATTACTGACCATGAAATTTTGCTATTTATTATTGGTTACCCAACTGGCCTACACCAGTTTTGCCTATGCTACCGAAGAGGTTCCCCCCGGAAAAGAAAAAAAGATAACTATAGATTCCTCTGGCCTGCAAGTCAGTAAGAGCAGCTACAACCCGCTGCCGGAAATTCCAGATTTTGCAGAATTACGTAAGTATGCTTACCTGAACATGAATAAAAAAGGCTTACAGGAAGATGCGCCTTTTAAACCATCCGTACAGGTAGGCGCCATTGTGCATATGTTCGCATCTGCCGAGCAGGACGGTTTCAGCGCGCCGCATACGGCTACCGCCCCCTCTGACTGGAGCAAAGGTTTTACTTTGTACCGGGCCCGTGTGCTGGTAGGCGGACAGCTAACCCCCAAAGGCAGCTTCTTTTTTGAAACAGATATTCCCAGCGCTATCGGCGGCCCCAACCCCGATGGCACCAAGAACGTGAAAGTATCGCCCATAATACTGGATGCGCAGTTCCAATACAATTTTTGCGAAGCTTTTCAGGTGATTGTAGGGCAGCAGCTCATCTCCAATAACCGTAATGGTTTACAGGGCGCTGCAGGCTTAATGGCCAATGACTTCTCTTACTTCCAGTACCCGTATAACCTGTTTGCCAACAGCCCGCTGCAGGGCAACTTTGGCCGCGACCTGGGCATTAACACCCGCGGCTTTTTGTTCAACGACAAATTTGAATACCGCGTGGGCGCCTTTACCGGCCGTAATTTAGATGGCAAAGGCCCCGTACGTTTTACCAGCCGCCTGGCATACAGCTTCATGGATGCTGAAAAAGATTATTATTACGCAGGCACTAACCTGGGCAAAGGCAAAACGCTTACCTGGGGCATAGGGGCCGATGTGCAGGGTAGTTACCACAACTACAGCACCGACCTGTTTATAGACCAGCCTATTACGGATAAGGGCTCCGTTACTTTCAGCGGCGCCTTTCAATACATGACCGGTGGTACGGATACCATTGCCAAGTATAGCTTTGCACGCCTGATCCCCGCGCAAACCGTGCAGTTTGCCGAACTGGGTTATTATTTTAAAGCAGCCAAGCTGCAGCCCTGGGTAAAGTTTGAGCGGCAGCATATTTCCGCCAAGGATGCACAGGCGCCCGGTGTACCGGTAAAGGATTTTGATAAATATAATTCCAGCACCGTATGGGGCGGGGGCATTAACTACTTCTTTAATGCACTGGGTACTAACCTGCGCCTCTCTTACATTGCGCGCAGCTATAATGTAGCCAGCGCCACTACTGCTGATTTTGATAAGAAAACATATGGCCAGGTATGGGCCCAGCTACAGTTCTTTATTTTCTAAGTCGTTTGTCTTTGTAATTCCATTTCAACTTTAAACTTATTACACCATGTATAAAAAAATTATTTCTGTTGCAAGATTAGCTATCCTGTTGCTGGGTAGCAGCGCCATGCTGCTCACAGCCTGTAATTCCGGCGCTTCAAAAACAGAAGATGCGGCTAAAGATTCTACAGCCGGCAATACCGTGAAAATAGGCGTGCTGCACTCATTAAGCGGCACCATGGCCATTTCTGAAGTATCCCTGAAAGATGCGGTGCAAATGGCGGTGGATGAGATCAATGCTGCCGGCGGTGTGCTGGGCAAAAAAATTGAGCCGGTAATTGTAGATCCGGCTTCTGACTGGGACCTGTTTGCCGAAAAATCAAAGGAGCTGCTTACAGATAAAAAGGTAGCGGCGGTATTTGGCTGCTGGACCTCCGTATCCCGCAAATCTGTACTGCCTGTGTTTGAAGAAAATAACGGCTTGCTGTTTTACCCGGTGCAATATGAGGGTGAAGAAAGCTCCAAGAACGTAGTATATTCCGGCGCAACGCCCAACCAGCAGCTGATACCGGCTGCCGATTATTTGATGAGCGCAGAAGGCGGCGGGTATAAAAGATTTTATTTGCTGGGTACAGATTATGTATTTCCCAGAACTGCTAATAAGATCTTAAAAGCATATTTACTTTCAAAAGGCATTCCTAAAGAGAATATCATTGAAGAATATACGCCGTTCCACCACCAGGACTACCAGACCATTGTATCCAAGATCAAAAAGTTTGCAGTAGGGGGGAAGGCTTGTGTGCTTTCCACCATCAACGGTGATTCCAATATTCCTTTTTATAAAGAGTTTGCCAACCAGGGCCTTACCGCTGCTACCTGCCCTATCATGGCCTTTTCCGTAGCAGAAGATGAGCTGAGAGCAATGGATACGGAGTTCCTGGTGGGCCACCTGGCTGCCTGGAACTATTATCAATCTGTTGATTTACCGGAGAACAAAAAATTTGTAGCTGACTTTAAAACTTTTTGCGAAAAGAAGAATTTACCCGGCGGCGCTAAAAGGGTAACAGACGATCCTATTTGCTGGGCTTATACGGATGTGTACCTGTGGGCTAAAGCAGCTGAAAAAGCAAAGTCTTTTGATGTAGATAAAGTACGTGCCGCCTTACATGGCTTAACCTTTGATTCACCTGCCGGTAATGTGAAGATGGATGATAAAGTGAACCACCTGGCTAAACCGGTGCTGATAGGCGAAATTAAACCCGACGGGCAGTTTAGTGTGATCTGGAAATCACAGGGCCTGATTGATCCGCAACCTTTCTTTACGCTGAATAAACAATAAACAAACGAGGCTGCCAGGAAGAATGTAAAATGTAAAATTTAAAATCTTAAATGTAAAAGTAGAATGCCGGGATACCGGTTGCAGGATTATGTTCACGGCATTCCACTTTTACATTTATCCTGTTCATAAAGCCTTTTAAACGGTCGCTGTGAACCTCCTTCGTCGGTTTAAGATTTTACATTTAGAATTTTACATTTTACGTTCTTTCCGGTCAGCTTCTTCAATCGCAAGTGATGGAGCTCTTATTAAAGATCAACGAAATTAAAAGCGGCAAGGGAACCGGGGCCAAATGGCTTTGGCCGGTGATATTGATCGCTGCGGTACTTTTTTTCGGGGTGCGTGTGGCTACAGACAGCAGCGGCACCTATGTACAAAACCTGTTCAGCGGTATTAGCCTGGGCAGCATTTTAATACTGGTATCCCTGGGCCTGGCCATTGTATATGGTTTGGCCGGTATTATTAATATGGCGCATGGTGAGTTTTTAATGATCGGCGCTTATACTACCTACAGTGTACAGGTGTTTTTTACAAATGTGCTGCATGTGCAAAGCACTAACTGGTTTTTTATAGCAGCGCTGCCGGTATCTTTTATTGTAGCGGGTTTGGCCGGGCTTTTACTGGAAAGGCTCATCATCCGCCACCTGTACGCCAAACCGCTGGAAAGCCTGCTGGCTACCTGGGGCGTAAGCCTCATCCTGATCCAGACTGCGCGCTCGCTGTTTGGCGACCTGACTGCAGTAAAGCTGCCGGAAATGCTGGCCGGCGGCTGGCGCGTAAATGAGAACCTGGTGCTGCCGTATAACCGCTTATTCATTATTGCATTAACGATTGTAGTGCTTATAGCCCTGTACCGTACGCTTACGGCTACACGTTTAGGCATGCAGATAAGGGCTGTAACACAAAACCGCAGCATGAGCGCCTGTTTGGGCATTAATACCAAACGTATTGATGCCATGACCTTTTTCATAGGCTCCGGCCTGGCAGGTTTGGCCGGCTGCGCCATGACGCTGATAGGCAACGTGGTGCCGGATATGGGCCAAACCTATATTGTAGACGCCTTCCTTACCGTGGTAATAGGCGGGGTAGGCAAGCTGTTAGGCACCATTACCGCCGGTTTGGGCATCGGTATTTTTTCCAAAGTGCTGGAAGCCTTTTTTGAAGCAGTATATGGCAAGGTGCTGATATTATTGCTCATTATGCTGTTTATGCAGTTCAAGCCCCGGGGCATTTTCCCGGATAAGGGCAGAGCGGCGGCAGATTGAAACCAATTACTTCGGGCAAACAACCGCACCTATCAAACCGTAAATCTGAAATCGTAAATCTAAAATCCACATCATGCAGTTGAAACCTGCTAAGCTGATCAACATATTATTTATACTGTTCTTTGCAGTGGTCTTGCCTGTGGGGAACATGCTGGGGCTTGTGTCCGTTAACAGCATTTCCCTGTGGGGAAGATATTTTTGTTTTGCCATTGCCGCTTTGGGCATTGATCTTATCTGGGGCTATACCGGCATTATGTCTATGTGCCAGGCTTTTTTCTTTTGCCTGGGCGGTTACTGCATGGGCATGCACCTGCTGCTGAAAGCCACGGCCCTGCAGCAGCAGCTGTTACCGGAGTTTATGACCTGGAATGATATTACTACGCTGCCCTGGTTCTGGGAGCCTTT
>NZ_DATCRF010000540.1:0-6948 GCF_036569125.1 Chitinophaga sp. | reverse complement strand
CCGCATCACCAGCTCTTTCTGGAAGTTAGCGGCTACCGATGAAAAGTGGTTCCAGGCCTGTGCTTCCAGCAGGGAAAACAATAACAGGAATAAGCTAAGGGGGTAAACGGTATAAAAATATTTTATGAGCAGGGGAGAGTTGGTGCCAAACTTGGTTACTACCAGGTCTTTAAACAGGAAAGAGCACAGGCATACTGCTACAAAACCAAGGAGTGCTATAATAGTAGCTTTGCCAAACAGGTCGCGCTTTTCTAGTGGAAGATTATCCCGGTAGTAAGGATAAAAGCGGTATAATACAGGAAGGGTGCCCAGGTTGGCCAGCGCAAAGAAGTATTGCGCTATATTCAGCAAAATGCCTATTAAGCCATATTCCGCCGCGGTAAAATAGTGGCCGGTTGTAAAAAGCCAGGTGTTAATTGCGCCTATAAAAAAGCCGGTGTATATAATAAAGGAGGAAGTAATGCTTTGTTTCCTGATTATGCCCATTTTCCTGTTGCTTGGTTGTAAAGATGGCAAAAATCATGCATTATAGGAAAGTTTGTATTTTTAAGCTTTTTGGAATTTATTGTACTGTTATTATGATCTCTGTTATCATCTGTTCTGCCGACAATGGCCGCATTGAAAAGGTAAAAGCCAATATAGCGGCCACCATTGGCGTGCCGTATGAAATACTGGTGATCACCAATGCGAAGGAGCTGGGGGGCATTTGTAAGGGATATAATACCGGGGCTGCGGAGGCCGCGTATGATCTTTTGTGCTTTGTGCATGATGATGTGACCTTTTTAACCCCAGAGTGGGGAGTAAGAACGGCCGCACATTTTGCGCAGCAGGAGGCCCTGGGCCTTATAGGGCTGGCGGGCAGCCGGTATAAAAGCGCGGCCATTTCCGGCTGGGCTACCGGGCAGCCGGCATTTGACTGCTGCAATATTTTCCAGGCAGGCAAAAGCGGCGCCCCGCAGCGGGTATACCTGCACCCGGCCGGGCAGCCGGATAACCTGGTTAGTGTGCGTACCCTGGATGGGGTGTGGCTGTGCATGCGTAAAACCGTGTGGCAGCAGTACCCTTTTAATGAGGAAAAGCTGCCGGGCTTCCACTTTTATGACCTGGACATCAGCCTGCGTGTATCCCAGCGTTATATGACAGGCGTGGTGTTTGATATAGACCTGCTGCATGATTCTATGGGCAGCTTTGGCGAAGCCTGGATCAATCATGCCATACATTTTCACCGCCATATTAACCAGGTGCCTTTACCGGCCCTGGCGCCGGGGGCAGCGGGGGAAGCGGCTGTAGCCACCGCGGAAAAAAAAGTAACCAGCTACTGGTTAAACCGTTTAATGAAAGAGCCGATCAGCGAAGCGGTACGCTGCAAGTGGATACTGGCTGCCGGCGCCTGGAAACAACCGGGCCGCTGGACAGATGTAGCCAGGCTGCTGCTGTACCCCATTAAAAAAACACTGGAAAGGAGATCATGACCAATAGCAACATTAAAATATCTGTTTGCATACCGGCGTATAAGAACCCGGAGTTCCTGCTGCGGGCGCTGGCATCGCTGGCTACGCAGCAGTGCAGCAGCTGGGAAGTAATTATTACGGACGACAGCCCGGATGAAAGCGTGCACCAGGTGGTGCAACAGTTCCAGCAGCAGCTGCCCATACAGTATTATAAGAATACCCCGGCGCATGGAATGCCGGCCAACTGGAATACCTGCTACGATAAAGCCAATGGCGCCTATATTAAAATATTACATGACGATGACTGGCTGGCGCAGCCGCAGGCCCTTGAAAAAATGGCTGCTGCGCTGGATGCGAACCCTGACTGCGATTTTGTATATACCGCTTACAGCAACCATTACCTGCAAACCGGCGATATTGAGGATGTGCATTGTAACGCCTTTTACCAGCGGCTGTTACAGCAATCGCCCGTGAACCTGTTCCAGCGCAATTTTATAGGACCGCCCAGCGTTATTATGCACCGCAACAAACCTGCTTACCGGTATGATGTAAAGACCCGCTGGGTGGTGGACATTGACTTTTATATGCAGGTATTACAGGCCAATCCGAAGTTTGTGTATATAGATGAAGTGCTGGTGAATGTAGGCATCAGCGGGGAGCAGATCACGCGCGACTGCTTCCGGGTGCGGGAGGTGGAGATACCGGAGAACTTTTATTTGCTGCGCAAATTCTCTTTAAAAGCGCTGAATAATATTTACGTGTATGATTTTTTCTGGCGTATGCTGCGCAACCTGGAAATAAGGCAGATAGCAGACCTGCGCTCATCCGGCCTGGAAGGGGATATTCCTGCTCCGGTGCGGCAAATGCTCACTTTACAAAGGCAGTTCCCATTGCGTGTGCTGCGCATAGGCGTTGTATCCAAGCTGCTGATGACCTTCTCCTATTTATTCCGTAAAAGGCTATAACCAGTATGGACCTTTCAATTATTATTGTTAATTATAAGAGCGCCGCCCTGATACTGGACTGCATACAATCCATTATACAGCAAACCACCGCTATCAGCTACGAAATTATTGTGGTGGATAATGATTCGCAGGATAACAGCGAGCAGGTGATACTGCAGCAATACCCGCAGGTACGATGGCTGCAAATGGGCTACAACGCAGGGTTTTCACGTGGCAACAATGCCGGTTTACGTATAGCCCATGGCGAGATGCTGCTGCTGCTGAACCCTGATACCATTGTACTGGATCATGCGCTGGATGGCTGTGTAAGCCGCTTCCGCGCATCAGACTACGCCGCCTGCGCAGTACAGCTGTTAAACCCCGACGGCAGCCCGCAGATAACCGGTAATTACTTTATGAAAGGCGGATTAAATCACCTGCTGCCATTGCCTTACTGGGGCGGTTTTTTGCGCTGGCTGGGCTATGCGTTGCAAACCAAGGTGCCCAATGTACGCGCAGCTGCAACAGAGCAGGTGGTGGACTGGATCAACGGCGCTTACCTGATGGTGAAAAAAAGCACGGTTGAGAAAGCGGGCTTAATGGATGAGGACTTTTTTTTGTATGCGGAAGAAACGGAATGGTGCAGCCGTATTAAAAAGGTGGGGCAGCTGGTGGTGTATGGCGATCTGCATGTGATACACCTGCAGGGTGAAAGCGCCAATGCTGCTTTTGAAACCAATGATAAAGGTTATTATGACCTGTATAGCCGCAAAGGTTTTCAGCTAATGCTTTCCAACCATCTGCGGGTGCGCAAGCAGTACGGGGTACTATGGTTCTTTATACTGCTGTTTAATTATACTTTTGCGGTGCCGGTAGCTTTTGTGTGCAGCTTTATAGCCAATTTACTAAGGTTGCGTAACCCGTTTAAGCTATGGCCTAAAATAGGGCAGCTGGCAGGGAATGTAGGCCGGCTGTGGGCTACTACTCCCTATATTGTGCGTAATGAGCCTCACTTTTATAAAGTGTTGTAATTGAGTATTTAGTAAATATTGTATCTTTGATTTATATGTAGTTATTAATAATATATTTAATTGTAGCCAACAATAATCCATTTAAAACATCTATGAAATTCACCGCACACAACATTTTGCTGAACAACGGCCAAAAAACCATGGGAGATGATTCCATTTTATTGTCGGACAGCGCTGTTTGGTCATCCATAAAAAAGACCGTTGATCTCTTTATTCCCCCAACAGCCGGCGACAGAAGCAAGATGCGCGTGGTAGACCTGGGCTGCCTGGAAGGCGGCTATGCTGCTGAATTTGCGAGAATGGGTTTTGACAGCCTGGGTATTGAGGCAAGGGCTGAGAACATTGCGAACTGTAACTATGTAAAGGACAACCTGGGCCTTCCCAACTTAAACTTTGCGCAGGATGATGTGCGGAATATGGGTAACTACGGCAAATTTGATATTACGCTTTGCTATGGCCTGCTGTACCACCTGAACGATCCTGCAGCGTTCCTGAAGCTGATCAGCGAGTGCACCACCAAAATGCTGCTGTTAAATACGCATTTTGCACCGGAAAGGGATGTACGCTACCGGCTGGGGCCTTTGAACAAATATTTTATAGCGCCTATTCAAAAGCGTACGCGCTTATTTGAACACCAGTATAACTACCGCCTGTCGCCCATTACAGAAAATGAAGGTTATAAGGGCCGCTGGTTTAAAGAATGGACCCCGGGCGCTAAGAAAGAGAAGATCGAAAAGCTGCTGTGGGCTTCCTATAACAACCACCGCTCTTTCTGGTTAACGAAAAAAGAGCTTACCAAAGCAATGCATGCAGCCGGGTTTAACAGTGTATTTGAACAGTTTGACTACACCGGTGACCTGTTCCGCGAAAACTATACGCAGTATTACAACCGTACCATGTTCGTAGCTATAAAACACTAAGCATATTATTAAGGGCGGGCTATAAGGGCCTGCATCACAGCGGAAGCATCCCTTGCAATATTCGTATTGCTGTAATATTCAAAGAAAGAAGGGGGAGTAGCTTCCGCTGTATTATTTTGCTGCAGCATAAGCGTTATGAACTGCTGCCAGTTATTATCCGCTGCTACCTGCAGCTTATTGCCACATACATCTGTATTTACGCCTATGGCCCCGCTGGCGGTTGATACCACGGTTTTGTGGTACGCCAATGCTTCCAGCACCTTGGTTTTTACGCCACCGCCTTCCATTACCGGGTTAATGAACACATCTGCTGCTGCAAAATATTCCCCGATATCATTTACAAAACCGGTATAAATAACACGGTCATTGGTAGCTTTTACCTGTGCTGCCAGCTCCTGCGGTAAACCTTTTCCGCTAATGAGTATTACATACGGGGAGGTGGCTGCTTTTTGCAGCAAAGGATCTATATCCGTTAATATTTTGCGTACGGCCTGTTGGTTGGGCTGGTAGCCCAGCGCGCCGTTAAAATAAAAAATAGTGCTGTTGGAGGGTATATTATGGCGGGTGCAAACCTGTGCGCGCAGGGCAGCGCGGTTGGTAACGGCCGGCGGCGCTGTAATGCCATAGGGGGCTACGCTTACCTTTCGCGGATCCAGGCCGTATTCACCAATGGCGGTATCTGCATCTTCCCGGCTAATGAAAAAGCTGTGGGCTGCTTTACGGTGTACCCATTTTTCATAGGCCCGTAACAGTGACCACCACTTTTTGCCCATGCTGCGGAAACGGGCTGCCTCTATGTTATGTGAGTGTACTACAAAGCTGCAGCCGGTGCGGGCCTGCAGCCATACGGCCATCCATCCCATGTAGGGATGCTCTATTTGCAGCAGCTGCACATTTTTTTGCCGGATGGCTTTTGCCAGCTTACCTACATAGAAGATATTAAGATAACGGGTACGGCTATTGGTGAACAGCGGCCATAGTGCGTAAGGCAAAGGCCCTTCCGGCTGGTTGGCCTGTACAGATGCCACGGTAAGCCGGCAATAGTGCGCCAGGGCTGCATAATAGCCGGCTATGAATAACTCGCCTCCTTTCCTGGCTGGCAGGTACGGGTAAGGCGCGATACTCAATACATGCATCATGCCGGAACCGCTTTTTTACGCTGCTGTATAATGTACAATGCAAACGAGCCGATAATAAGCACCATCATCACCACAAAGCTGAACAGGGATATTTTAATACCTGCGTAATAAGATACCGGTTCAAACTTAAACTCAATGGTGTGCTTACCGGCAGGCACCAGCATACCACGCAGCGCATAGTTCACGCGGGCGTAGGGCAC
Organism: Chitinophaga sp.; assembly: GCF_036569125.1. Classification (GTDB taxonomy): domain Bacteria; phylum Bacteroidota; class Bacteroidia; order Chitinophagales; family Chitinophagaceae; genus Chitinophaga. Next base: position 1,263 of record NZ_DATCRF010000540.1, on the reverse strand, counting down.
CTTTTGACCGTCGATAAAGGCATTCCAGCCTTTTTCATAATACACTTCAGAGAATACGGCAAACTGTGGGGTAGCCGCATTGTATTCGTAAGAGATGGTGTTCAGGTTATTGGCAATTAAATGAATGCCGGCAGCGGAATCATACACCGGTTCGCCCTTCACATCTGCTTTATAACGCTGGTCTATGATCACGGTATCTTTTGGATCAAAATGGTCCATTGCACTCATTTCAGCATCGGCATTCGGCACCCATTGAATATGTTTTACAAACCAGGCATTGCCCAGCGCATCCGGGTTGCGGGCTACGGCTGGCTGCCCGTTCTGGCCGGGTTGTATCACATACTTGGTATTGAGCATGTTCAGCACCTGTATATTGTTCTTACTGATCTGGCGTTCGATCAGATCCAGGTACAGCTGCAGCTTGGCTGCATGGTAACCGCCTACGCTTTTGTGGAAGTAGGAAGTCATGGCATCGTTAAACGGGCCACTGGGAGCAGTGAGGTTAAATACCCGGTAGTAGGGATCTTTATCCTGCAGGATCTGCTGATCGGCCGCTGTGGGCTGGAATGGATCGCCGTAGCTGGCTTCATCCATAAAATCATCGCCGCTCAGGTAACGTTTATCTACCTGCAGCAGGTCAAGCAGCAGTAATATTACTACGCCGCCTATGAGTACATCCTTGTTCAGCTTACCTGACAGGAAAAGCCATAACAGCCCGAAGATCAGGCCGGTGAACAACAGGGAGCGGAGCACATCATTACGGTACAGGGTGGCACGGTCTTCACGCAGGGCTTTCATCATACTTTCCACGATCGCATTATCGCCCCGCGCCATTTGTGTAAGCTGTGACTGGAACTGGTTATCCGTACCGGGTGTTTCCGGGTTATTGGAAAAGTTGGTGTAAGACAGGGAGGTAGATGCCAGCAGCAATAATACCAGGATGCCGCCGGTGATCATACCGGTGAACTTCAGCTTTTTCAGCAGCTCTGCTTTCGGCAGCTGGCTGGTGATGAGCTCATTTAACCCCATTACCGCCAGCACCGCAAAGGTGAGCTGCGGGAAAATGAGCGCTTGTGAAGGTGCGCGGAACTTGCTGTAAAAAGGTAAATGATCAAACAGGAAATAGTTAAAGGCTGCAAAGTTGCTGCCCCAGGCCAGGAAAATACCGAACACGGTTACCGCTACCAGCCACCATTTATGCCATGATTTTATGAGGAACAGCGCCAGTATGGCCAGGAAACACACTACAATACCCAGGTACAC
>NZ_DATCRF010000539.1:0-9936 GCF_036569125.1 Chitinophaga sp. | reverse complement strand
ATGATCGTACTGGCCAAAAGCATCCAGGAAGCCACCTCACTGGCTAAGGCCTACCCGGGTATTAATTTTGGTGCAGAGGTAGAAGTACGGGAGCTGCGGTGAGGCTAACCACTCTATTCTCCCCAGGCATGGTAAACAGCCATTTCACGGTCATCCCGGCTTATTGCTACCATGCCATTGGTGGTAGTGTTATCGTCTGTTCCCGGGTATACCAGCAGCATATTGGTATTGAACCGGTATAGCGTAATGCCGGTATGGATCCATCCGGGAAAGTATTTATAACAGCTGCTAAGGATACTATCCTCCGGCAATGTAAATACCGGCGCAAACCGGGCGCCCCAGGACTGTACGGTAACGGCATTAAAAGCAGTGCTATCTACCAGCTGCCAGTTATGTTTGGCAGCAAAGCGGAGAATGTTGCCGGTATTGAAATGATGTTCATCCGGCGCTTTCCAGTAAATAGCGCGATGGCCGCCCCAGATGCCCTGGTCGTTATAGTTCTCTACCCGTATGCTTTTTTCAAAACCGGCCCAGAACCCCGCCGGGCCTATTCGTTTACAGGCAAAAAAGATCAATACTATAATGCACAACAATTTCAAATACTTCATAGATACAGGCGCGGAATGAGTTATTTGCTAAAATAAACATTTCGTATATTTAATAACATGAACCTGGACGCATACAGATACCTGCAGCAGGTGCGCGACATTGCGCTGGCCTTACCCGGTGTAACAGAAGGTCCCTGCCATGGTACGCCGGGCTTTTGGGTGCATAAGAAGCTGCTGGGCCGTATCAAGGAAGATGGTGAAACCCTGGCCATCCGCACCCAGGAACGGGAAAAGTGGATGGAAGCCGCCCCCGACATTTTTTTCATTACCGATCATTACCAGAACTACCCCATGATGCTCATTCACCTGGCTAAAGTGGATCAGGAAGTCCTGGCCGGCCTTTTCCTGGCTGCCTGGAAAGAACGGGCGCCTAAAAAGCTGCTGCAGGCGTATGAAGAACCGGATAAAAAGCAAAAAAGATCTTAGCCATTCCGGCATTTAACCCTTACCTGCCTGTTTCACATTCCCGGCTTTTACGTTATCTTAATGCCGCTAAAACGGATTTCATGACCCGGAGGAATTTTCTGACCAATACCGCCCTGCAAGCCCTGGGCGCCGCCCTGCCCCTTTCCTTGGCTGCCCGCCAGCATACGCCTAAGCAGGAAGATGCATTTGTGATCAATGCCGGTATTGGCGGTAACAATACCCAGGATATGCTGAACCGCCTGGAAAAAGATTGCCTTTCCCGCCAGCCGGAGCTCACGGTTCTGATGGCAGGCACCAATGACAGCATGAACCATGACAACCACATTCCCTTGGAACAATATAAAGCTAACCTTACGGAGCTGGTACAACGCATTGGCAACAGTGGCAGCAAGGTGCTTTTAATGACCATTCTGCCCTTTTACACACCGTACCTGCTTACCCGCCACCCCGCTTCCTTTTTTGCCAATGAAACACCGGATGAGCGGCGTATAGCCTACAACAATGCTATCCGGGAAGTAGCGGCAGCGCAAGGGGCTACCCTGCTGGAGCTGGGCGCCGTGTTTGAAAAAATAGGCCAGGCAGGAACAGATAAAGCATCACTGCTGCGGAATGAGGCCAACAGCCATGTTAAAGATGGGGTGCACCCCACGGCAAATGGCTACCGGGTAATCGCGCTGGCCGTGTATGATTGTATCACCTACAAACAGCTGCCGGCAAAACGGGTGGTGTGTCTGGGAGACAGCATCACAATGGGTAGCGGCGTTACGGAAGCCGAAAGCTATCCCGCTAACCTGAGAAAATTATTATTGCAATAAGGAATTGGAAATGGCAGATCCGCTAGAACAGCGGTACCGGCGTCAGGGATGATGACGATCTCTTATGTTTCCCGTCTATCCACTTATTCAGCTTATAGCTCAGATAAGCCGATCCGCTGCCGATGATCGCACCCACAAATACATCACTGGGATAATGCCGGCCCAGGTACATACGGGAATACCCTACGGCGCCAGCCCAGGCAAAAGAGGGTGCAATTACATACCATTTCGGATATTCAAGGCTCAGCGCTGCTGCACAGGCAAAAGCGGTGGAAGTATGCCCGGAAGGGAAGGAAGGGCTATTGCCCGATTGAGCGGTATTGAGCTCCGGGTGGTTCATAAAAGGCCTGTCACGGCGGAAAGATTCTTTCATAGCGGTAGTGGCAGCATAACTTACTGCCAGCGCTCCTACGGTGGTCCAGCCATTCTGGATGGTGATCTTATTGCCGGTAGCATACCCGATCACCAGCTGGCTAATGGGCAGGGCGGCAGAAACAGTGTACATGCTGTTGCTTACACCGTTCATAAAACCGTCAAATTCACCATCACGGTTGTAGTTAATTGTTCTTAGTAATTTGTAATCAAGGCCTTGCGCTTTCACCTCAGGCCGGTAGGCAAATACTAACAGCGACAGCAGTAGGACACGTACAAGTCTCTCCACGGAATAATTTTTATGAGTACTGATAACGAATTACATTGCAATCTAGTATGGGATTCTGGATAAAATCTGTAGGTTTTGGTCTACAAATACAGGATCATAGTCCACAACGATGCGTATCTCATTAAATATACCAAATATTTTGAAATTACCAAATCACATTAATATGGCAGGGGCCGCCCACAGGGCTTTCCAGCCTGAAAATCATACTTTTATCAAGCGAAGATACCCCTTATAAAAACTCGTTATATTTGAACTAAATACCCCTGATATGGCAAAACAGAAAACCCAGCCCACCGAGAGCAGCGTTACGGCCTTCCTGGATACAATAACAGATGAAAAAAAACGTACAGACAGCTATGCCATCCTGGAGCTGATGCAGCAGGCCACCGGTTATGCACCCAAAATGTGGGGGCCCGCTATTGTGGGCTTCGGCAGCTACCATTACAAATACGATAGCGGCCATGAGGGCGATGCGCCTTTAACCGGCTTCTCGCCCCGCAAGGAGGCTTTTACTTTTTACCTGATGCTGGGCAGCTTTGATCACTCTTCCCTGCTGGAAAAGCTGGGCAAACACAAAACAGGCAAGGGCTGCCTGTACATCAAAAAGCTGGAGGATGTGGATACTGCCGTGCTGAAAACAATGGTTACACAGGCCAGCAATAGCATGAAAGAAAAATACCCCGGCTCACTATAAGTGAGCGCCAACTTCCTCCAGGTATTCCATACTTCTTTTTTCTGCCGCGCTTTGTAAAATAACGCCGGCGGGAAACAACGCCTCCCGCAAAACCCTGTACAGGTCTATGCTTTGGCGTAAAGCTTCCAGTAAGGATAAGGGCTTGTACTGCGGTACAGTGGCCATTAGCCTTTCCAGGTCTGCGGGTGGTAAACTGGTTTCCAGCCGCCGCATGCCCCGGGGCTGCAGCCCGTTCCGGACCTGCAACAGCGGGGACAGTACCCGCGCCCGTAAATAAGACAGCATATCCATGGTTTCAAAATACTCTCCCCGCCCCAGCTTGGTGGCTCCGTAATGTACCCAGGTCCAGAAGCGGTCTTCCAGCCACTGGTAGTCGGGATAAGGCCAGACAGCCGTGGTATTGCTGATGGTGTTCGTTAGCTGCTGATCTTTTTCCAGCAATACCACGGGGTTCTCTACACGCTGATGGAATTCCGGTAAGGTCAGGAATTTAATATCCACATGCAGCAGCGGATCATCGTACAAGCAAATAAGCAAACGGGGCTCGCCCACATGCTCGCCGGTAAAGGCATTCAGCAGCTTGCCAAATTGCTGCGCATAGGCCAGCATTTGTGTTTTGTTACCGGCAACAACATCGTGGGTAACCAGCACCAGGTCCAGGTCAGAGAAGGCGTCTATTTCATTGGTGATCCAGGAACCGGCTGCTGCCAGGCCAATTACGCGGGCATCGCCTTTAAGCATGTTTACTACGCGCTCAGCAAAGTCTTTTTGTATCATAACATGCCCAATTTAAAAAAAGACGCTGAATGCTAAAAGCAAAATGCCGAACGCCAAAAGCTAAAGGCTAAACGCTAAAAGCTACTTATTAACCGGTCTATCGAAAAACGTCCGCCACCGGTAAGGATCAAAGCCACGCACATCCCTATCACCAGCAGGTGATATTCAAACCCCTCCTGCCCTGCCGGCGCCTGTGCAAACCAGTTCATAAAAAAACCGCTTTTATAATGCACCACCACGATCATCCCAATGAATAAGCCCATCATGCCTACGGCAGCAATGCGGGTGGCCAGGCCGCTGAGCAGCAGCAAGGCGCCGCCGCACTCTACCAGTATCACCATTACTGCTGTAAAGGTTGAGAGGCCGGTGGTTTGCGTGAGGTACTGCATTTCGCCGGATAATCCCGGGCCATTGAACCATCCGAATAATTTTTGCGTAGCATGGGGAAAGATAACCAGTCCTAGTGTAAGGCGTAAAATAAGGCCGGGCCAGTTGCTATCTGTACTAAAAACCTGTTGGAACATAACTTTGTGCTTTAATTTTTATAGTGCAAAGTTGCAACGGGTAGCCACTTTAAACCATTGATCCAGGATAAAAAAAAACTGTGATAAATATCACGGTCCCCCATTCCATTTAAGGGTTGCTTTCCACCACTTGTTAATCAGCAGCAGCCAATTACGCAATGGCGGCTGGCTGGCACGGCAATATGCTCTAATTTGCCCCTGTATATTATTTGACCCCAAAAATTCCCTAATGAAAAAATTGCTACTAACCCTGTTACTGGCCATTTCTCTCATGTCATTCAGCAGCTGTTATTCCTACCGTATTGCTACCAGAAACCAGGAGGGTTCAGAGATCACCAGGGTAACCGCGCATAGCTGGTTCTGGGGCCTGGTTCAAAAGCCCAAACAGCTTAGCACTCCCAATTGCGACAGCCTGAATATCTATGGTATGTCGGAGGTGCAGGTTAAGACCAACCTGGGTTATGCGCTTGTTACGGTAGTGTCCCTGGGTATTTACTGCCCGGTAAAGGTGGAATACCGCTGTGGTAAACCTTGTCCTAAAAACGGCCGCTTATGAGCATGAAAATTTTTAAAACCAACAATACCAAATGGGAGAACCGGCATGAAACCTTTGCCTATACCATCCAGAACCTGTATGAGCTGGGCAATGGCAGCGGTACGGCCCTGGATACGTATAATGCGGCCACCAAAGGCTTTCAGCAGCTGATCCGGGAAGCCATTAATAGTGACAGCGCTTTACGCGGCTTAGGCGCTGGCTGGTCATTTACCCCCATTGCCGCTACCAATGGTATTATACTGGATACAAAGGCGCTGAACACCGTGTTTGAAATTTCACCGGCCAGTGTTACGGCAGCATATAAAGGCGATCCCTCAAAACTTTTCCTGGCCCAATGCGGCACCGCCATCTGGGAGCTCTCTGCATATCTGAAAGAGCGCGGGCTTTCCCTGAAAACATCCGGCGCCAGCAACGGGCAAACCATTGTGGGCGCTATCTCCACGGGTGCACACGGATCCGCCTTTGATGTAGGCGCGGTACAGGATGTGGTAACGGGTATGCACCTTATACTGGGGCCTGACCGGCATATATGGCTGGAGCGCAGCAGCAATCCTGTGGTATCAGAGAGCTTTATTGCTTTACTGGATGCAGAGCTGGTGCGGGATGATGAGCTGTTTAATGCTGCGCTGGTGAGCTTTGGCAGCTTTGGTATTATTCATGGAGTAATGATCGAAACAGAACCGCTTTTCCTGCTGGAGGCCCATCTTGAATGCAGGCCTTTGAATGCCGCTTTGCGCAGCTGGATGCAAACACTGGATTTTTCAAAAGCTACGCTGCCGGGCGGGAATGAACGCCCTTATCATTTCCAGGTGATCATTAACCCCTATAATTTAAAGAAAGGCGCCTATGTTACCAGTATGTATAAAAGGCCCTACCACACCGGATATACTCCGCCGGTAAGCAATACACAGGGCATTGGCCCGGGCGATGATGCGCCCTGTTTTATAGGTAAGCTCACAAATGCCATACCCAGCACCGTGCCCCTGCTGGTAAATAATTTACTGGCCGGTGCACTCACACCTTACAAAAATCAGCTGGGCTGTTTAGGGGAAATATTCTCTAATACCGACCTGCATGGCAAATTGCTGAGCGCTGCCGTGGGTATACCGCTGGAACATGTGAATACGGTCATTGACCTGCTACTGACCCTCAATAATTCCAAGGGACCTTTTGCCGGGCTTTTTGCTTTCCGGTTCATAAAGCAGTCCGGCGCTTTGCTGGCGTTTACACGATTCCCTTACACCTGTGTGGTGGAGCTTGATGCAGCCTTTTCCAAAACCACCTATTCTTTTTACAAAGCAGTATGGAAAGAGCTGGAAAAGCAGAATATACCTTTTACCTTTCACTGGGGCAAAGTGAATGAGCTTACGCCTAAGCGCATGAAAAAAATGTACGGCGACCGGCTGGATGCCTGGGTAAAAGCCAGGAACCAGCTATTAAAACCGGATGCTAAAAAAGTATTCAGCAATACTATTATGGAGCAATGGGGACTGTGATACTCTATTGATGTGCGTAGGATTCCAGCTGTGTTTCCAGCATTTTTTTATAATACCGGAAACGGATGTCGCTCAGCTCCCCGGCCACTTTCACGGCCAGGTCGTACAGCCCGTTCAGCTCATCATTCTGGAAGGTATTGTCTTTAAAATAGGTATAACGGGTATCTATAAACGCTAAGATCTTATTGTACAGGTCAGCGGGTGTTTCCGGGGTGATGACCTGTTCATTAATAAGCGCCTGCAGGGCTCTTTTAAATTCCCATTCATAATTGTTGCGCAGCTGTTCTACGGCTTCATTCACCTGCCCCAATGTAAGGTTGCCATCATAAAAGGGCTGCAGTGTAGTGTTGATCTTATGCACAATATCCAGGTAGGCATCATTGCGTTTGCCAAATGCCTGGAACTGCCGGTACTGCGCCAGCACATGCTCCTTTTGGCCGTTGGCATTTGTATAAAAAAAGCTGAAAGCTTCTTTATCCAGCTGCGCCTGCTGCACTTTTAATGCTTCGTTCTCATTTTCCAGGCGGGCTATAATGCTGTCGCAATCGTGGTGGGTATACTTGGCGCCGTCAAAGTCAAAGCTGGTAACATCCAGCCGCTTTTCCTTGATAGCTCTTAATATGGCCAGGTCGTTCTCATTGTTGGTAATAGAAGCCTGGATCTGCCCGTTCTCTTCGCTGAACAGCGTTTCAAAGCCGCCCGGCTGCGGCGTATATTCGTTAGCGGTAAGATCCCATTCCGTTACATTAATATAACGGCTGTCATAAAAACCTTTGTAGGCAGCCGGCAGGCGGTAAGTTTCCTGCTGTTCGGCATGCCAGGTATCAAACTCCCGGTCATCATAATGTTTTATTTCACCTTCCATAGGTACTGCGTGGTACAGGTTGGCTGTCAGCTTTTCCTGCAGGGCCTCTGCATCATGGAACAGTACCCAGGCGCTGGTATCATCGGCAGGGGCATCCATAGCCACCTGCTCAAGGTGCGCTTTACGTTCTTCCAGCGTAGGATGGCTGGCCCATTGATTTTTATAATTGATCCTGGATTTGGAAAATGAGCGGATGAACTGGTAGCTAATATCCGGCAGGCCCTGTTTCAGCGGCAGCTGGTGCTGGCTGGCCATGGCGCGGAACACGGTAAGCTGGTTACGGAAAATATTGCGGGCCACCTTTTTTTCACGCAGCCATTCATTGGCTGCATTAATAGCAGAGGTATAGCAGCCGCCGGCCACCTCTACCCTGCTCAGGGCTGTTACCAGGTTATTACCGCCTGCTACGCTGGCCGCAATGGTATCGGCATGAAATTCCATTTCCCGGCTCAGGGCCAGGTAGCTTTTGTTGATCAGCTTATACATGCCGCGCAGGATCCATTGAATGCCCTGCGCTATTTTGATGGTAATGTTGGCAAAAAGGGCCAGGAAACTGTGAAGGTTGCCCCAGGCCTGCAGAAAAGCTGTATAACCATTGTTATCATACAGCATATTATAAATAATACGGTTAGTATTATACGTAAAGCTGCCCAACTTCATACTGCGCTGGCTGAAGTGCCCAAACTCATGCGCCATTACGGCTTTAAACTCGCTGATGTTAATGCTGTTCACCAGGCCCAGGCCTATTTCCAGGTTCTTACGTATGGGCAGGAACATGCTCCAGAAGCTGGAATGATAGAATACGCAGGCATTTACATCGGGCGACAGGAATATTTTTTTCGGGAAACGGGTATTGGTATCGGTGGTAAGGCGGCGAATGAAGGCAAATAATTCCGGCTGCTCTTCTTCTGTAACAGGAATGCGCGCGGCATTTTCATCCTTTGAAACCGCAAACATAAACTTCACCAGGAAGTACAACACGGAAATACCTAAACATACCAGCCCTCCGCCTAAAATGATAGTGATCATCTTAGGCAAATTCACTACTATCCAGATACCGGCATAACAGCATGCAATGGCCAAACCCACGGCCACAGCCAATAACAGCACATAGGTGATTAAGAAAAGCAGGATAGCGATAATAACTTTAAGGGCTTGTTTTCTGAATCCGGCGGATGGCGTTAACTTCTCCGGATAAACATGGGCCGGCGGCAATGGATATGACAATGAATTCATGGCACAGGTTGTAGTGTTGGCATTGGTAAATACTACACAATATAATAAAAAAAATCTATAAGACAAAGCAGCACATACCTTAATGGCATGTGCTGGTGATGTATGGTATGGGGATGAAAGGTCAGCTGATGGCAGGCGGCGGTACGGGAACAGTGGCCAGCCGGGCTTTTTCCTTAGAGATCCTTCTGCCCCGGAAAAACAGGTACAGGTTAAAGAACAGCATGATGCCCAGGTAGATGCAAAATCCGCCGATTTTGGTGCTCAGTATTTCCAGCAGGCGGCGGTTGCTGGCAATGTCGGATACAATGGTCATTACCCAAAAGGCAAAACCCAGGTTCAGCAGGTAAAAGCCGGTTTCAAACAGCTTGTTGGTAGCGCCGGCAATTTCGGCCTTGCCGCCAAAAATGTCCAGCATGAACACTTTGCTGTTTTTGAACAGGGTATGCGCTACATACCAGGTTAATAAGATGACCACAGGCAGGTAAATTAAATAGGCCATGAAATTGTAGGAGGTTTGCATACAACTATATTTTAGAATGAATAATAGACTGATCGCGTTTGCTGATAAAGTAAATGCCGGCCATGTTGCCAAAATGGATGAGCGCCAGTGTAAGCAGTATTTTGCCGGTCATGGCGGTAATGCTGCTCAGCAGCTCCGTCCAGGTGTGAATAGTATCCCAGGTGGTGAGCATCAGCGCGGCGTAGCCCAGGTTCAGCAGGTAATAACCCACCAGCAGGATCTTGTTTATAAAGTCGGTAAGCGCGGCATCCTGCCGTAACAGGTTCAGGATGAACAGGCGCCCGTTGCGGTAAAAGATGAATCCTACACGCACTGTTACCAGGTAGGTTATGAGCAGGTAAATGATATAGGCAAGTGTGTTCATAAGTGCGAAAGTTCCTGACAAAGGTATTCACATATTTTGAATTTTCAAAAATTTCTGAAAATACATGAAGCGATTAGTCATTAGTAGTAAAGAATTAATAGGGTAAGCCGGGAGGATGCGGTTGGCGGTTGGCGGTTAGCAGTTGGCAGTCGGCAGTTGGCGGTTAGCGGTTGGCAGTTAGCGGTTAGCGGGTAGCGGGTAGCAATTGGCGGGTAGCGGGTAGCAATTGGCAGTTAGGGATTAGAAGTTAGTGTTAGCGTGTAGCAGTTAGCGAGTAGCGGTTAGCGAGTGGCGAGTAGGGGTTAGCGGTAGCGGGTAGCGGGTAGCAGTTAGCGGTAGCGGGTAGCGGTTAGCGGGTAGCAGTTAACAACAGTTAGCGGTGAGCAATTAGCAG
>NZ_DATCRF010000538.1:0-10217 GCF_036569125.1 Chitinophaga sp. | reverse complement strand
TTAGCGCCCTGTGATAATTTTAGCTCCACCATTTTAATTTGTGACAGTGCTGTTTTTTCTTCAAAGAGCCGCTCATCAAAATTGCCCTCATCATTCCGGCAGCCAAAATAACCGGTGCCTATTTGCCAGATAATATCTCCGCCCTGGTTCAGATGATGCTGGCTGATACCGCCTTCACCGGTGTTGTGTGCAAAGTTGCCCAGTTTGGCCCCGCCGTTTAAGGCCTCTACAGCATTGGAGCTTAATGAGCCATAGCTCATGGCAGACACATTCAGGATGCTGGCTGAATAAGGCTGTGTACAGTCACTACCGCCAATGGTTACACGCGGATCTTTATCCATGTGCTCAAAGCTCCTGGGTTGTATGGAGTGAGCCATCCATTCATACCCTTCGGCATATACGTTGAACTGGGTGCCAAAAGGCTGCGTATCCAGCTCCCGCTTTGCGCGCTGGTAAATGGTAGAGCGGTCTACCCGGTTAATGGGACTGCCACCGGTATCACTTTCTACAAAGTACTGGTACACCTTGGGCCGCAGGGCTTCCATCCAGTAACGCGCCCGCCCTACCACGGGGAAGTTGCGCATAATTGCATGTTTGGTTTGCAGCATATCCACAATGCCTATAATAATCAGTGGAACTGCCGGCAGCAATAACCACCATACCCAATGAAAAAAATATCCCAATATGCCCATCACCACCAAGCTGCTCACCGCAAACACCAGAAATCTTTTAGCCATACACAATATTTTTATAAGCTAAAAATAATTAATAATTAATGAATTAATAATTAATAAGAAATAGCCAATAGTTAAACGTTCTACGGGAATACCACTATTTCATTAATAATGGATAAGAAATAATTAATAATGAAGTATTTCCGGTAGTGGTACTGCTTCACTATGATTATTAATTATTCATTCTTAATTATTAATTAAGCCCAGCTTCTCCTGTATCAGTTTTCGCTCTGCCTGCGAAGTAGTGAGCGCCCCGGCTTGTGTAAGGTGTTTTTGGGCTAACAGGGTTTCGCCGCATTGCAGGTATAGATCACCCAGTACGGCACTGTAGATATAATGGGAGGAGAGGAGCTTTTCAATATCCGGAATAGCCAGGATCTCCTGTATAGCGGTGGTTGTTTTACCCAGCTGGGACTGCACAATGGCCCGGTTCAGCAGCACTACCGGCATGGGTTTTTGTTCCAGCAGCAGGTCGTACAGCTGCCGCATGCGCTGCCAGTTGGTTTGTTCAAAAGAGGGGGCCAGGCAATGTTCTGCTGCAATAGCCGATTCAACATGGTATACGGTGAGCCGTTCCCCGGCGGAAGATAAGCGCAGGTAATGATAGCCCATGTCTATCAGCTCCTTGTTCCAGGTGCTGCGGTCCTGGTTCTGTAACAGTACAATGGAATTATTTTCATCAATACGGCTGTCAAAACGGGAGGTCTGAAAACACATTAAGGACAGCAGCGCAAAAGTGGCCGGCTGTTTGCCCACCTGATGTTCGGATAACAGCAAGCAAAGGCGCATAGCTTCCATGCACAGGTCTTCGCGGATCAGCTCATCCGCTTTCAGGGAATTATAACCTTCATTAAATAACAGGTATAGCACGGTATACACGGTTTCCAGCCGGGGTGGCAGCTGCGGTCCCAGCGGGATCTCCAGCTGAATGCCTTCCTCCCTGATAAATTGTTTGGCGCGGTACAGGCGTTTCTGGATCACGGCCTCATTGGTTAACAGCGCCCTTGCAATTTCTGCGGCGCCAAAGCCGGATACGGTTTTTAATGTGAGCGCAATCTGGTCTTCTTCTTTCAGGGAAGGGTGGCAGCAGGCAAAGATCATGCGCAGCTGGCTGTCGGTGATTTCCGTATCCAGGAACAATTGGCGCACCGTATCTTCCGCGGCATGCTGCAAGTGATAGGCCAGCTCCCCGGAGAGGTGCTGGAAATGCTGCTGCCGGCGGATAATGTCCAGTGCTTTGTTCCTGGCTACGGTCATCAGCCAGGCGGAAGGATTGTCGGGAACCTGGTTGAAGGTCCAGGTTTGTACTGCTTTTAAAAAAGCCTCCTGCACCACATCTTCTGCAAGGGATAAGTTATGCATCCCGAAAATGCGGGTTAACACGGCGATCATTTTTCCCGATTCATGCCGGAAAAGATGATCAACAATTTGTTGTGGTGAGGAGGCGCCGGATTGCATAAAATGGCAGTGTTACATACCATCAAATTTCATTACTTCCCGCACTTCCACACTGCCGTTCAATGGAAGATCGGGGCAGCCCTTGGCCAGTTCTGCAGCGGCTTCCAGCGAATCGGCCTGAATGATCATGTACCCGCCTACCAGCTCCTTGCTTTCTGCAAACGGGCCGTCGGTTACCACAGCTTTGCTGCCGCTGACCATTTTACCGGGAGGGTATAATGGCTCTCCCCCTACGTAAATGTTCTTAGACCGGAACTGCTCTATCCAGGCAAACCATTGCTGCATATTGTCCTGCATTTCTTCCGGGGATAATTGGCCCGCGCTGCTGCCGCCGCGGAAAATAAACATGAAATCTTTCATGATGAAAGGTGTTTGGAGGGTAAATAAATACGAATATCAGGGTAATGACGGACGGAATATTGTATGCAGGACAAAAATGAAGAATTTTTTTCAGACGGCTGGGAATTATATCAGCTGATGCTCTTTCATGACGCTTGTAACCCGGCTGATAACGGCATGCACCGCCTCATTATAATGGTCGTTATCATTACTGTTATTTTCATCATAAGCTACCCAGCAGGTTACGGTTACCTTTACATTGGCGCCATCAATGTTGGAATATAATACCTGTAAAGGCCTGTGCTCCGCAAGGTGCGGCAGGCCTTTCAGTGCGTTCTGCAACAGGGATTGTACGGAGCTCATTTGCTCATTGACAATGGCTACATTAAAGGTGAGCGAAATACGGCGCTCCGGGGTAAGGGAGTGATTAATGATGGGTTTCTGGAAAATTTCTTTATTGGGAATGATCACATGCAGTCCGTCCAGCGTACGCAGCGTAGTAGAGCGTAATTGTATATTTTCCACGTTGCCGGTAAAGCCGTTGGTCTCTATCTGGTGGCCTACTTCAAAGGGTTTGCGGAACGTTATAAAAATACCGGAAATAAAATTGGCGGTCAGGTCCTGGAAAGCAAAGCCCAGCGCTAAACCTATAATACCGGCGCCGGCCAGCAGGGATGATACCGTTTTATCCAGCTGCAATACATCCAGCGCAATAAATAGTCCCACGAAGCAAAAGAACAGGTAGGCAACACTTGAAAATAACCCGCTCAGGGCCGGTGTATCAGACAGGCGGTAAACCAGCTTGTACACCAGTTTTTTCATGAGCCGGGCTAACAACACGAACAACGCTAATACCAATATAGCCACTGCCAGGTTAGGCAGCATTTTGATAGCTGTTTCCAGCCACAAATGGATCTTGTTATATATTAGTTTGGTCCATTGCATATACACCATCATATTATTCCCCCTTGGTTCGGGAACAAAGACGAATAATTATGCCGTTTTTAAATGCGGGAAGAAACATCGCTTACCCATTGATATTCAGCAGGATAAATGAGTAAGCACATCTACACTGCGGAAAAAGTTGCCCATCCGTCCCTACCTTAAAATCCAATTAAATTAAGGTTGCTTTTAAAGCCTCCATACAACTTAAGCGTAGCTTTGAGTGTTAAAATTGATACACTGCTATCACTTATATGCCTGTAAAATTCACCTTACGCGTAGCGCCTTTACTAAAAAAGCTGCATTTAAAAGAGCTGCTGTCAGTATTATTCCTGTTGCTGGCTATCTATTTTTTCCGGCAGGAGCGGAATGAGCTGCGCGCACTGGTGCCGGCTATTGCACAGGCTAACCGTGTATGGATGGCCGGTGGTGTATTACTTACCTGTGTATACATTCTGCTGCAGGCGCTCATGTATTATTACAGTTTTAAAGCAGTGGAAGCGCGTTTGCCCTTGTCTTTGGGAATAGAGCTGTTCCTGAAGCGCAACCTGCTCTCAGTATTTTTACCGGCAGGCGGCGTTAGCTCACTGGCCTATTTGCCAAAGCGGCTGCGGCAGGCCGATATCCGTAAACAGCAGGTACACCAGGCCTCCGGCATTTATGGGTACGTAGGCATCTTATCTGTATTCCTGGTGGGGATACCTGTAGTAGGGCTGGCCATTTTACGCAAGCCGGACCTGCAGCGCGCGTTACCTGCGCTGGCAGGCATTTGCGTGCTGCTGGTAGCAGCGGTATGGGTATTCCGGTCCATTCAAAAGAAAGGGGCCGTATATACGTTACTGTTAAAATATTTTCCGGGCGTTATCCATCAGATAGATGATATTTTTTCCTTTCAGCTACAGCGCGGCGCTTTTGCCAGCACGGTATGGGCTTCCGTAGGTATTGAGCTGGCTGGCATTGCACATTTGTACGTGAGCATGCTGGCTACGGGCGTTACGCCCTCACTGGAAGCGGCCTGCGTAGGGTATATTGTTGCCACTATCTTTTTAATTATCTCCCCGTTCTTACGCGGGTTAGGCGCTATAGAATTATCACTTACCTGGCTGCTCAGCAGCTATGGATATACTTCCCTGCAGGCACTGGAAATTACTTTGCTGTTCCGGTTGTTCGAGTTCTGGTTACCGCTGGCCGGCGGGCTGCTGGCCTTTGCGCTGAAAGGGCGGGAGCTGGTGTTACGCCTGCTGCCACCGGTGCTGATCTTTTTACTGGGCATGGTCAACATTTTTTCCGTGCTTACACCACCGCTCACAGATCGTTTACGCCTGCTGCATGCCTACATACCGGTAGGTTCCATTCATGCATCCAACCTGCTGGTAGTGTTCCTGGGATTGGTGCTGCTGGTAACTGCCACCTTTTTATTCCGCGGCCTGCGCAGCGCATGGATAGTGGCCCTTGTGGTATCCCTGTTATCTGCTATCGGGCATATGAGTAAAGCGCTGGATTATGAAGAAGCTTCACTGGCGCTGATCACCGCTGTTATATTGCTCGTCACTGCCAGCCAGTACCGGGCAAAAAGTAATCCCCAGCTGGTGAATATCGGCGTGGTTACAGCCCTGGCTACTTTTGCAGGAGTGCTGATCTTTGGTGCGCTGGGTTTTTACTTTTTGAAAGCCCGTCATTTTGGAATTGATTTTACCTGGCAGCATTCCCTGCAGGCCGCTTTTCGCGGATTTATGCTGATGGACGATGAGGACCTGCATCCCGTAACCCGCTTTGGGCGCGAGTTCCTGAGCGCTATACGGGTATTGGGAGTAAGCGCCTGGGCTTTTTTATTTTATACTATTATACGTCCTTACCTGCACGTGCACCAAAGCAATACGGCCCTGGAGAAAGCGCGGTTTTACCTGAGCCGGTATGGCGATTCTGCCATGGATTATTTTAAGGTAGGGGAAGATAAGCTGTTGTATATCTCTGATGATCCGGAAGGATTTGTTGCTTACCGCGTGGCCAATGGTTTTGCCATAGTGCTGGAAGAGCCGGTGTGCCGGGAAGAGGATAAGCTGCTGCTGTTACAGGAATTTGAGCAGCAGTGCCGCAAAATGGGCCTGCGGCCGGCCTTTTACAGGGTAGATGAGGAAAGTGTGTTTTACTTTAACCGCCTCCGGAAAAAGCGGCTGTTAATAGGGCAGGAGGCTATTATGGATATCCGCGGTTTCACGTTGAGTGGAAAGGATAAGAAATCGTTACGGAATGCGTTGAACAGCTTAGCCAATAAAGGATATACCACCACTATTCAGCGGGCGCCCCAGCCGGCAGCCTTAATAGCGGAGCTGAAAGCAGTGTCTGATGAATGGCTGGCGCAATATGAGGTAAAGGAAATGACCTTTTCGCAGGGGGCGTTTGATGATGCTATACAAACCCAGGATGTGATCACGGTCAATAACGAAGAAGGAAAGGTGGTAGCTTTCCTGAACATTATCCCGGACTATGCACCGGGAGAGTGTACCTACGATATGATCCGCAAGCGCAGCGATGCGCCGGGCGGCGTAATGGATGCGCTGATCATTGCGCTTATACAGGATGCGCAGCAGCGCAACCTGCAATACCTGAACCTTGGACTGGTGCCAATGTCGGGCATTGCACAGCCGCAGAATACGGCCGAGCAGGTAGTGAAATTTGCGTATGAAAAGATCCGCGCTTTCCGCCATTACCATGGCCTGCGGGAGTTCAAGGAAAAGTATGCCACTGCCTGGACTAACAAGTACCTGGTATATGAGCATGATTTTGATCTGATACAATTGCCGGCAGCATTGAGTAAAGTAATGCAACCGTAGGGTTAATTACAAATTATTCAATTACGAATTACGAATGGGTGCTTCGGTGTGATTGTAGTTCGTACCTGGCAGTTTGTAATGTTAGAACAATTTGAGATTGTATGATCTATTCGTTAATGAATTTGTAATTGATGATTCGTGATTAAACTTTCGTTTTGTTCATTTGATCTAATCAATTTATAATTATTCATAATCATAATTATTTTCAATGGTATACATGCCACGCTTTAGCGAGGTCGTAACTGACAGGGTTTTCCCTTCATCCATTCGCTCCAATCCATTTGTAATTCGTAATTGAATAATTCGTAATTGAAAACTATGTATGTTCGTGAATTACTCCTTGTAGCCTTTTTCCAGGGACTTTTTCTGATGGTGCAGGCCCAGACGGCTGTAACGGAGCTGCCGGTTACTGCTATGGCGCCGGCCGGCAGCGGCCAGTATCCGCTGGTATTATTCATTACCGGCGATGCCGGCCTGAAAAAATTTAATGTAAGCATGGTCGATGCGTTTACCAAAAAAGGTTATGCCGTGGTAGCGCTGAATACCCTTAAATACTTCTGGAAAAAGAAAACGCCGCAGCAGGCCGGGGCAGATGTAGCTGCTTTACTGAAACATTATGCCGGCCAGTGGGGCCATAAGAATTTTTTACTGGTAGGTTATTCCATGGGGGCAGATGTGCTGCCTTTTATTTATAACAACCTGCCGGCCGATGTACAGGCACAGTCGCAGCAGCTGGTGTTTATGTCGCCCTCCCGCTTTACAGACCTGGAAGTGCATGTGTCGGAAATGTTAGGTAAGACCAGCAATAATGGCCTGAGTGTGCCAGGGGCTATGAACCATATTACCGGTAAACCTTTATTGTTATTATTCGGAGAAGGAGAGAATGATTTTGATCTGCAGGAGCTGCATATTCAAAACTACCAGCACATGGTATTGCCTGGTGGGCATCATTATGATAATAATGCCGGGAATGTGGTACAAACCATTCTTTCCCACCAGGTACTGCACTGAGATCCTGCTGCACAATTTTATAAGGGGTTAACTTGCAATTAACCGCTAAAAAAATAAACAGCAGTATCATTGCAGTCAGCAATGCAATATCAGATGGATATATGATCCTTCTGATATCTGATACCCGGCGGCAAGACAAGAAGGTAGTCCTTTCCTGCTTTTATACTACCGGCGTCTTTTCAAAAACTCCCGGATGCTGCGCCTTGCTGGTCTGTACGGCCGGCAAGGTTTTTATTTTCTGTTAACATGCAATTAACTGTTGAGCGCTTAGAATGGCTTAACATTGTTTTGCTGATTTAATGAGTGTTAAAAATTACTATTTGTTTCACGAAAGGAGATCAGGTAATGATGTACCGGTTTCAACAGCCGGGAAATCGTAACTGAGCTCTACGCGCCCGGTTTTTACCGGGAGCTTTCTTAAAACGGATGAAACCCCAGCCCAGCCTGTGTGCTCACGCATTCCCTGACATTGCTACCGGGGAGTGCCTATCACTATTTCTCTATCGGGTTTATTAACTGCGATCCTATTGCAGTGTAGCTTGCTAACTTGCATTTAATGCCTGACCGGTAAAGGAAGCCTTTTTAAATTACCCTCGAAAAACCCATGTATATGATATACATACGGCACTCGTTTACATTAATGCATACGCAAACGCGGGCACTCGGGAGCATTAGCGGGAACTTTTCTTACAGCCCTTTAACCAGCAGCACAACTACGGAGAAAAACTATTGAATAAATGATGTTGGTTTCAATTAAAGGGTTGATACTTATCAAAATAAATGTATTTAAATTATTTTGGTATAATTATTCTTATAAAGTAAATTCCATTACCCGTTAAACCCCCCTATGCTAACATGCCTAAGCGTTATTTTGAAAGGTTACAAACGATCGATTACCTCATCCGCATTAAAGGTACTGGTAAACCTGCCCAGTTAGCCAAACGGCTGCGTATTTCCGAACGCACCCTGTATGAGTTCCTGAAAATGATGAAAGACTTAGGTGCGCCTATTGAGTATGACCGGTATAAGGAGAGTTATTATTACGCGGAGAAAGGCGGGTTTAATATCCGCTTTGTAAAGAACCTGGCGGCGGCAACCACCATATTGGCAGCCCTTTTCCTGGATTCCTGGTAATTATAACGTTATAGTCTGTACGCAGCAGGGGAAATGGTCATTACCCCCCGGCTATCCTGTTCCCATTGTTTACCGGACGTGTTAACCCCGGTTAACCTTGTATTAACTTACTCTTTAACGCCTAATTAACTAATAAGAAATTATAAAGGCTGAATTTCACCCCCGAATATCCAAAAGATATTCAATATTCAATTCTCACACTGAATATAAAAGACGGTTTAGATTACAAAACTAGCAACGCGGGTTTCTTTTCAGTCACCTGCCGGTTTTTTAAATCCCTAATGCCATCAGGTTATCTTCAGCACTTATATTTCCCGGTTTTATAGATGTTCAGATCATGAACATCGGATTGTTGTATTATGATCGGTACTGCATTGAATTACAGTATCCAGTCGAAATGCTGAGCACTGCTCCAGGTAAGCACGGGCTATGCAGCGGTGGTTAGTACTTGTAAGTCTTCTGGCATAAATACCAGGATCCCAAAAAAGCGGTTACGCATCTGCTAAGCCCTTTCACCATGGACTTCCCGGCCGTAGGGATATTTTAATCATAGACTTTTCAACATCACAGGCCAGTTCACAAAGCGTTGTTAATACCTCTGTCAGGACCAAGCCATCCTTGACCTTACAGTTGCAGCTCAACAATAGCCTTTTCGCTATCGCAGGCCGCTTACAAAGGGCTACCAGCTCTTCACTAAGATCTTGCTCCATAACTCTCGCGGCCATACGGTTACTATCACTCATGACCCTTCCCAGGTGACAGGCCAACCATCACATTACACCTCATAACCTCACCAGCAGGTCAACCGATCATAAGAACAGGGAGCTACTTTTTCCTGCAGCAGGTAGTAATAAACCGCCGGAGTAGACACTCAGGCGATGTGATATATAACGATAGGAAAAAGAATGCGATGCTTATCGCATCACGATCACAATGTTACAATAGTATTTACCGCTATTAGTTAATCACCGGTTAACAATTGAGGTTTGCGGGCTGCCAAAAAAAAGATCCCCCGCAGTAAACACTACGGGGGAACGAAGTCCTTTAAAAGGTGGCACATACCATCCCGGCCCATGATACTTTTGGGGTCAATCATTATAGGTACCTGGGCCAATATTGGACCTCCGGAAATAAAAAAACCATATGGAAATTCTCAGGGTTAAAACCCTGGCTGTATTTGCATACACCAGGACGCGAACATCTTTATTATAATAGCTGTTTTAAATGATCTGGAAAATAGATTTGCAATTGTATCGCCCGTCGTTTGCTCAGGTAAAGTGGAATCTTCTTCTCATAACTATAGGTCTGTTGTAGCTGCGTTTAAATTGATATGCAACATTAAATATTATTTCTGCGCTTATTAGTTAATGATTGGTTAACGGAAAAATATATCTGACTGATTGCCAATCTATTACAATCGATTGCCATAACCGGCAAGGTTAAAATACGGTTAATCCCGGGTAAGGCGATTTCTGTATTATCATTCGCTAAATCACTATTATAAAAAGCAGATTAATTCAGCGAACTTCATCATTATCAAACCCAATTCCACGAAAAGGGCATCGTTGTCCGCTTCAGCATGAAAACAAATAGCACATTATGAAAAAAAGCATGGTTCTCCTGCTGTGTGGCCTGGGGCTGTTATTACAGCTTACCGCACAGGAAAAAAAGATCTTTAATGAAACACCGGAACAAAAAGAACAACGCCTGGCCTGGTGGAAAAATGACCGCTTCGGCATGTTCATTCACTGGGGCTTGTACGCCC
>NZ_DATCRF010000537.1:0-3528 GCF_036569125.1 Chitinophaga sp. | reverse complement strand
AGCTATGGCGGACTATGGGCTTGAGAATAGCGCATCTATGATGATAAATAAATGATAGAGAATGGAGACTGTATCCTGTCTACTGATACAGCCTCCAAATTCAACTCATCATACTCATACTTACACTCCCACATGTACTGGTTCCGTTCTTACATTGTTATATCCCGGTGAGTGCAGCATAAACAGCTCTCCGTTGCGGTTTAAGATCAAACAGGCAATTTCGTATAGTCCCAGGCGTTCCTCATCAGGCAGGCCATCTGCCTGTATTACAAAAATACCACCGGGATGACCGGTTACATCGGTTCCGGTGCAGCTGACAATCATTTCCATAATATGCGCTTTCAGAAAATGCCGGTAGCAGCTGTCATCCTCGATATATAATACCAGGTTGGTTCTTAGCCCCTGGGCCTGCCAGTAAGTGTGCGCCTGAATGAGCTGCCGTACCTGGTTAATGTGATCTGCATTTTCCACCTGCAGCAATACAGTAGGTATTTCCTTACTGATGCCATACCTGAGCAGGATGGTCTGCGCAAACGGGCTTTCCTGCCCAGCACTGCTCATATGCAGGTTAAACACACGGCTGGCCAGGTTGCGGCAAAACTCCGCTTCTGCAGCTATCATGCCCAGCTGTTTTAATAATGAGTATTGCTGGGTGTGAGCCTGCGCAAATACCTGATCTGCGAAATGTTGCACCTGGCATTTATTAACCATCAAAATACAGGCTTCGCGTGTTTCAGCAGCTCCCAGGTATATATGCAGCGTTACTGTTTCCTGCGGCTCCAGCACTATCCGGTGCTGCAGGGCCACAATGGCATTAAGCATGATACCCTGGTTGTTAGACAGCACCGTATTCTTACGTATTGCATGCGGATCTGCGCGGTCATATCCGGGGCCGGTAAATTTCAAACCGTCTGTTTCATAGTTCACCGCCTCTACCCTGCCCCCATAAGCTTTTGCCACATGGAACATAGCAGCTGCGGGAATGTGCGGATCATCAAGATACTGGGTGCATATAATTGCATGCTCCCCCGGATGAATAGCCGTGTGTACAAAAGATCTGTCCGGGAATGATGAAGTTTTATCTACGGGCGACAACATCACCTCTGCATAGCTGGTTACTTCAATGGTGCGCTGCCGCTTTGAACGGTTATGTATCACCAGCTTTCGTATTTCCAGGTCATCCTGCGGAGATACTGCAATGGTAGTATCCGTAACAAGCTCCTGGTGCGTATGCTGGAAAAAAGCCTTCCCCGGCGCAAATGCAACCCTGAAGTGTTTACTTATTTTATCGGGCGGCTGGCTGGTAACACAGCAGGTAGCATCTTTTTCCACGTCCCGTATGTAACAGCCTATGCCATGGTTATTATACACATCGGGCTGCCAGGGCGTAACAGCTATGTGTTTCCAGCGGCTGGCATTTGTACCGGTATTGGTGATCATTACCTGGTAACGGCCATTGGACAGCCATTGCGTTTCCGGGTCTGATGCAGCCGACATATTCATAGCTGCCGGACCGGCGCCTGCAAGCGCTGTTGCAACAGCAGGCAACGTATTGTCCGGCTCAACAGAGGGTAAATGAAAGGCGGTTTCCTTTGCTGTTTTCTCCTGCAGTAATAACAATGCAGCTTTCATTACCGGGTCGGCCTCAAAATGTTTTTGCATGGGTTTATCATGCAACAGGTAAGCCAGTGACAAAAAACCCATTCCCTGGTGGTGGATCATAAAGGAGCGCACAATGGCATGGGGTTCCCCTTCCGGCAGGCGGGATGGCAGATAATCCACTGCTTCATAAAAACCATATTCCCGCTGAAAGCCTTGTTGTGTCAATACTTCCAGGTTGCGGCAGGCAGCTTCCGGCGCTACCATCAGTGCCATAACAGTTGCATAAGGGGCTATTACCAGCTCTTTTTCCAGTCCGCGCTTTACGCCTAACCCGGGCACCCCGGTTGGCCTGTAGCGGTAGCTTAAGCTGGCTTCTATTACATGCTGTGCGCATTCCGACATTCCCCAGGGAATACTGTTTTCCCTGCCGTATTCTATTTGCCGCATTACCATTGCCTGCATGGTCTGGTGCAGTAATGTTTGCTCATAATCCGGCATTACCAGCAATGGCATCAGGTATTCAAACATAGTACCGTTCCAGGATAGCAGGGAGAACGAGCCTGCGGTGCTGATCACGGGCCTTCCCAATGAAAACCAGCTACGCTGCGGCAGCTTACCCTGCGCTATTGCCACATAAATGCCCAGTCTTGCTTCTGATGCCAGCAGGTCATAACAGCCTGTATCCCGCTGATCCGTTTCCGGTTTATAACCAATAGCCAGTAAATGACGTTGCTCATCATACAGGAAATCATATTCCATTTCTGCAAAGTCAGCACATGCAACACCTAATTGCTCAATGGCGTTTATACGCGATGCTGCAATGCCGGAGGTCTTTTCCAGCGCTTTCAACAAAACATTTTCCTTTACCTGCGCCAGCCGGGAACGGCATGCTGTTATATATTCAGCTGCTTCATTGAGCGAGGGTATCTGTTCAGGTAAACCTGTTGCAGCTGCAGGCAGGTACAGCCAGGGCGCCCATAGCTGTAGCTCGTCCCGGATCTGCTGCAAATGATCGCTGATGGCCTGTAGCCAGCGGGATGGTATCTGCGCTTCACTTACATAAACAGCCAGTTGTGTAATGCAGTTGTGCAGCTGGGAAAAAGTAAGCGCCGGTACGTTGATAGTTTGCTCCAGCAGCTGAAAGGCAGGCGCCAGCGAAGCTGCGTCATTTATTTCTTCTTCCAGCAGATATAGCTCATCCTGTAAACCCTTTAGCAGGGCGGGGCCCAGCACCGGCTGCTGCAACAGGTGCCGCATGCCCTGGCGCAGCACCAGCACATGGCCGGCCAGGTTACCACTGTCTACTGTAGATACATAACGCGGCTGCGCCGGCTGAAAGGTAATGGTATCATACCAGTTATAAAAGTGACCCTGGTACCGTTCCAGCTTTTTCATAGCATTAACGGTACCGGCTGTACGCTCTATAAAAACGGCAGGAGTTATATAACCAAAATCAACGGCGCTCAAATTCGCCAGCAGTGCCAGCCCCAGGTTGGTAGGAGAAGTATAGTGCGCTACCCTGTTTTCAGGAAATTCCTGGTAATGGTCCGGTGGCAGCCAGTTTTCCCGGGGGCCTACAAAAGTTTCAAAGAAATGCCAGGTTTTGCGCGCCAGCTTGCGTAAAAAAAGCTGTTGAGCGGCCGTAAAACCAGGAAGCCGTTGCTGCAGAGGTTTGCCTGTTTGCCAGGTTACCAGGGGAGATAAGATCCAGGTTACCAGCAGGGGTCCGGCTATTAACAGCTGCAAGGGGTGGAACAGCGACAGGTAAATACCGGCAGCTATGCCGGTAAAAGGGCCGGCCCATAACAGCCGGTACAAGCCGGGCAATGTTTTCGTAGTCCCGTGCAGGTTAGCAGACTGGTTCCATTCCAGCAGCTTACGGCGGCTTACCCACAGGCGCCAGTGCACCCGTACAATGGCATCCGT
>NZ_DATCRF010000536.1:0-16921 GCF_036569125.1 Chitinophaga sp. | reverse complement strand
GTGTAAGAAATTCTGCTGATTCAAGATCATAATTTCATATTAATTTATTTATACATATTGTGGTTGCTGCTAGTTAATTCTTCTTTTATCTTTTGATTTCTAACCTGTTAGATAAAATTACAACTACTCTGGCAGCCCCGTCAATTTACGGCCCTTCTCCAGAATTTCCTAGTTTTTCTGGCCATGGGAATTATTCGCATGAAAGAAAAAATGCAACTGTTGGGACCGGAAAAGGGAGGGTCTCCCCTGCGGGATGGGTATACGAAATGCAAAAGCAGCCATATTTGATGTGGGATGGTAGGGCAGGTACCTGCAATTGTGACCTTAAAAAAGCACTTTCACCTGATGCGGGATGGTAGATGTGTACGTTAATTGTATACAGCAGACAGGTCAGGATGGATGCGCCATGCAGGATTGATAAGCGCCGGGGGTAATGCCTTCCAGCTTGCGGAAAACACGGATAAAATAATTCACGTCACTAAAACCACAAAGGTTACTTACTGCACGGAGATCATTCTGCGTATCGGCCAGCAATTGTTTGGCCATCTTTACACGCTCCGCATTTATATATTCCAGGGGGCTAATGCCAAACTGCTCCTTAAACCATTTAAAGAACATATTACGGCTTAAATAAGCTTTGCGGCACAACAGGTCCACCGCTATTTTTTCAGACAGGTGCTCGTGTATATAATTCAGCACATAATGCAGGCGGGTTTGGTTGCCGTTATCTGCGCTTTCCCCTGCAAACTGCTGCAGGCGCTGGTTTTGCACCAGGCGAATTAACAGCTCCTTCAGGGACAGATCTGCAAAAATGTTCTTGTACCTATCCACACTGCTGCATACGCGGATGATCTTGTTAATGAGGTCAGAGATCTCATTATCGTTTGAAAAATGGTATTGGTTAAACTGCAGCTTCCAGGCATTATGCTCATCGGTGCTGCTGTTATAATAATCATTTAAATAATCAATGGTGTCGTGAATATATCCGGCATCCACCGCAAGGGCCATGCATTGGGTAGGGTTCTGCGCATCTGCTTCCGGAAAGTCAATAACCATGGTAGTGTTGGCGGGCACAATCACCGTTTCACCGGGCAGGTAATCAAAAGCCGGTACATCCGGCAGGTGCATTACTTTTTTACCCCGGATCATGCTGGTGATCACAAAATCGTTAAAGGTAAGGGGTACATTATACGCTTCCTGGTAGCTTTCAAAAATATTCAGCTCACAGTTCTTTAAATTAAAGACACGCCTGTTCTCTACCAGTGTTTGCAGGTATTTCGGATGGGTGAGCCCGGCCTTTTGCAGATAGTGTTTGATAGGCACGATGAATGATTTTATTCCCTGAAAAACTCCTTTGGTACGATGATTTCCCCGTGTTACTGAAGTTACAAAACTTCAGGTACAATCGTGCTATAAAAAAGTACAATTGTAGGTGGCTGAAGCATTTATTTGGGTGAAATTACCGCCATTAATTCACCTAAAAATCCTTACGTTATGAGTACAGCCGTTGCATCCGATCCGAATGTGGCTACCCGTCCCTCCTTTAAAGAAAAATACGACCATTATATTAACGGAAAATGGGTGGCCCCAGACAGCGGGGAATACTTTGATAATATTTCACCCATCGATGGCAAAGCATTTACGCAGGCCGCACGTGGCAATGCGAAAGACATTGAAAAAGCCATTGATGCCGCCAGCCAGGCCTTTCCCGGCTGGAGCAAAACCAGCGCCGCCTACCGCAGCAACCTGCTGCTGAAAATAGCGCAGGTGGTTGAAGATAACCTGGAATACCTGGCCATTGTAGAAACCATTGATAATGGCAAGGCTATCCGCGAAACCCGCGCGGCCGACCTGCCATTGGTGGTAGACCATTTCCGCTATTTTGCCGGTGTGCTGCGCAGTGAAGAAGGCACTATCAGCGAACATGATGAAACCACGGTGAGCATTAACCTGCATGAGCCTATTGGCATTGTAGGACAGATCATTCCCTGGAACTTTCCGCTGCTGATGGCCACCTGGAAAATGGCGCCGGCACTGGCCGCAGGCTGCTGCACCATTGTAAAACCGGCCGAACAAACCCCTACCAGCATAATGTGTTTGCTTGAGCTGATAGATGGTATACTGCCTCCGGGCGTGCTGAATGTAGTAACCGGTTTTGGACCTGAAGCAGGTAAACCGCTGGCACAATCCCCCCGCATACAAAAAGTAGCCTTTACCGGTGAAACCACTACCGGCCGCCTCATCATGCAATATGCTTCTGAAAACCTGATACCGGTTACCATGGAGCTGGGCGGTAAAAGCCCGAACGTATTCTTTGAATCAGTAGGCGATGCCGATGATGAATTCTTTGATAAGGCAGTAGAAGGCGCTGTAATGTTTGCGCTGAACCAGGGCGAAGTTTGTACCTGCCCCAGCCGCATACTGGTGCATGAGAACATTTATGATAAATTTATGGACCGCGTGATCCAGCGTACCAAAGCCATTAAAATGGGCAACCCGCTGGACAGCACGGTAATGATGGGCGCACAGGCCTCTGAAGACCAGTACAACAAGATCCTGAGCTACCTGGAAATAGGCAAGCAGGAAGGCGCCAAAGCCTTAACCGGCGGCGAAGCCTTTCACCAGAACAGCGGCCTGGAACACGGCTTTTACATTAAACCTACCATCCTGAAAGGGAACAACAAAATGCGGGTATTCCAGGAAGAGATCTTTGGACCCGTAACCTGCGTAACCACTTTTAAAAATACAGAAGAAGCCATCCAGATAGCCAATGACACTTTGTATGGCTTAGGCGCCGGCGTATGGACGCGCGATGCGCATGAAATGTACCAGGTGCCCCGTGCTATACAGGCCGGCCGTGTGTGGGTGAACTGTTACCATGCATATCCCGCACATGCACCCTTTGGCGGCTATAAGAAATCAGGCTTTGGCCGTGAAACGCATAAGATGATGCTGAACCATTACCGCCAAACCAAGAACATGCTGATCTCTTACAGCAAAACCAAACTGGGATTTTTCTAAACAACAAACACATTATGACTGCCCGTATTATAGCTACTGATAAGGCTTTGGAGCTTATAGCAAGATTAAAGCAGCTGCATGGCAACCTGATGTTCCACCAGAGCGGCGGCTGCTGCGATGGCTCACAGCCTATGTGCTTTGCAGAAGGTGAATTTAAGACCGGCAACAGTGATGTGCTGTTAGGTGAAGTAGCCGGTTGTAAATTTTATATGAACAGCGATCAGTTTGCTTACTGGCAGCATACACAATTAATATTGGATGTAACACCAGGCAGGGGTAGCAGCTTTTCGCTGGAAATACCGCTGGGAGTAAGGTTTTTAACCCGCTCCCGTGTATTTACAGATGAAGAGATGGCTACCCTTCAACCCACAGGGTAACACTCATCTCATGGTATAGTATTTGTTGCCAATTCATCCTCACCAAAACAGTTTTATATGCATATTGTACTAGGCGCAACCGGCAGCGTAGGTGGTACCGTAGCCACACAGCTGGTAAACCAGGGCGAAACCGTAGTAGGCATTACCCACAGCAAAGAAAAAGTTGCCTCCTTAAAAGAGAAAGGGATAGATGCAGCTGTGGCAGATGCAAAAGACCTTACTGCTTTACGCACTGCTTTCAGAGGTGGAACCTCCCTGTTTGCCATTACGCCTGAAACCGGGCAGGAGGAGGATGTACTGGCGGAAACACAGCAGATACTGGATAATTATAAAGATGCGGTGCAGCATGCAGGCATCGAAAAAATAGTGGGCATTTCATCCGTAGGCGCACAGCTTGAAAAAGGCACAGGTAATTTACTGATGTCGCACATGCTGGAACATGCTTTTGAAGACCTTTCCATTACACAGATCTTTATAAGACCTGCCTATTACTTCAGCAACTGGCTGCCTTACTTAGACGTAGCAAAAGAAAAAGGTGTGCTGCCCAGCTTCCACCCTGCCGGCCTTTCCATTCCCATGATTGCGCCTACTGATGTTGGCGAATTTGCCGCAAAAATATTAACCGGCGATGGGCATAAAAGCACCGTGTATGAAATTGAAGGGCCCCGCTCTTATACTCCGCAGGATGTAGCCAATGTTTTTGGCAAGCTGCTGAACAAAACCGTAAAAGTGCAGGTAATACCTAAAGCTGAATGGGGTAAAACCCTGGAAGGCTTACATTTTTCACCGGATGGTATTAAGAACTTTATAGAAATGACGGAAGCTGTGATAGATGGCCGCGTAAAAGCTGAAAGGAACGGTATTGAGCAGGTAAAATGCAATACTACCCTGGAAGCCTATATTAAAAATGAAATGGCGGCAAAAGAAGCTCATGCTTTAGTGTGAAAGCTGCCTTTTCAGCGCTAAATCACTCAAAAGTATGAAGGCTGTATGCCGCTGCGGTCTTAATTTGTGCATAAAAAACCATGCAAAAGATCACCACCTTCCTGATGTTCGAAGGGCAGGCAGAAGCAGCCCTTAATTTTTATATCAGCTTGTTCAAAGATTCAAAGGTCATTAACATCAGCCGTTACGGGCCTAATGAAATGGGGGCAGAGGGAAGTGTAATGCACGCCACCTTTTCGCTGAACGGACAGCAATTTATGGCTATTGACAGCAATGTTAAACATGGGTTCACTTTCACACCGGCTATTTCACTCTACGTAACCTGTGAAACGGAGCAGGAAATTGATACGCTGTTTGCGCAGCTGTCGGCAGGTGGCAAGGTAATGATGCCCTTAGGCAAATATCCGTTCAGCAATAAGTTTGGCTGGGTAGGCGATCAATTCGGAGTATCCTGGCAATTGAGCTTAATATCATAAATAAAAGAAAAGGCCCTGGCAGCTTGCCGGGGCTTTTTTTAGAAAAACCGGGGGCACGCTACCCGCGGCACCTGCCCGTTCTTCTCCACTCCCTTATCCGCTTTTGAGAAAGAATAACCTATAGATACCTCGTGTGACCCGCTGTTATAACCCTGCAAGGGCCCTACTGCAAAATCATATGCATAGCCTACCCGTAAATTGGGCGTAGCATATACCTCTACCAGCGCTACTGCTGCATTCTTTTTTACCAGCACTTTTTGCAGATAGTTCTTATCATACAGGCTTACGCCGCTGCGGTATGAGCCGCCTATCCAGATCCTTTCCTGCAGTAACAGGAAAGCGTTCAGATCCAGGCTGGTAGGGCCGCCCCGGTCATCTTTCAGCAGAAAGGAAGGTTTGAACTGTATGCTCTCACTCAGGGGCAGCAGCATGCCTGCAGTAAAGTAGTAATGTGGTTTAGGCTGCGGAATGTATACGTAACGCGATTTATTCATGTGCGGGGCTATCAGGTTATCTATCGAAAAACCAACATACGCGCGGTTGGTGGAATAGTAGATGCCGGCCCGTGCATCCGGCACCAGCGTGGTTTGTGTGCCGGCAGGCATATCCACCTCCGGGTCGTTGGTGCTAAGCAGTGAGCCATTAATGCCCAGCTGTATCAGGCCGCCGCTTAGCCCAAAGGCCAGGCGCGAGCTGCCGTCTTCGTT
This sequence comes from Chitinophaga sp., assembly GCF_036569125.1. Taxonomy (GTDB): domain Bacteria; phylum Bacteroidota; class Bacteroidia; order Chitinophagales; family Chitinophagaceae; genus Chitinophaga. Next base: position 11,395 of record NZ_DATCRF010000536.1, on the reverse strand, counting down.
CAGACGTATGCGGTAGGCATAGCTGGCATATACCCCCTGTGTGCTTTGAGCGCCCAGCTTATCGCTGAACATTTGCAGGGCCAGGCCCACATTTCCTTCGTTGGCAATAGCATCCACGGCTACGGAAAAGCTGCGCGGGGCGCCTTCCACACCGGTCCACTGTGCGCGGTAAAAGCCATGCAGGTTCAGCACTTCCTTATAACCGGCATAGGCCGGGTTAATGTAAATGCCGTTAAACATATACTGGCTGTATTGTGCATCCTGTTGGGCAAAGGCCAGTCTGCAGCAAAGGAATAGTGCGCTCAGTAAGGTCACACGTTTCTTATAGGTGTTCATAGGGCAGGGCTAGGGATATTGTTCACAGTACTCTTGCAATCCAGGATCAAATATAAATATTATTATTCATATATAAATCAGATGCCCCTAAAATTAAACTTTCTATCTTCCGGCCTGTCTCACTTATCAAATCGATCTTTATGCGGATAAAGCATTACTTATCCTTCCTGCTGGGTGGATTATTAGTGAATATAACGGCTATCCATGCGCAGGACACAAACCCGGCGGCTGCCGATACCACTCATTTACCAGGCGCCAATTTCAGCTTACAGGGTGCGCTGGAAATGTTTAAAAAAGCCGCTTCCCCCGAGGAGTTTGAAAAGCTGCTGAATACACAGGATAATAAGGTAAATAACCTGGACCTCAATGGCGACGGGAATATTGACTACATAAAAGTGGTGAATAAACGGGAAAATGATGTGCATGTTTTTGTGCTGCAGGCATTGATCTCCGAAACAGAAAGCCAGGACATCGCCGTAATAGAGCTGGAGAAAACTGCCGCTGATAATGCCGTGGTACAGATTGTTGGCGATGAAGATATTTACGGCGAGCAAACTATTGTGGAACCTTCTTCCGGCACCGATAAAGCCAGCACTGAAAATGATGAAAAAGCAGAGCAGCCTTATTTTGGCAGCGGCCCGCACATAACTGCCCGCTATGCCCCTGCCCGCGCGCTTATTGTGAATGTGTGGTTCTGGCCTTGTGTACGGTTTGTGTATGCACCGGCCTATACGGTATGGATCTCGCCCTTTAGCTGGCGGGTACGACCCATTTGGTGGCATCCCTGGCGGCCCATGCCTTGGGCAGTGTACCGCCCCTACCGCTATTATTATGCACCACATTATACAATCGTACGTACCAACCGGATCGTGTATGCACCCAGGATCTACCGCCCCATGCGCGTTACATCCGTAACCGTGCGCACCCGCAACCAGGTAGTGGTGAACCGCTACCGTGCTACACCACGCCCTGCACGCAGTTTCAGCGGACCGCGTACCGGCGCTACCCGCAGCTTCAGCACACCCCGCGGCAATGGTCCTACCCGCACCTTTGGTGCGCCACGCGTGAATGGCGCCAACCGTACGTTCAACGGGCCTAACCGCAGCTTTAATTCCAATACCCGTACTTTTAGCTCACCTAACGGTAACCGGCAGATCAGCCGCCAGCGGACTACCATCAGCGGCCCCCGTGGTTCCGCTACCCGCATCAGGACAAGGGAATCAAGACATCATTAAGCATAGAACAAGTAATAAAAAACGAGGGTGTATCTTATACACCCTCGTTTCGTTCAGGCGTCATCATCTCAGTTGCCAGACATCTTCATTTTGCGCTTAGTGCAGGCTTATAATACGGCTCATTTGCCAGTGCCCGTTATTGCGCTTCCACAGGGTAATGAATTTGCTGGCATGGGAGGTAGAACCCTCTACCAGGTTATGAAAGCGGTGATAGCCTATTTCTACTGCGCCATACCCGTTAATGGAATATACCTCAATGCTGCCTTTCATTATTTCACGCTGTACTTTATTGCAGATATATTTTTTGGTAGATTCCAGCATACTTGTTTTGGAAGCCATCAGCCCGGTGCGGTCATGGTAAAACTCCAGATCCTCTGCCACCATATCCGCCATTTTTTCCAGGTTGCAGGTATTATAGGTTTCAAAGAAAATGCTGTCCAGGCCAGCAATGGTATCATACAATGCTTTGTCGTCCGGTACATAAGGGGCGGGTGTATACAGCGCTGCGGCGGTTTCCGGTAAGGGCCGGCTTACCTGGTAATCCAGCTCACGGGCCATTTTCCAGGCATTCCCTTCTTTTTTCCAGGTACGCGTGAATTTGGAGATCTCCACCAGTTGCTCCGGTTGATTATCCGGTGTAATATAAAAATGCTGCACGCCGGTTTGTATGGCCTCCTGCCCGCTTACTGCAAATACCTGTAAGCTGCCGGGTACTGTTGTACGGCGCAGGTGCCCCTGTGCGCATATTTTATTTATGCTGCTGATAAAGTTGGCCAGCGGCTGTACCGAGGTAGGATTATCCAGCCCATTATCATGATAGAACACAAAATCCTTTGTGAGCAATTCCTGCACTTTCTGGGTATTGCAGTCCTTTTGGGCATAGTGAAAAAGCAGGCTGTCCTGGCGGTATAATTGATCAAATAAAGGTCCGGAAGTGGAGGTTTCGGGCTGCTGGGCAAAAGCGGTCGGGGCTCCCAGGAACATAAAGGCAAGGCATAAAACGTTAGTAAAGATCTTTTTCATATAACAATTTGCATTGATTATCAGGTAAATAGTGATTTTTTATTTCGATTGCAATACAAAGATATATGTTTTTAATAGTATTATGCAATACATACTACTATATATTTTTAAACCTCCTCAGGAGTGGGATAAAAAAGCCGGCCTCATGGACCGGCTTTGCTGTGTACAGCAGTGGGATAGTTACCTGAAAAAATCTTTATTTGCCCGGGTACCAGTTACGCAGGCGTACTTCAATATTTTTATCGCCGGCATTCACCAGCTCTTTAAATTGATTTACATCGCTCAAACCGTTCTGCCCGCGGTAATGATACGGGTATACGATCTTAGGCTTAAAGGCCAGCACCGCTTCTGCCGCCTGTTTTACATCCATGGTGTAAGGCAGGTTCATACAAACAAAAGCTACATCAATATTTTTGAGCGCCTTCATTTCAGGAATGCCTTCCGTATCGCCGGAGAGGTAAAGGTTCTTACCGCCAATATTCAATACATATCCATTTCCGCGGCCTTTGGTATGGCGCGGGTTTGCACCCATATTATACATGGGAATGGCGGTAATGGCAATGCCTGCCCGGGTGGTATGATCGCCGTTATTTAATACCACGGCTTTTGCCTTCAATGCCGGTGGCAGCAGCTCAGCCACTGCCTGCGGTACTACCAGTATTGTTTTAGGTGTTTTTACTTTTATAATGCTGGCAGTATCAAAGTGATCGCCATGTATATCGGTGATCAGTATAATATCCGGTGCTTTTACGCCGCTAAAATCTGCGCCGCCTGCAGGATCTGCATAAATAGTAGTATTGCCCACAGTGAAGGCCAGGCTGGCGTGTTGAACGGGTGTAATCGTTAAGTTGCCCTTAGCGGTTGGCAAAACATCCCCCTTATTTTGTTGTGCCGTTAGGGTAGCAGCAACAAAAAGCGCGCATAAGGTAAAAAGCTTGAATTTCATAAATGGCTCCGGTTATACAGTAAATTTAAAAAAGTTATCCATAGTATGGTAGTGCCCGGCAGTAAATTATTCTTGCGTTAATATTTGCCGCCTGCCCCACCCCGGGAATGCCGGACCTGCTCACGGGGCACTAACACTATTTTGAACTGGAAAATTTCAAAACATTTACTACATTCGGTGCAGTACCGATGATCCACGTTGTGAACAATTTTTAGCATTTACGAGAGCAGGACAGGAACAAACACTTAATCACTTTTATACCTAAAATGAACAATGAATCTATAAATGCCATCCATGGCTAATTACAGGCTTTTTATTCAAACAGTCACCACACATTAAACTCGTATGAAGAAACTTTTATCAACCATCCTCATCGCAACAGGCGTATTATTTATTGCAAACAATGTACAGGCGCAGGGTTGCGTAGCTTTACGCGGCAACGGATCTACCTGCATGCTCCCTCACCAGGACGAGAACAGTTCCGGCAAATGGCTGTTCACCACCGGGGCCCGTTATTTCAAGTCTTACAAACACTTTAAAGGCCGGGAAGAACAAAAGGAACGTCAAACACAGGGTACGGAAGTCATCAATCACCAAACCGCTATTGACCTTTCCCTCACCCGCATCCTGGACGATCGCTGGAGCATTATGCTGGATGTACCCATCCTGGCCAATGCCCGCTCTTCCCTGTATGAGCATGGCCTTGTTAACGGCGTCAATAAATTTAACCAGCGCCACAGCATGCACTCTTTTGGTTTGGGTGATATGCGCATAGCCGTATACCGCTGGCTGCTGGATCCTCACAAAAATACCCGCGGCAATATACAGGCCGGCCTGGGTATTAAGTTTGCCACCGGCGATTATGATGTAAAAGATTACTGGTATAACGTAGGCCCTAACGGCGCCAAGGAATTAAGAGAAGTGGACCAGTCCATACAGCTGGGCGATGGCGGTACCGGCGTTACTATGGAGCTGAACGGCTATTATAATTTTACCCGCCACTTTGCCGTATATGGAAATGCATATTACTTAATGAATCCACGGGAGCAGAATGGTGTGCGCACCTGGCGCGAGACCTTATCCCCTGCCCTGGCCAACGAAGCCATTTGCAGTGTGCCGGATCAGTATATGTTCCGCGGCGGCGTAAGCTATGCTAACGCACAATTCACCGGCTCTGTAGGCGCCCGTATAGAGGGTATTCCCGTGCATGACCTGGTAGGCGGCAGCGGCGATTTCAGAAGGCCCGGTTATGTATGGTCTGTTGAACCGGCCGTTTCCTACAACCTGGGAAAAACCCGGTTGTTTGCATCAGTACCCGTGGCTTTTGTGCGTAACAGAACACAAAGCGTTACGGATAAGGAAAGAAGCACTCCTACCAATAAAGTGAACGGCGATGCTGCGTTTGCGGATTATGTGGTGAATGTTGGGTTTTCGGTGAGGTTCTGATGGAATGTAAAATGTAAAATCATAAATGTAAAACCGACGAAGGAGGTTCATAGAGACCATTTAAAAGACTTTATGAACGAGATAAACCGACAAAGGAGGTTCATAGAGGCCATTGAAAAGACTTCATCAGCGAGATAAATGTAAAAGTGGAATGCAGTCCCTTATTCGCTGCATTCCACTTTTACATTTATGATTTTACATTTGAAATTTTACATTCCTCACGCTACCACCGCCTCATTATTATACTTGTTCCTGTAATCAATGGGCGATAACCCGGTGATCTTCTTAAACACAGTGCGGAAAGATTTTGTATCGTTATACCCCACCTCATACATTACCTCATTCACATTCTTTTTACTGATCTCCAGCATTTTCTTGGCCGCTTCAATGCGTACGCGCTGTATGTATTCTGCAGGGGTATTGTTGGTGGCTTTTTTAAAACGGCGGTCAAAGTGGCGGCGGCCAATGGCGAACTTCACCGCCAGGTCGTCTACCGACAGGTGTTCGGTGAGGTTAGTTTCAATAAACTCCTGTGCACGTTTAATCGGTTCATCCTCATGTTTCTTTTGCCCGTTGAACATAATAAAAGGCGACTGGCTTTTGCGGTCTATTTCCAGGGCAAACAGCTTGGCCGCCATAATGGCTATTTCGCGGCTGGTATATTTTTCTATGATATATAACAGCAGGTTCCAGTAAGAGCAGGCGCCGCCGCTGGAGTACAGGCCTTTTTCTTCGGTGATCACACGCCCGTCCACCAGCGTTACATCGGGGAACATGGCGCGGAACTCATTCGCTGTTTTCCAGTGGCTGGAACATTCCTTGCCATTCAGCAAACCGGTGGATGCCAGCAGGAAAGCGCCAATACAAAGGCTGGCTACTTCCGCGCCTTTTTTGTGCTGCTCAATGATCCAGGGTATAAAGTCTTTGTTCAGCTCCAGGGATACCTTCAGGTCGCTGCCCAGCGCAGGAATAATGATCAGGTCTGTTTTTTTCACTTCAGTGGTCAGCTGATCCGCATGCACGGAAAAGATACCGCCGTTCAGCTTTACTTCCCTGGAAAGCCCTACCATTTGTACGTTGAATAAGGCAGGCTGCCCGGCAGCGGTTAAAAAGTCATTTACTGTGGTAAACAGGTAACGTGGGTCGGCAATGGTGCCTAAAACAGCCTCGTGTGGCACAAGGATGGATACGTGTTTCATTTGATCTTATTTTGTTGTTGCGGTTTAGACAGGCCTTTGCATAACATGGTCCCCTGAAAAAGCTTATCATGACCGGTTAGCTAGTTTTTGTAAAATAATGAAAAAAGTCGAAACCTACCCTGCCCTAAGTCCGGTTCACCCACCTTTCAACCTTTTGTACCGGCGTATCTTTGAAGATCAATTACCATAAAAACTAACCGATGCAGCATGAGCCGATATTATTAAGCCTGGAAAAAGCCCGGATATGAGAAAGGTGATCGTATCCATGAACGTTACGCTGGATGGTTTTATGGCCGGCGACAACGGAACGCTGGACTGGCATTTTCCGCTGTGGAATGATGAGATGACCCGGCACATAGCCGATCAGCTGCAAACCGTAGACACTATTTTACTGGGGCGTATGAGCTACCAGGTAATGGCGCAGTACTGGCCCTATGCCGATTGCCATAATATGCATAGCCCTGCGCAAATGGACTTTGCCAACCGCATGAATAACTATACCAAGATCCTTTTTTCCCGTACGCTGCGCAAAGGCAGCTGGAAAAATACACATATTATCCGCAGCCGTATTAAAGAGCAGATCCTGGAAATGAAACAGCAGCCCGGCAGGGACATGATCATTTTCGGCAGCGGCAGCATTGTGCAAACCTTTACCCGTTTAGGGCTGGTGGATGAATACCGGCTATGGGTGCACCCGGTGATCCTGCAAAACGGTATGCCCCTGTTCCGCGATAAACGGCCCGGCACACACCTGCAATTATTAAGAACAAAAACCTTCAGCACCGGCGTAGTAGTGCTGTATTACAAAGCTGTTCCGCAAGGAACGGTTAATAACCTGTATGTAGCGGGATAAACTTTTGTTTAAGGTTTGCTGGCATAATATTAAACATCATTTCAACCGCAGCAAGGCAATCAGGTCAGCTACCAGGTAAGCATGCTTAGGCAGCTTAATGCCGGAAGATGAAGGCACCAGACCAGTGTAGAATATTTTTTTACCGGGAAATGTTTTGGCTAACAGCTGTGTAAAATGCTCATAATCCTTTCGCTGTGAGGCATTGATCATAGCGGTAACCACCAGGTCAGGATGACAGATGCCTGTGATGCGCTGCAGGCTTTCCAGTGGCACCGACTGGCCCAGGTAAACCGTTTTATACCCCCTTGCCCTGAAGGCATAATTATAGAACAATACCCCCAGCTCATGCAGCTCCCCTTCCGGTAAAAACAGCAGTACGGTCTGGGCATTGGTATCGGGAGTCACATTAAGCGCATCTGTAGCCGCAATGATCTTCTGGCGGATAATATTTGATATAAAATGTTCCTGGGCAGGATTAATAGTACCGGTTTGCCACATCACGCCGATACGCTCAAAGAAAGGGAATATCACGCTTATCACGGTTTGCTCAAATCCCCTGTTCACCACGGCTGAATGAAAAGTTTTGTTGAACTGCGCTTCGTTCAGCGCTATCATGCTTAACAGCAGGTTCTCCTGGTAATTGTCCTTATCCTGCTTCACCACCTGCAGGTCGGATAAACGCCGGGCTATCTCCGCATCCGACATTTCACTGATCACAGAGATCTTAAACCCGTGATTATTCAGCACACTGATGTTCAGCAGCTGGCGCAGATCTTCATTGGAGTAGTAACGTATATTGGTATCCGTGCGTTCCGGCTTAATAATCCCATACCTTTTCTCCCAGATGCGGATGGTATGGGCTTTTACGCCGGACAGGCGCTCCAGGTCCCTGATCGAATATTTGCCGGTGGATTGCATGTTTCACGCCAAAATTAATCCTTATTTGGAAAAAGCCAGGCCCTTCCTATGATTTTCTCTTATAAACAGGCTCAACATTTTGTTTAACTTTTTTATTAAAACATTAAACATTATATTTGAGATCACAGACGGGTAAACCAGATGTTTATGAGAAAAACGGCGTATCAGAAATCGGCTATTGTTATTGGTTCCGGCTTTGCAGGCCTCTCCAGCGCTATTTGCCTGGCAGCCGAAGGGTATGAGGTAACCGTTATAGAAAAGAACAGCCAGACCGGCGGCAGGGCCCGTATGCTGGAAACATCCGGTTTCCGGTTTGATATGGGCCCCAGCTGGTACTGGATGCCGGAAGTGATCCAGCAGTTCTTTAAACGTTTTGGAAGATCGCTGGATGATTACTTTCACCTGCAGCGGCTGGATCCTTCTTACCAGGTTATTTTCAGCCGGGACGAGGCCGTATCCGTACCCGCTGACTATACAGCGCTCAAAAAGCTGTTTGAATCCATAGAGCCGGGCAGCGGCGCCAGGCTGGATAGCTTCTTACAGGAGGCCGGTTATAAATACCAGCATGGCATGCAGCACTTTGTGCGCAAACCCGGGCAAAGCATTACGGAGTTTATGGACCGTAAACTCTTAAGCTCCCTGTTCCGTATGGATATGCTTACCTCCTTTCACAAACATGTACGTAAATATTTCTCGCATCCCCGCCTGCTGCAGATCCTGGAATTTCCTGTGTTATTCCTGGGCGCAGCACCGGAAAAGATCCCAGCCCTTTACAGCATGATGAATTATGCGGATATGCAGCTGGGCACCTGGTACCCCCTGGGCGGCATGCACCGCCTGGTAAGCGGTATGACCACGCTTGCGCTGGAAATGGGCGTAGAAATATTAACAGATACCGAAGTTTTTAAGCTGAACGTGCAGCATAAAAAAATAAAGCATGTACATACTACCCGGGGCTGTTTTTCAGCCGACGTGGTAGTTGCCGCTGCCGACTATCATCATGTTGACCAGCAGCTGCTGCCACCGGAATATTCCAGCTATTCGGCCCGTTACTGGGAAACACGTAAAATGGCTCCCTCCTGCCTGCTATACTATGTAGGAGTGAATAAGAAGCTACCGCGCCTGCAACACCACAACCTTTTTTTTGAAAGCGATTTTAGTCAGCATGCGTCCTGTATCTACCATACGCGGTCCTGGCCGGAGAACCCGCTGTATTATGTATGCTGCCCGTCTAAAACCGACAGAACAGTGGCCCCGCCGGGTATGGAGAACCTTTTTTTCCTGATCCCCACTGCGCCGGGGCTGGCGGATAATGCTACCATCCGCAGCTACTATTTTGATCTGCTTGTAGAAAGAACGGCCGCATTCTGCGGAGAGGATTTCGCTGAAAATATTGTATTCAGGCAAAGTTATGCCCACAGCAATTTTGTGGCCGACTATCATGCATTCAAAGGCAATGCATATGGGCTGGCCAATACACTGGACCAGACAGCCCTGTTAAAACCATCTATCAGGAGTAAACGGGTACAGAACCTGTTCTTTGCCGGGCAGCTTACAGTACCCGGCCCGGGCGTGCCGCCTGCTATTATTTCCGGGCAGCTGGTAGCTGACTATATTATTAAACATTATAAGGGAAAGATGGATGAAAGCGTTATTTGACAAAGTGAGCGCACGCTGCTCCAGGATAACCACAGAAGCTTACAGTACTTCTTTCTCATTGGGAATACGGCTGCTGGCAAAAAAATTCCATGCGCCTGTTTATGCCATTTATGGATTTGTACGTTTGGCAGATGAAATAGTGGATTCTTTTCACAGCTATCCGAAAGCTGCGCTGTTAAAGGGTTTCCGGGAGCAAACCTATGCAGCCATTGCCGGCCGCATTAGCCTGAACCCCATCTTAAACAGCTTCCAGGAAACCGTGCATACCTACCATATTGAAATGGAGCTGATAGATACCTTCCTGGACAGCATGGAGATGGACCTGCAGCAACAATGTTACTCCCGCAGCCTGTATGAGCAGTACATACTGGGCTCTGCCGAAGTAGTAGGACTCATGTGCCTGCGGGTATTTACAGAGGGCGATCATGCGCAATATGCTAAATTACAGCAGCCCGCCATGAAGCTGGGCGCAGCATTCCAGAAAATAAACTTTCTGCGCGACGTAAAAGCCGATAGCCAGGAGCTGGGACGTTTATACTTTCCCGGTGTGAACCTGGATCATTTTACAGCTGCCGACAAACAGCAGATAGAAAAGGAAATAGGTGCAGATCTTAAACAGGCCATTGACGGCATACGGCGCCTGCCCGCCGGAGCACGCAAAGGAGTGTACCTGGCCTACGCCTATTACGTTGTGCTATTTAATAAAATAAAGAACCTGCCGCCGCAGAAGATCATGACAGAAAGGATACGGGTGGCCAACAGCCATAAGATAGGATTGATGCTGCAAACCATGGTGGTGGGGTTACCTGGTAAATGATACGGTATGTGGATGTATATTTTAATAACAACAGGAGCATTTTTGCTGATGGAGCTGGTAGCATGGTGCACACATAAATACCTGATGCATGGCCTGCTGTGGCATTTGCACCGCGACCATCATAAAAAAACGGAAGGGCGCTTTTTTGAGAAGAACGATTATTTCTTCCTCATTTTTGCCATACCGGGCATGCTGCTTTTTCTGATAGGCACCCTGGGGCAGCATTGGGTGCTGTTTTCCATTGCAGCAGGCATAACATTATACGGCTTCACCTACTTTGTGGTGCATGACATTTTTATTCACCAGCGCTTTAACCTTTTCCGCAACACCCATAATGTGTATTTGCTGGCCTTACGGCGTGCGCACAAAATGCATCATAAACATATTGACAAAGAAGACGGGGAATGTTTTGGCATGCTGTTCTTCCCCTTCCGTTATATAAGAGAGGCTTATAAGGCCCGCAAACAGCCTGCATGAAGTATACTTATTTTTATATAGACCTGTGCACGATACTGGTGCCGCTGCTGGCCTCTTTTCACCCAAAGCTGCAGTTTAACCGGCAGTGGGCTGCCTTCTGGCCGGCAAATATTTTATGCAGTATCTTTTTTCTTATATGGGATGTTTGGTTTACTAAAGCAGGCGTATGGGGCTTTAATGCTGATTATGTAAGCGGTTGGTACATATACAACCTGCCGGTAGAAGAGGCATTATTTTTTGTATGCATCCCCTACGCCTGCCTTTTTTCTTACCACTGTATAAAAGTGCTTTGGCTAAAACGGCGCAGCTACCGGCAGCTGAGCAACATTATATCGGGCATTATCATCGTGCTGCTGGCGGCAGCTATCTTTTTCTTCCACAACAAAGCTTATCCGCTGGTAACAGCGGTGCTGCTGATGGCTTTTGTTCTTTACAACGCTTATGTAAAAAAACAGGCGTGGATGGGGGCGCTGTATATTTCCTATG
>NZ_DATCRF010000535.1:0-2669 GCF_036569125.1 Chitinophaga sp. | reverse complement strand
TCCCGCAGCCCGGTTGCAGAGCAGTTCAGGGCTATGCGCACCAATCTGCAGTTCATACTCTCCGGTAAAAAAGAGAAAGTGATCCTGCTTACGTCCAGCATGAGCGGGGAAGGTAAATCCTTTGTAGCTACCAACCTGGCGGCTGTGCTGGCCCTGTCGGGCAAAAGCGTGGTATTAATGGAGATGGACCTGCGCAAGCCTAAAATATCCCAGATGCTGGGGCTTCCCAACCAGCTTGGGTTCAGCACCTATGCTATTGGAAAGGTATCGTTGGATGAGCTGATAAAACCTTCCGGTATCCATGACAATTTCTGGTTAATACCTTCCGGGCCAATTCCGCCTAACCCGGTAGAGCTGCTGCTGCTGGAACGCACAGAACAGCTTTTTGCGGAGCTGAAAGAGCAGTTTGACTACGTGATCATAGATACAGCGCCCATTGGCCTGGTGACCGATGCACAGATCCTGGGGCGTTTTGCAGATGCAACACTTTACCTGGTAAGGCAGGGTTACACATTTAAACAGCAGGTGCAGCTGATCAAAGAATTATACCAACAGCGGAAGCTGCCTAAGATAAACTTAGTGGTGAATGATATAAAAGCAAAGGATGGTTATGGTTATGGATATGGCTATGGTTACGGATATGGTTATGGTTACGAGGAAACAGGCACCGTGAATGTATTCACGAGAATAAGGAATACGCTGGTGCGGAAATAATAATAAAATACCTCCTTATAATATGAATAACAACGGGAAATTAAACAGGGTGGAGAACGCCAGGATCGCCATTATAGGCCTGGGATACGTTGGTTTGCCGCTGGCTTTGGAGTTTGCCAAAAAATATGATACACTGGGCTTTGATATTAACCAGGACCGGGTAGAGGAGCTGCAGAAGGGGAAGGACCGCACACAGGAAGCCAGCATAACCGATCTCAAAAAAGTGCTGGCATTAAAGCATGAAGGGAAAAAACAGGTAGGGCTAACCTTGTCTTTTGATAAGAATGATCTTAGCCGCTATAATACCTTTATTGTTACCGTGCCTACACCCATTGACCAGTTCAAGGCGCCGGATCTGCGGCCTTTGTTAAAGGCATCTGAAATGCTGGGCTCCATCCTTAAAACAGGTGATATTGTTATCTATGAATCTACTGTATACCCCGGGTGTACGGAAGAGGAATGTATACCCGCGCTGGAAAAAGTATCCGGCTTAAAATTCAATAAGGATTTTTTTGTGGGCTACTCGCCCGAGCGCATTAACCCGGGCGATAAGATCAATACCCTTACGAAAATAAAAAAGGTAACCAGCGGCTCCACGCCGGATATAGCCTGCCGGGTGGATGGGCTGTATGCTTCCGTTATTGAAGCAGGCACGCACAAGGCATCCAGCATAAAAGTGGCCGAAGCATCCAAAGCCATTGAAAATGCCCAGCGGGATCTGAATATCTCTTTTGTAAATGAGCTGGCGCTGATCTTTGACCGTATTGGTATTGATACCAATGATGTGATCGAAGCTGCCGGCACCAAATGGAACTTTCTGAAATACAAGCCAGGCCTGGTAGGCGGCCATTGCATAGGTGTGGATCCTTATTACCTGGCGCATAAGGCGGAAGCCCTGGGCTATAACCCGCAGGTAATACTTTCCGGCAGAAGAGTAAACGATCATGTAGGGCACTTTGTAGCCAATAAGGTGGTAAAGCTGATGATTGAAAAAGATCATAAAATAAAGGGCTCCCGGGCGCTGATCATGGGCATCACCTTTAAGGAGAACTGTCCGGATGTACGCAATACCAGGGTAGTGGACATCTTTTATGAGCTGAAGCAGTTTGGCCTGCAGGTAGATATTTATGATCCCTGGGCAGATGCTGCTGAGGTAAAACATGAATATGGCTTAGATGTGTTGAGCAAGCTGGATTGCAATACCGTGTATGATGCCATTGTAGTAGCCGTGGCGCATAACGAGTTCCTGAATTTTGATTATGAAAAGGTGAAACGTAATAACGGGGTAATATTTGATACAAAGGCCTGCCTGGACCGGCGGCTGGTGGATGCAAGGTTATAGTAGCAGTAAAAGAGTGTATAAGCAAAGCAGCGGCAGATGTATTATATGAACGCAATCAGGAATAAACTGGCCCCGCTGATCCCCAGGAACTGGCAGGAGATCATTGGAAAGGTTTACAGATCGGACCTTGCAAAAAAAATATCCAGGGGTATTGCCTGGACTTTTTTCAGCACAGTAGTATATAGGGGACTTATTTTTTTTACTTCCATTATCGTAGCACGCATTCTGAATAAAGAAGGTTTTGGTGAGCTGGGAATGGTGCGGTCTACAATAGACATGTTTGTTATTTTTTCCAGTTTTAGCCTGGGACTTACTACTACTCGGTACGTGGCTGAAAATAAAGTAACTGATAAAATAAAGGCCGGCAGGATCATTAAGCTTGCCTCCGGCCTCTCCTGGATCTTTGGCATTACGGTGGGAGGGCTTATGTTCCTCTTTTCTGACCAGCTGGCAGAACAGTCGTTACATGCGTCTTATTTAAGCGATGAGTTAAAGCTGAGTGCACTGGCCATTATGCTGAATGCAATTAATGGCACGCAAAATGGCACCCTGGCAGGCTTTGAGGCGTTTAAGAACATGGCGCGGGTTAACCTGCTGGCTACTGGTATTAATT
>NZ_DATCRF010000534.1:0-4358 GCF_036569125.1 Chitinophaga sp. | reverse complement strand
GTGCCGTACCCTACTACTACCACCTCATCTAAAGCGGTCTTAGACCGCTGCGACAGCACAATATTTAATACCGGGGGGCTGTTCTCATCCAGCGGTATGCTCTGGGGAGCATAGCCGGTATAGCTAACATTCAGTACGGCGCCTCTATCCACCTGTTTCAGCTCAAAAGCGCCGGCCGGATCTGTAACAACACCTTTGGATGTTCCCTTGATAAAAACAGTAGCTCCCGGCAGGGGCGTTCCCGTTTCATCTCTGATCAGCCCTTTGATGGTCCCCGGCGCCGGTCCTGCACTTACCAGCGCCCGCGCTTCAGGCGCCGGTGCATTCTTGATCACCACCATCCTGTTCACCAGCTTATAAGACAGCTGGTTACCCGCCAACACTTTGTCCAGTACAGCTTCCAGGCGCTCTCCCACGCAGCGGAGACTGATACGCCTGGACAGGTTGCGGATATCCTGGCCGTAGGCAAACTTTACCCCGGCCACTTTGCCAATGCTGTCCAGCGCTTCGCGTAAAGGGATGTCCCTGAGCGTAAGCGTGACCGTGTTATTCAATACATTTTGCGCCCGGGCCGTAACAGTAAAGGCGTAGACGCCCAGCATGCAAAGAATAATAAATTTCAACCTGCGAGTGTTGAGCCGGTGGGGAATATTTTTCATAACGTAAAAAGCGACTTTGATGTGTGATGCAGAAAAACGCAGCCCCCCCCAAAAGAAACAGGCTTTTTTCTAAATTTAATTATTGGGTATCTGACAGGAACTTTTCCTCCAACTTAGGTTGCAATAAAATAAAGCGACTATACGCCAGGTACCCAACATCAGCGCTATGCTGTTTAAAACCTATAAAGTTGACTGGTAGCGGGCAAAATTATTTTGCTATCATTTGTAAAAAGTTAATTTTACTGGCTTATCGGCTATATCATTAGCCGTTATGTTCCCCTACCCCTGGCAATTCATCATCCCAAAACATAAGTATTCTATGAAAAAAAGTAATCGTGGCACCAGGTTTATGTATACGGTTAACTCCATGCCCTCCGAAGTTCAGCTTTACTTTGAGTCGTTATTCAACGACTTAAAAGTATACCTTCCTTTCTTCCCGGATACGCTAAAAAACGCCATTATCAACGGCTGCGAAGTATTTTCCTTTAAAAGGAATGATATTATACTGGACTACGGGGAAACCTGCAGGTACTGCTATTTTTGTATTAAAGGGCTGGTTACAGGAAGATATATAAAAGATGGTATTGAAAAAGCAAAGTGGTTCTTTGCAGAACATGATATGATCGTTTCTGTAAAAAGTTTCTTTAACCAGGTACCTAGTTTAGATAAATTAATTGCTAAAGAATCTACCATATGCCTGGCCATACCCTGGGAAAAGCTGGAAGCTATTTACGATACTTATCCCGAATTCAATAAGGTAGGCAGGAAACTTACAGAGCGCTACTATGAGCTGGCAGAAGAAAGGGCCATGTGGATTAACCGCGTGGCAGAAGAACGTTACCACCTGCTTTTTAAAGAATACCCTAAACTGGAGAACCGGTTAACGGATACCGACCTGGCTTCCTACCTGGGCATCACCAGGCAGTATTTAAGCACTATAAAGAAAAATCGTATAAACAAATACACACAGTCGCGGGTATAGTGCTCAAAAAATGTCATATATCTTAACAATCTTATTAAAACTGTCTTTTAATTTTGGTGATGAAAAGGTAACCCATATCCTCCCATGATTGTTTAGCATTTATTTACCTCAAAATAAATCATCCATGATTACCAGCAACACCGAAACAAAACTAACACCATACTGATGACCACCGTTAGTGGCAGCGAGCTGTAAAAAACTCCCCCGCATGCCTGCAGGGGAGCTTTCATAACTGTTCTGAATTGTTGCAACTTTCCTCAGAACAGGTAGCAGAGGGCGTTCCTGCTACTCATTTTTCACAGCGGCCTGGCTTACACCTGTCATGATGCTGCCTGCTACTGCTACTACCTGGGCTACTTCTCCTACTATAGACGGGAGTTGTAGTGGTAACCCTATCACTGCGGCTGCAAGCGCAGTGAGAATGAGCCCTATGTTGCGCACCTTCACAAAGAAAGGTGGTGTGGGGGCAATTAACCGATGTACTAATTCCATAAGAAATTGCTTTTAAAAGTGAAAAATTACTCATCCTTAAACGCCGGCGGATACCGCCACCATTTTCATGGAATTGTATGTTCCGTTGGACAGCATGTAAGGCTTTCCGTTTACCAACTGCACAAACTCAAGGCTGAGTGCCAGGAATACCGGGAAGGTGCTGTTAGGAGAAATGGTGGCTACCAGTTTCAGCGGAGCGGTATTATTGCTATCCAGTACCAATACTTCGCTGCTGGTTATTGCACTTTCAAACTTACCGCCTGCAAAATCGATAGCACCAATGCCACAGGTGATAATAAAGTGTGTTGCCCCCTCCGGAGCCTGAACGTCTTCCGTCGGTTTGAACGATGGCACATCTATTGTTCCGGTGCCGGCAACGCGATCAATGTTAGCCGTAAAGGGAGCATAGAGCGACCTATCCATCGAACTATCCATATTAAACTCAAAGTTTTCAATGAACCCGATTTCTCCGTCAATTACATTCCGTAATCCGCGATCGCTGGTAGCATCTGCTTTTACCACCTTTAAAAACTCCTTCGTGAGGCGGGGTGTAGCCCCTGTATCCGCTATGTTGTTTATCATATTACGGAAAGCTGAACGAAGTAATTTGCCGGCTTTACCAGCCCGGCCAAACTCCTGGCCATTTTCGCGGGTGCGTTGGAAGGCCGGATCTTTGGAGATCCGGGCTCCTGATACCCCTGCCCTTTTACGGACAGCGTATCCACGCTTTGTTTTATAAAACGATAGGTTTTCGATTGCGCCCTTAAACTGCAGCAATCCATCTTGTTTACTCATAATAAAAATGTTTTTTCTGAAAGAATAGGCAGTTTCTATAGCTATGCCTGTTAAGCTTTTCGTCTGATCAGACAGTGTTGTACTTCGAAATACAACCCGAAATTATTCACTGGCAGAAGTACGAAAAAACAAATCCGCCGCTTTTGCCGCATTTTGCCGGATTATGCCGAAAAACGTTCCAAAAAGGATGGTGATATACACCAAAGACATTCAAAACATATTTGGGAAGAGCGCCCGCTCTGCCAGGGAGCTAATGCAAAAGCTCCGGATTATGTTCGGAAAGGAGGACTGGCAGTACATTTCAGTGTCTGAATTTTGCGAATACGTCGGTTTGGATGAAGAGGAAGTAAGGGAGTTCCTGGATGGGTAGTTTGGAATCCTAAGTGCATGCACAGTGTATGGGAAGTGCGTCAGGAATGTATGAAACGAGTATCGCAGTGTATGGGTACAGTATCAAAAGTGTATGGTAAGTACTACACATAGACGAGTCCTAAGTATTGGAGGGCTATGCGATATATATTGGGGAGGTTATAAAACAGGGCATGCCCGGGGGGCTATGAAAAATAATTCCTTTTGTTTAGAAATTGGGGGTTAATATTTTGAGACTAAAGGCTCCCGTTTGAACGAAAGCTCTTTTCATTCCATAATGGATTGAATTTTCAATTTTGCTGTAAAAGCATCTATTACAGCCAGAACATGTTCTCTATCTTTTGCCGGGAGTTTTTCCAGCTTATTAAAATAGTCAATCAATGCGGGAGAAACCTGCTTTTGTTCCGTTGCACTACTTCGAATATCCCTGATCAGATAATCGAGCGTACTATCCAGTACCTCCGCAATCTTTGCTGCCACCTCGATAGATGGCTTAATGGCATCACGTTCATATTTACCGACCATATCCCCGGTAGTTCCTATGGCAGCACCTAACTGCGCCTGTGTTAACTTCTTTTCGCGTCTTACAAATGTGACTTTTTGCCCGAATGTCATTAGGGTTCATATTTAGATGCTAAAAATAAGGACTTTAAAGTAAAATGTTAACTAGCAGTAGCATATATGATCCTAACACGCTGCTATTTTATGTAGAACATATAACTTCCTCCTACCTGACAGATCCGATGTTTATACGCCTTTTCAAGCTTATTATCTTGACATACAAATGACATAAAATGATAAAACATCACTTATTCGACTTGTTTAAATGTTGCAAATAAGGTATATTTACATCAGATAACAATTAAAAAAACGCCTTATGCAAAGTAAAAGCAAAACGGTAAAAATTCATGAAAAAGGTGTGGAACGGTCCTATGGTTGGAAAACAGTTCCCTGGCTCAACTTATCAGGTGTATGGCTTGAAAAAGCAGGCTTTGATATTGGAGACAGCATAGCTATTGCAGTATCTCCCAACCAAATTACGATTACCATAGCAGAAAAAG
>NZ_DATCRF010000533.1:0-9996 GCF_036569125.1 Chitinophaga sp. | reverse complement strand
GGCGGTTGGTTATGGTGTCTATAAAGTCATCGATCATATGCTAACTGTTCACCTGGTATTTGATCACGATCAACATTTCTTTGATCTCGTCTTCTGTCAATAATTTGTAAGTAGTGGAGGCCGTTTTCCTGATCTTAATTTGCAGCGGGGCCAGTACAGCAGGCGCGGGCAGCGCCTTATCCGCAATATGCCACTGCTCCCCTGCTACCCTGGCGGCGGTGAGCAGATCGGCATCTGCATCGCCAAACAACGGTTTCACCTGGATCTTATATTCATCCATATTATCCATATAACCGTAACAGGTAATGTTGCTGATCTTCACATTCAGGCTGCGGGTAAAGAAGGGGAAACGGTCCTTAGTGAGCGCAATGTCCAGCTGCTGATCTGCATTATTTTCAGGATGCAGGAACTTATACCACGCGCTTGCGTATTCATGTTTGGCATCCAAAAGCAGATAACCTTCTTTCGGCAGCTTGGTTACCACCTGCTGCATCACGGTTTGTTTGAAAGCGTTGCCGCCATCGCGCGACTGGTATTTCAAATGAATGATCACATCTGCAATGGTATTAAAGTCGAACTGGTTACATTCCTTCGGCATATCCAAACGCCAGGTGCTGATAGCGCCTGCGCCTTCAAAGGGCAGAAAACGTTCGTCGCGGAAGTTCAGCTCAAACAGCCCGCTATCGTTCTGCGCACCGCTGGTAGCGATGGATTGAATAGCTGCAAAGTCCTGCACCAGGCTGGCCGGCTGCAGATCTGTTTTAGTGCGGAAGCTATTGGTGAGCAATGTAAGCGTTGCATTAATGCTGGTGTACGGTCCTGTTACACAAGGAATGGAAATGCTTACGGATTTAATGCGCCGCATATAATGACCGGGATAATCCAGGTCAAAGAGCATTTCAGCCAGCGGTATTTCGCAGGTGCCTTTGTTCTTCAGGTCTGCCAGCTTTTGCGGGGCCAGGTTAGCCAGTGAAATGTGCTTGGTTATTTCGTACTGACGTTTGTTCTGATCCAGGTAAGCAATGTCCAGACGTTTCAGATCGTAGTGCAGCTTTTCGCCTGACAGCAAACCTTTCTTCAAGCTATCCCAGTAACCAAAGCTGATGAAATCAGAATCCTGCAGGCCCAGTTCAAAGCGGTAAGCCTTTTCCGCTTTCTTGGCTACTTCATAGGCCATTTTATAACTCTGGAAATAGGTGGCGGAGATCTGCGTGATCATCCAATCGTACAGCTGCTGGTTGGTGTATTTACCGCGCATGTATTCATCCGTTGCATGTGCATTGCTGATCTGCAGGCCCAGGTTATCCAATTCGCGGGTGGCAATGTTCAGGCGGATCTCAGCAGCCGTGATCTGGCTTTCTATCTGATCCAGCTCTTTGTTAGCCATATCTATCTGGTGCTGCCATTCTTCCCAGCGACGTTCATGACCTGCCTTGATACCGGCCATGTTAGAAGAGTGCTGGCTCATGAGCGACAGGAACGACAACACATCACTGGAGGCTTTTGCAGCCTGCGCCAGGTTTAAGCCGCCAAACTTGAATTTAGCCAGCGGGCTGCCGCCAAAGCCTGATACGCCCAGGTCAATATCCGGGATAAGGGCTATGAGCGATGCTGCTAATTGTACGCCCTGCGCGGCTTCCTGGAAGGTTTGCGCTTCATTCAGCTTATCAATATTCAATTGCTCCTGTGGCAGCACTTTACTGCGGCTGGCAAAATAATCGCGCCGGGCTTCTATGGTTACCTTGCTGCGGTTCAGCCCTTCGATCTGCTCCTTCACTTCGCTGATCTGCTGCTTCCGGATGTACTGGTTAGCTTCCAG
The DNA here is from genome assembly GCF_036569125.1 of Chitinophaga sp. GTDB lineage: Bacteria > Bacteroidota > Bacteroidia > Chitinophagales > Chitinophagaceae > Chitinophaga. Next base: position 8,177 of record NZ_DATCRF010000533.1, on the reverse strand, counting down.
CACTTTTATTTCCTGTGTAGCGCGCAGCAGCGACAGGCCTTCTGCATCTTTCTTTTCCAGCACGGATAACAATGCGCCGCCCAATGCTTTTACATCATTACACAGCTCCTGCGCTTTGGATAAGATGATGTTGAAACGGTAGATGGGCGCATTCACACCGGCATCTTCCATCACACTGCCCAGGTCAATACCTGCGGCTGCAGCCTTTACCAGCAGGGCCGGATCAATAGGCGGCTGGAACAATGCCAGCTGGCGGAATACACCTTCTATGTTCAGGCAATGCCGGATCTTATATAAACGGTCGGCTACCTTATCCCAGTAATCCAACAGCTTATCGTTATGCGGAATGCAGAAATACAAGGTATCCACATCCGGCAGGTTCACACGCTGCGCATCTACCACGGCGCCGGTTTTATTTACAGGTACAAAGTTCTCTGTTTCTACCAGCGCGTTGGAAAACTCGTCCAGGTTGGGTTCCAGCGATTCGTATGTTTCCTCGAACAAGGGCGCTTTGGATGGAATGATCTTGGGCCGGGGGCCTAACAGCACTGCTGCCATTACATACAGCTGTGTAGCTTCGTTCACTGATTCCATTGAATCCTGGCTGAACAGATTATCGGCCCAGCTCAGTAAGTTATCAATGAACTTCATTACAATGTTCTTCTGGTAAGCTACGGTGCGGTATTGCGCCAGCAGGTGCGGGTTAAACGGATTATCGCGCCATTCATCTATCTGCTTTTCCAGCTCAGAATTGGTTTTGGAGATCTGCAGCATCAGATTCTCTATCTGCTGCTGGTAATACTGTGCAGAAGTTGTTTCGTAGAACGGCCGCGTGATCCAGTACCGCTGCGGCGTTGGTATCTCCGCATGCGTAACGGGATCGGTATGATAAGTGCCGGCTGGGTTAAAGATGTAGTTGTACCAGCGGTAGGCTTCATCAAAACGCTGGTTCTGGCTTAGCTTATTGGCAATAAAATATGGAATATGGAAGAACAGCTCCCAGTTATAAATGGCATAAGGGCCGCTCATGTTAAAGTCAACCGTTTCCTTTGGATACAGGCCTTTAACAAGGGAAGATGCACCGTATTCTGTTTTAAAATCAAAACCTGTATTTGCCAATTGGGTTGCGCGGTTTAAGATCCCATCTACACCCAAACCCGCCAGCTTTTGCATGAACAGCTCTACCATCGGATGATAAAAAGCAAAGCACTCATACCCTACCCTGTATTGCACGGCAGTGCTGCTTACGGGCCTGGTTACCGTGAACTGTGAACCGTTCTTATAATACACGGTAGGCCTGATGAAGAAGCTGCGCTTGCGGTCTTTGAACACAAAAGGATGCAGGGAATCAAACTGGCTGTCCTGGTGGCGGATGACCAGTGAGAAAGGAGTGCGGGAAGTTTTAAATATCACGCCATCGTCCAGGCGGTTGCCGTCTGCAATTTTTGCTACTACAGGTTGTTTGCCATAAGCATCGTTCACCAGGTCGTTGTATTTATGATGCACGCCTGTGGGCAAAATAAAATCCGGCTGCTTAAAGTCAACGGGCAGGGTTTGCACCTGGCGGCCCAGCTCACCGTAAATGTCGGTATTAGCGGTATCTGTTTTAAACAGCTCAAACGTAAGGCCGTTAAAAACAAATTCGGAGATATGCCGCAGCTGCTTGCCGGCGGGCGACTGGTTATCAAACTCCGGCGATACGCTGTAGTATAAATGGAAACGCAGCTCACCGGCATTGTCGTAGTTCGTGGTTTTCAGGTGATAGCTGTAATCCGGGCGATAGTGGATGGTGGGCAGTATTTCCTTGGATATTTTCTTGGGCTGCCATTTACCATTTTTGAATACCGTCCAGGCGATCTGGATCTTCCAGAACTTGTCCGGCTGCGCAGCAGGTAAAGCGCCTGCTGCAGCGGGCGGGATCGTCATGTTGGGTTTGGGCTCGCCCATAAACACAGGCCAGAACACGTGCAGCTTGTTGTTGAACATTACGGGCATAATATGTTCACCCGTGATGTCGGCATCGATCTTTTCCCAGGCGGTCCAGCGGTCGCCGTTCAGGAATTTGCGCATGTAGTAGTTATGCGGTATACCTTTGGTACGGCCCACTACATACATAATGCTTTGCGGGCCTTTCTGCTGCTCAAACATACCGCAAATATCCAGTCGGGACACTGCTTCCAGCTTTTCAAGGTAGTTCATGAAAGCTGTTTCCACGGATTCATTGGTGATCTCATTCTGCTGCAGGTCGTTTTCAAGCTCCTGGAAAAAGGGTGTTTTATTATCGCGCAGCTCCGGCTCTATCCAGTTCTCGGGGTACAGGAATACTTTGCGGTTAGCTTCCCATATGCGGTAGTTCTTCATCCACTTCCACTGGTTCCATTGCGGGTCTTTTTCACTGTCGATGATCACTTTGTTATTGGCTTCCAGGTTCATAAAACCGCGCTGCACAAACAGCTGGATGGAGCCATTGGCCTGCACCATACGTGATGTGAGCTGGCATGAGCTCATCTCAACATCCACCAGGTACCAGGCATACAGGTCATCTTTTGTTTTCCAGTTATTGGCGGGGGTAGCCAGGTTGGCCAGCATGTAGGCGCACAGCGCATCGCGCTTTTGTTCGCGCAGCACATCCTGTATGGGCTGGGTGATGCTTAACCATTGTGTGTTGCTGTACTTGGCTTTTACAGCCAGCTTAATGGCCTGCGCATTGTCCTTGGTCAGGTCCTGCGCTTTGGACCATTCTGCCAGCTTATCAGGGCCTACACCGGTGATCCTTAACCAGCTGAATACTTTATATAAGGTTTGGTAATAAGCTGGTTTTATGAAATCGGCGTTCACAAATTTCAGTAAGCTGTTCAGCTTTGTAATGGCGGCCTTATCCCAGCCGGTAAGCAATGCTAAACCATCCAGCCAGGCCGGCACATCCAGCGGGTTTACAGTGGCGCCGGAAAGCACCTGTAAAAAGTCCAGCTGGTCCTGCTGGGCAAACAGCTTGTTATAACCGATGATGGTGCTGATGTTAAACAGCTTGTCGATGCCTGTGGTTTGACCGTCTGCTACCGGCAGGTCGCTCAGCGGCATCAGGCTAAAGGTGGCAGCATTGGCCAGCAGCCATTCCATTTCCCGCACGTTCAAACGCAGCTTGCTGATCACGAAACCGATCTTGTACAACAGGTACAGCGTTTTGTATACATCTGCAAAGTTTGCCTTGTTTGTTTCAAACTGGAACTTCTTAGGGTCGGCGGGCAATGGTGCGGTAAGGCGGTCATCGTTCAAAATATCCAGCAGCAGCTTGTTTACGCCGCTCAGCTTTAAGCCGGACAATACCTTTTTCAGCACGGGCACTTCAATGGTGAACCAGTCGGAGATGGATTGCGTGATCTGGTTCTCTACCTTCAGCTTCACGTCTGCAGGCGCGGTACCGGCCAGCTGCGCTTCTGTTTTAATAATGCGGATGCTGTTGCGATAGCCGTTAATAAGGTCTGTGATCACACTGTCTGCAGGCGCTAATGGCGATGCTGGATAATATTTCAGCAGGGTTTGCGCTTCCGGTATGGTAATGCCGGTGGCCTGCAGCGTTTCAAACTGCTGAATGAACTGCAGCGTGCTATCCGGGCTGTCAAATGGTTTTACTACGCCCTGCAGGCTTGTGAAGATCAGCAGCTCTTTTACGCTGATGTTCAATGCGGCGGCTAAAGTGCTGTAGCGGTATAAGTGGCTCAGGTTAGCCAGCGACAGCTCGTAGATGGGTGTGTTAGCCGGCGGAATATTCAGCAGCTGCAATATGCTGAACATATCTGCTTCTGTGATGTTCAATCCTGCCAGCACCACGGAGCGGTTATCTACTGCGGGATCATCTATTTTAGCAACTGCTGGTGTGGCGGTTACTTTCACTACCTCAAAATTGGCGTTCACGGGGTTTAGCACGGCCTTGTTCAGGAACAGCCTTTGATACAAAGCATCCTGTGAGCTGAAGTCGATGTTCTCATAAAAGGCCAGCAGCTGATCTACCGGTAATGCCAGGCGTTTTTTCAGCGCATCAAACAGGCGCAGGTTATGCAGGAAGTTTATGTTCAGCGCACCGGCGCCTACCTTGGCGCACTGGATGGCCTTATCTACCTCCCACATGGCCCAGCCCAGCTTTTTCACCAGGCGCAGCACTTTATTGATAATGCTTAAAGTAGCAACATCCGTGTCATTTTTTACAATGGTCTTAATCGTATGTATCTGCGTATTACAGGTGCCTCCATCATCAATGGTAATGAGCTGCCCGCCATTTACGGTACGCATGTTCAGCAGCGCTAACATCTCTTCATAGGAAAGGCCGGTGCGGTCCAGGAAAGCGCGCACGTTATTCATGCTGGTAAGCGTGGCGGTGCCCCATATTTTCTTTTGCAGGGATAAGGCATCTACCACCGGTGTAATGGCAGCGTCATTCACTACCAGGTCGGCCGACATGCCCGGCCAGCCGAACCAGGCGGCTGCCATTTGCTTTTTCCAGGCATCCTCATTCAGCGGGTTATTCACCGGCTTAAAGGTTTCTATGAGCGCGGCACGGGAGATCTGTAAGTGATCCAGGTAAGCCCTGCCCTCCTCTTCCCACAGGTGAAAAGGCAGCTCAAAAGGTATACCCGTTGCCGTTAGCGGGTTGGCCAGCTTATCATATGCTGCTGGGATTACATTAGCGGGATTGGCGCGCAGCTCCTCCTGGGTGCCAATGGTCTGAAAACCGCCAGCCACACCGGCTACCGCGCTTTCCAGAATTTCATTCACCACATCAATGTAGGGTAATGGGGTGTTGGTGTTGTCGCAGTTCAGCTTTAGCTTGGCTATATCCGGCCTGCGTGCCAGCAGCACATCGCGTACAGGTTTATTATCGGTTGTATTACGCTCTTTCAGGAACTGCAGCAGGTCAACCATATAAGCTGCGGGGCTGTATACAGAGCGGCAATGCGCACATTCACAAAAATCATTGGAGCCGAACAGCTTTTCCAGGTTCGGAAAATTTACCAGCTTATCTTTTAGCTGGTCTTTGGCTGCATCCAGGAAATTACCTACTGCGGCGGGGTTCACCACGTTAAAGGCATAATTCAGCTGGGAGAACAACGCTACGGAGCCGGCATAACTTTTTTCAGATATTTCAAATACGCGGGCTGCTTCAGTGGCGGTGAGCTTACCGGTGGTATCCTCCCCTTCCGTGCCCTTGATCACATAGCGGTCCATGAACACGGTGCGGCCCATGCGGTAGATCTGTTTGGCGCTGTGAATATTATCATGTAACAGTGTTTTCAGCGTGTCTTTATTATCGGTAAGGCGCAGCACACGTTGCAGCTGTTTCAGGGGAATGCGCAGCACCGCGGGGTCCAGGCCATTGAGCTTTTCCTTATTGGCCGGGTCGGTGAGATAGCTATCTATGTTTGTTTTCTTCAGGTCAAAGTCCGGGTTAGCGGCCAGGAACTTGGCGGTTTCTTCCCGGTTAGGGATGTTAAAGTCGGCTTCATCTGCCAGCTTTTTGGCGATGCCTGCCGTGAGGTAAGCGGTATCAAAATTACTATCTATGATGGTGGCGTAAATGTTGATGGCTTCTGCATCTGTCATTTGCCCATCTTTGATATTATCCGGGAAGCCGGGGCTGCCGGGCGGCTGGTGCACTTTGGTAATAAGGGCTACCCAATCTTTCAGCAGGAATTTTGCAAAATCTCCGATCTGCATTTTAGGATCGGCATCCAGCTGGGCTTTGATGGCTATTAATACCGGCGGATGGTTCTTTACCAGGGAACCTATTTCCAGCGTGGTGTGCACGCTTTTTATTTCCTCCGGGGTCAACATCTTTTTTACTTCCTCCTTCTCCCAGAAAAGGGATAGTGCTGCATCGTGCTTGGTGAGCAAACCTGCCAGGGGCTGCTGTTTTGCTGCCGGCAGCTTGGCTATGTCCAGTAAGGTTTTTAAGGGTGTTTTACCTACAATGAAGGGTATGTTCAGGGCTTCGGCGGTTTCCAGGTCCTGCAGCTGTTTTACAAAATCAGCTATCTGCGCATCGATCACTGCATCTACCGTTAGCTTGGTGCCGGGCGGTACTACGCGGGATACGGGGAAGCTGTTAATGTCCACTGCAGCGCGCAATGTTTTTTGCTGCATTTCCGGGGAAATAGACAGGATGCGGAAATATATGAAATCCGTTACCGCCTGCAGCCCGGCTACCTTGCTTTCTGCCAGCAGGTCGGCCGGCATATCGCCTGGCTGTTTTTGCCGCAGGAAGCCAAAGATCACTTTTGCCGGTACCTTTTTAGCGGCTTCTATTTTATGGGCAATGATGAGGAACAGCAGCTTTTGCGTGGTGATGGAGGATGCGCCTGAAAGGAACAGGATATCCTTTTCAAACGCGGCAGGGTCCTGCCCGGCGCCCAGGGAAGCAATGGCTTTATCCCTACCGATCTTGTTCTGCAAAATATCTACCCAGGATTCAAACTCAGAGCGGCCCAGGTATTTACCTCCCCCATATACCACATTCTGTTCCAGCTCCAGGCTTACTGCAAAAATGGTGGGCGTTTCATATGGCACGCCTGCGGGGTTGGTGACTACTATTACGATATCCACCCTTTCGCCTGCGGGTTTATAGGTAACCTGGTAGGCGCCATCTGCCGCGGTGGTAGCTGCTCCCAGGCTGGTGCGCGCAGTAAAGGTCACTTTAAATACTTCTACCTTGTAACCTACGGCAGGCTTGCTGTTCTCATCACTTATCTTTCCCTTGATCACAGCATCCTGCACTACATCACCTGCGGCTACGGCATTGCGGATAGCCGTGGCCGTTGCATCATCCAGCTTGCCGGTTGGCTTAAGGCCATACTTCTTTTGTATGGCGGTGATCTTGGCTATAGTGTCGGGGCCAAAGGTGCCGGACTTATATTCTTTGGGGTGGATGACCAGCCCTAGTTTATTCATTTGCTTGTGCAGTGATGTAACCGGTTGCCCACGGAAGCCTTTTTGAAGGTTAACGGGATTAGCCATAATAATCTTTTTTGGGGTTTATGGAATTGTGGTTTTTACATGTTTTAAAAATGTCCTACGGCTGATAGCCCTACCTGGCTCTTACTGAAGTCAGAGAAATTAGGCACAAAGCCGATGGCAAAGTGGCTCAGCTGTCCCTGTCGGAAGCTAAAGAAAGAGTATCCTACCATTGGGCCGCTGGGCGCTTCTATATCGGACGGTAATTTCAGCTGCTGGCTCATAATTGGCGGTATGGGCGACGGATCCTTGATCTTATCCACTCCCGGCATATATGATAATCCAAACACATGACCGCGCGCGGAGAAACCGCCGGTTGAGCTGGCGCTGAAACCACCCCAGGCATACGTTAAGGGGGGTACGTAGCCCCATACGGTGCCGCCTATATCATAACCGGAGCTGGATGCTGTGCCGGTGGCGCTTACCTTCAGGGAGGGGATGCCAAATAAACGCAGCTGCCCCTGGCCGGTGAAGTAGCCGGTACCATCCAGCAGCGTGCCTTTTACGCCTGCGCCAAACTGCACCATCCACAGCGCATTCAGATCCAGGTTGGCGCTGAAAGTACCATTGCCTCCGGGCTGCAGCTTTGCATCGGCATTCAGCTTCAGCTTGGCCAGGTTGCCCACTGAGGCAAAGCTGGAATCCAGCTGCAGGTGGCCGCCCCATAATTTAAGATCGGTGGCGCCGGTGGCCAGTGTAAAAGAGCCGGCAGAGATATTTGTAAGGAAGCGCAGATTGCCACGGCCGGTGTACAATACCTGGCCGGCAATGGCCTCCGGATCGCCGGAAGCCAGCTGCCCCTGGTCTTTTACATATAAGGAGCCTTTTCCGTAAGTGCCTACCCATAAGCCGCTGCCCACGGTGCCAAAGGTCAGGAATCCACGGCCCTCAACGTTTGCCACACCTTCCCCGAAATTGCTTACCTGCGCATCTCCCAGCACAGAACCGGTAGTGCTTAACTTGAGGGGTGGTAAGGTTAATAGAAAGCCCGTCCGCCCGTGAACGTTAGTTATGCCCGGCTCCGGACTGTCTGAAGAAGAGGTGGATAATAAGCGGGTGCCCCGTAAAGGTCCCAGCTTAAAAGTGTTATCCTCCTTTTTGGGCGGCGTGGCGGCTGTGGCAGGATCTGTTCCCTGCGGATCATGCAGCATAATGGGATTATTGCGGCAGTA
>NZ_DATCRF010000532.1:0-20790 GCF_036569125.1 Chitinophaga sp. | reverse complement strand
GCGCATCCTGCATTCTCTGCGTATGACCATAAAAACCATCCAGGGTTTTAATGTAAAGAACCGGGTACAATTCTCTTCCAGCGGCACCCGGGAGTTCAAAGAGCTTAATTCCTTTTTACAGAAAATGACGGATAAAGCGGTGGATGAATACTGCGCTATCAAAGAGTTCAGCGAGAATGCCTCCCACGAGCTGCAAACGCCCCTGGCGGTGCTGCGCAATAAGGTAGAGCTGTTAAGTGAAACCGCTATTGAAGAAGAACAGGCTTTACTGTTGGGCGATATGCAGAACGCCATTGAAAAGCTTTCCAAGATCAACCGCTCGCTTACCTTGCTGGCTAAGCTGGAAAATAACGAGTACACGGTTTCAGAGCAGATCAAATTCTGTAAAATAGCTAAAGATGTGCTGGCGGCCTATGAGGACCGCATTGAGATGAAGAATATTTCTGTAAGAACGGAGATCGATAAAGGCATTTTGCTGAAGATCCATCCGGTGATGGCAGACATGCTGATGAATAACCTGCTGGGCAATGCCATTCGCCATAACGTGCAGGATGGCAGCATTGAGCTTACCCTGACGCAGAAGCAGCTAACGGTAAAGAATACCGGCCTGCCGCCTGTAATGCCCACGGAGGAGCTGTTCCAGCGCTTTAAGAAAAGTAACCAGTGCAGTGAGAGCGTAGGCCTGGGTTTATCCATCGTAAAGCAGATCTGCGAAGTAAGCGGCTTTAGTGTATCGTACCAATACAGGAACCAACAACATATATTACAAGTAGATTTTCAACCCAGAACCCGGGAAGAAGTGAAGCTTAACCGGCAGGATAACCGGACGCCGGCCCTTGCATAAATTCCACCTTACTATCTAAATCAATAGCAGGCATGCTTGATAACATGCCCTGCGTAAGCCTTGCCCATAAAGGATTACAGCCCCAAAAAATTTCCGATCATTTTTTTAAAAAACGCGCTTACTTCAAAATTACTTCAAAAAGATGTAGTCATTTTGCAATTGGATTTATAGCTTTCGTAAATGAATACATTGCAAAATCGCCCGTTCATGTTTGAGAAGAAATTTTTATTGATCCTTCCATTTTTTATTGTTGCCAACATCTCTCTGTTAAGCGCACAACAAACCCTTACGCTGAAAGATGCAATTCAAACGGCCGTCAATAATTATGGAACGATCAAAGCTAAATCCAGTTATGCAGCGTCTTCACAGGCAAGTGTGGTACAGGCAAAGCGCGATTACCTGCCTAACCTGAATGTATCTGCACAGCAGGATTATGGTACCGTTAACGGTCAAAACGGCCCGCTGTATGGCTTTGGCGGCCTGGCGGTTGCCTCTGCAGGCCAGCCTTTACCTGATCAGAACTGGAATGCCGCTTTCGGCGGATTATACCTTACTAATATTAACTGGGATTTCTTTGCTTTTGGCCGCGCCAAAGAAAAGATCAAATCAGTGCAAGCGGTTGCTACCAGAGATACCAAGGACTGGCAGCAAGAAATTTTTCAACAGGAAATTAGGGTAGCAGCCGCTTACCTGAATTTATTGGCAGCACAAAAGCTTACGCTGTCATACCAGAAGAACCTGAACCGGGCAGATACTTTCCGCCGCGTGGTGGTAACCCGCGTAAAGAATGGTTTAAATCCCGGGGTGGATTCATCACAGGCCAATGCAGAAGTGTCCAATGCAAAGATCGCGCTTACCCGCGCGCTGGACTTTCAGCAAACACAATCCAACCAGCTGGCGCAGCTGATGGGCGTACCGGCGCAGGACTTTAACCTGGATACTTTTTTTGTAGCACGCGTACCGGCTGTACTGGCCGATTCTGCCGCTATTGAAAATCATCCCACCCTGCAATGGTTTAAAAGCCGTATAGCCGTAAGCGATGAGCAGGCAAAGTATTACCATACGTTCAACTACCCGGTATTTTCTCTGGTAGGCGTGCTGCAAACACGCGGCTCCGGCTTTGATCCTTCCTATAACGCTACTAACCTGGATGCTTATAAGCAGTCGTACTGGGATGGCGTAAAACCTACCCGCACCAACTATCTTTTTGGTATAGGCGTTACCTGGAACATAACGCAGCCTTTACGGATCTCCCAGCAGGTGAAGTCGCAAAAGCTGGTCAGCAAAGGATTACAGGCAGAGTATGAGCTGGCGGATCAGCAGATCCGTGCACAGTTAAAGCTGTCCGATACTAAGATCAGCAATGCGCTGGATAATTACAATGAAGCGCCCATACAGGTGAAAGCCGCTTCAGATGCGTTTTTACAGAAATCGGTATTATATAAAAATGGCCTCACCAACCTGGTAGATGTTACACAGGCATTATACACTTTGATACGCGCAGAAACCGACCGCGATATCGCCTACAGCAATGTATGGCAGGCCTTGTTGCTGAAAGCTTCCGCCAGCGGTGATTTTAACCTGTTTGAAGGACAACTTTGATAGGCAGTAGTTTTAGGAACCGGTATTGATCATTCACACAACAGTATTATGAATCTCATTCGTTTTGCACTTCGTAAGCCAATTACCATCCTGGTATTGGTGGCCGGACTATTCTTCTTTGGTATTAAAGCCGTGACAACGATCAAGATCGACATCTTCCCAAAGCTGGATATGCCGGTGATCTACCTCTCGCACCCGTTTGGTGGTTATACCTCCACGCAGATGGAATCTTTCTTTGGTAAGCAGTACATTAACATCCTGTTATATGTGAACGGGGTAAAAAGTATTGAAACCAAGAATATCCAGGGCTTAACACTGATCAAGATCAACTTTTACCCCGGCACCAACATGGCGCAGGCTGCAGCGGAAGTGAGTGCATTCTCAAACCGTATCCAGGCTATTTTTCCACCGGGCTCCAACCCGCCATTCATAATACGTTTTGATGCATCTACCTTGCCAATAGGACAGCTGGTGCTTAGCAGCGACAAGCGCAGTAATAACGAGCTGCTGGATATGGCCAACGTATACGTACGTTCTTCCTTTACCTCTATTCCCGGCCTGGTGGGCTCTACGCCTTTTGGCGGTAACATCCGCACCGTGGTAATTAAAGCAGACCCGGAGCTGTTACGCTCTCATAACATGACGCCGGACCAGCTGGTGGAAGCGCTGCGCCTCAATAACCAGACAGCGCCTTCCGGCAACGTGCGCATTGGCGATAAGAACTACATTACCCCTGCCAATACAACCATTAAACAGGTAAAAGATTTTGAAAATATTCCCCTCTTTAAAAGCGGGGTGCAAAACCTTTACCTGCGCGATGTGGCTACAGTAGAAGATGGCGCCGACGTGACCACCAGCTATGCACTCATTAACGGCCGCCGCTCTGTGTACCTGGATATTGCAAAAGCTGCCGATGCCTCTACCTGGGAAGTAGTGCAGAACCTGAAAAAGGCCCTGCCTAAAATACAATCACAGCTGCCCGATGATGTGAAACTGAGCTATGAGTTTGACCAGTCCGTATACGTAATAAACTCTGTAAAAAGCTTACTGACTGAAGGCGCCATAGGCGCTGTGCTAACGGGTTTAATGGTGCTGTTGTTCCTGGGCGACCCGCGCGGGGCGCTGATCGTGATCTTAACCATTCCTACTTCCATTATATCGGGCGTGCTGTTCCTGAGCTTATTCGGGCAAACCATTAATATCATGACGCTGAGCGGCCTGGCGCTGGCCATTGGGATATTGGTGGATGAGAGTACGGTAACCATTGAGAACATACACCAGCACTTTGATCTTGGCAAACCCAAGGCCCTGGCTATCTGGGATGCCTGTAAGGAAATTGCCTTCCCCAAGCTGTTGATACTGTTCTGTATCCTGGCGGTATTTGCACCGGCATTTACAATGGGCGGCATACCGGGGTCTTTGTTCCTGCCGCTGGCGCTGGCCATTGGTTTCAGTATGATCGTTTCCTACTTCCTGGCGCAAACTTTTGTACCGGTAATGGCCAACTGGATCATGAAGGTGAAACACCACAAAGGTCCGGATGGCAAGCCGCTTACAGAGCAGGAAGAATTTGAAGCCTCCGGCCTGCATGCAGGTGAAAGCACCTGGGATCAGAAGAAAGCACTGGTAGAACATCCTGGTCATAACAACGGAAAGCTGAGCCGCTTTGACAAGCTGCGTAACCGGTATCTGCGTTTTATTGACAGGATGATGCCTTACCGCAAACCTATTGTAATAGCTTACCTGCTGGTAGTTTCCGGTATCGTATACCTGTTGATCACCAACATTGGCCGCGATGTGTTGCCGAAGGTGAACGGCTCCCAGTTCCAGGTACGTATGCGCGCCCCGGATGGTACCCGTATTGAGGAAACAGAGAAAAAGACCATACAGCTTACCAATGCGGTGAATGATATAGTAGGGAAGGAGAACGTGTCTATTACCTCTGCCTTTGTAGGCCTGCACCCGCAGCTGTTTTCCACAGCGCCCATCTTCTTATGGATGGCAGGCCCGCATGAATCTGTATTGCAGGTAGCGTTAAGCGAGCATTATAAAACCGACCTGGATGAGCTGAAAGATAAGATCCGGGACCGTATGCACAACATAGATCCGCAGGTACAGCTTTCTTTTGAGCCGATAGAATTAACGGATAAAATATTGAGCCAGGGATCGCCCACACCGATAGAAGTACGTTTTGCAGGCCGTAATAAAAAGCTGAATGAGCAGTATGCAGCAAAGATGGTGGAGAAGTTAAAACAGATCCCTTACCTGCGCGATGTGCAGCTGGGCCAGTCTATCCACTACCCGGCCATGAACATTAATATTGACAGGGTACGCGCTGCGCAGCTGGGAGTGGACCTGAACGATGTTACCCGTTCCCTGATAGCCAGCACCTCCTCATCCCGTTTAACGGAAAAGAATATATGGGTAGATGAGCGTGCGGGCCTGAGCTACAACGTACAGGTGCAGGTGCCGGAAAACCAGATCACCAGCCAGAATGATATAGGTGAAATTCCGCTGCTGCGTAACACGGCACGCCCCATCCTGAGCGATGTGGCCACCATTACACCGGACCTTACCTACGGGGAAAATGATAACCTGGGATCCTTACCGATATTAACGGTAACGGCTAACCTGAATAATAAAGACCTTGGAGCGGCTTCCGCTGATGTACGCAAGGCTATTGCTTCCCTGGGCGATATACCCCGCGGGCTGAATGTGGAGCTGATAGGTTTAAGCAGCACCTTAACGGATACGCTGGATAGTTTGCAAAGCGGTTTGATCGTGGCCATTGTGGTGATATTCCTGATGCTGGCGGCTAACTTCCAGTCGTTCAAAGTATCGGCCATTGTGCTGGCTACCGTACCGGCGGTGCTGTTAGGTTCCCTGAGCCTGCTGATGCTGGCCGGGTCTACGCTGAACCTGCAGTCTTACATGGGTATGATCATGTCTGTAGGGGTATCTATTTCCAACGCGGTGTTATTGATCACTAATGCAGAGCAGATCCGTGTACACAACGGCGATGCGCTAACATCGGCCAAAGAGGCTGCTGCCCTGCGTTTGCGTCCTATCTTAATGACTGCCCTTGCAATGGTGGTTGGTATGATACCGATGGCCAGCGGCCTGGGTGAAGCCGGCGATCAGTCGTCGCCTTTGGGCCGCGCGGTAATTGGCGGGCTGATAGCCTCCACCTTTGCGGCGCTGTTTATTTTGCCTTTGGCCTTTGCATGGGGACAGGGCAGAACCACTACCCAAAGCGTATCCCTGGATCCGGAAGATGAGGACAGCATTCACTTTATACCTGTTAAAGCATAATGATTATGAGCGAGCATATAAAAGCAAATAAAATTCATTTTATGAACCCAGTATTAAAAGCCGTCCCGCTGTTTTTACCGGCGATGGTATTGGCGGTGATCCTGCAGAGCTGTGGCTCTTCAAAGGCGGAGAACGAGAAACCAACGAAGGACGCTGCTGCCGCTGCACCGGCCCTGGAAGCCTTTACCCTGCAAAAAGGGGAGCTGTCATCCTCCATCCAGATCCCCGGTGAGCTGGTTGCTTTTCAGCGTGTTGACTTATATGCCAAGGTAAGCAGCTTTGTGAAAAAGCTGTATGTGGATGTGGGGAGTGAAGTAAGCGCAGGCCAGCTGCTGGTAACTATGGAGGCACCGGAGGTGAACTCCCAGCTATCCGGCGCAGAATCCCGCCTGAAATCACAGGAAGCAGTTTACCTGTCCAGCAAAGCTACTTACGACCGTTTACTGGAAACCAGCAAAACGCCGGGCACTGTTTCGCAGAACGACCTGGATATTGCTTTTGCCAAACAAAAGTCAGACCTGGCGCAGCTGGATGCGGCCAAAGCATCTTATAACGAGGTAGGGGCTAACCGTAATTACCTGGAGATCCGCGCACCGTTCAGTGGGGTTATCAGCCGCAGGAATGTGAGCGCCGGAGCGTATGTAGGCCCGGCCGGCAAGGGTTCAGACCTGCCGATCTTTACCCTGCAGGAACAAAAGAAATTACGTTTAGTGGTAAGCGTGCCCGAAGCATATATTGGTTACCTGGGTAATAAAAGTGAAGTGGATTTTACCGCTAAATCCTTACCTAATCAAAAGTTCAAAGCCAGGGTAAGCCGTTTGTCCGGTGTGCTGGATGAGCGCCTGCGTGCACAAAGCATAGAAATGGATGTGGAGAATAAGGACAAGAAGCTGTTGCCCGGTATGGTAGCAGAAGTATCTATTCCTTTAACCAGTGAAGATGCCGGCGCTTTTGTGGTGCCTTCCAGCGCAGTGCTGAATTCAACACAGGGTGTATACGTAATAAAAGTAGCTGATAATAAAGCGGCCTGGGTACCCGTGAAAACCGGCCGCCGTGTGGATAACAGGACAGAGATCTTTGGCGATTTAGCCTTAAACGATGTGATTGTAAAAACCGCCAGCGAGGAAGTTAGGGATAGCTCGGCATTAAAGAATGTAAAAGTCATAGCACCAGAAAAATAGTATACGGGAACCATGCAATCAGGAAAAAACCCGCCGGGATGGCGGGTTTTTTCATTAATTAATAATTAAGAATGAATAATTAATAATCGTAGGGAAATTGTTCATGGAATTATGAGTTTTTCACGCAGCTCATAATGTTACAATAGTAGTTCAATGAAGTGCCTGCCTCCATTATTATTAATTATTCATTATTAATTATTAATTCTTTATTCTGTTACCGTAAAAGTGGCCTCATTCACTTTATTTAAGCCGCTCATGCCGCCGGCCTGGTATACCACTTTGTATTGTCCAGGTTTGGTAACAGCATATCCTTTCAGTATATCCACGGTTGCAGTTACACTTTCATGCGCCGGCACTTTTATGTAGGCTTCAGCAGGTGGGGGCATGATCCGTTTGGCCATAACGCCGCGGTATTGCGCGTTTTCGCCGTTAGCATCGGTAATATCCAGGTAAGCCGCCATAAAGCCTCCCGCACCTTCAAAAGGCGTATGCCATTTACAGAAGCTAAGCGCCTTGCCGGTATTGTTCTTAACGGTAAAGGTTAACATAACCGGGCTGCCGGTTTTTACAGTTGCCGGTAAGGATAGTACGGTTTCCAGTTCGCCGGTTCCGGAAGCAGCAGTAGTTTGTTGCGAGTGCTTACAGGCACTAAAGCTAAAGAGGGACAGCCATGCTGCCGTGAAAATCAGGTTTTTCATTTGTTGTTGATTGTTTGCGGGCGCCAAATTAATGAAATTATTCATAAACGCAGGTTCGCCGGTTTTAAATAACAGGAGTGTATAAGCAACTTTTGCGCCACAATAGCCACTATATAATGGCATAAATTCCTTATTTTAATCCTAAATGAACCTACTATGAACAGGAGAAAATTCCTGCAAGCCGGCTCCCTCACCAGCCTGGGTGTAGCCGCGGCCAGCTTAAGCGGCTGGGCCACTACCGCTGCTCCCGCATTTGCTTTGGAAGAAGTAACCATAACGCAGCTGCAGGAAAAAATGGAGCAGGGCCAGGCCACTTCCGTTTCCATTACACAGCTGTATATTAACCGCATTAAAACCATTGACCGCCAGGGGCCTAAGATCAATTCCGTAATTGAGCTGAACCCCGAAGCCTTGTCTATTGCAGCTGCTTTGGATAAAGAACGGAAGCAGGGCAAAGTAAGAGGCCCGCTGCATGGCATTCCCGTACTGGTAAAAGACAATATTAATACCGGCGACCAGATGATGACCACTGCAGGCGCACTGGCCCTTGCCGGTAATAAGGCAAAGGAGGATGCTTTTATTATCAAACAATTACGTTTAGCCGGCGCCGTGCTGCTGGGTAAAACAAACCTGAGCGAGTGGGCTAACTTCCGTTCGGAAAATTCTACCAGCGCATGGAGCAGCCGGGGCGGGCAAACCAAATGCCCTTACATCCTGGACCGCAATCCTTCCGGTTCCAGCTCCGGCTCAGGCGCCGCTACCGCCGCTAATTTGTGCGCCATCAGCATAGGTACGGAAACAGATGGCTCTATTGTATCACCATCATCCACTAACGGCCTGGTGGGCATTAAACCTACTGTTGGCTTGTGGAGCCGTTCCGGCATTATCCCTATTTCAGCCACGCAGGACACAGCCGGCCCTATGGCCCGTACCGTACAGGATGCCGCTATTTTGCTGGGCGCCCTTACCGGTGTAGACCCTGCAGATGGTGTAACCAAAGAAAGCGATGGCAAGTACCTGAAAGACTATACGAAGTTCCTGGATAAGAATGGCTTAAAAGGTAAGCGTATCGGTATAGAAAAATCGCATTACAAAGTTTACCCTGGCCTGCTGGGGCTTTTAAAAGAGGCCATCAGCGTACTGGAAGCGCAGGGCGCCACTGTGGTAGAGGTAGACCTGTTAAAGGCCCTGGAACCTATTGGCCGCCGGGCTGAGTTCCAGGTATTGTTGTATGAGTTTAAGGATGGAGTGAACCGTTACCTGGCAGGTACCGATCTGAAGCTGCGTACGCTGGAGGATGTAATTGCCTTTAATAAAGCCAATGAATCCAAAGCCATGCCTTTCTTTAAACAGGAAACCCTGATCAATGCCAATGGCAAAGGAGACCTTAACAGCAAAGAATATACAGAATCAAAAGAGAAAACGCTCAGCTCCCGCAAGATCATTACTGACCTGATGGCGGAGCACAAGCTGGATGCTTTGTCGGGCATTACAAACGGCCTGGCCTGTTGTATTGACCTGGTGAATGGCGACTATGACAATGGCCCTTCTTTATCCACGCCCGCTGCTATTTCGGGCTTTCCGCATATTACGGTGCCTATGGGTTTGGTGCATGGGCTGCCCGCCGGCTTTTCCTTTTTTGCAACTGCTTACCAGGAGCCGCAGCTGATAGCAATGGCCTATGCATATGAGCAGGCATCGCACAAACGGCAGGCGCCCACATTTACAAAAGATCTGTTAGGGTAATTGAATGTTACCCAGGCATTCAAACAAGCGGTTTAGATCCTGCTGATCATTGTAAACATGCGGTGCAATACGGATGGCATTACCGCGGAAGCTTACATGGATATTGTTTTCCGGCAGCGCTTTTCTAATGGCCTGTAAATAGGCAGCATCCGGTATAATAATGCCGCGCATATGGCCGGCATACTCAATATCCTCGCATTGTACAAAAGGCAGCTGTTTAGAAAGTGCAGGTATGCTGTTGGTTAATGTGGAAAGATAATTGTGGATGGGCTGTACACCCCATTCATTCAGCTGTTCCACTGCTGCCAGCGCAATGGGCGCCAGGTTAAGCTGTGAATACTCGCCCATATCAAAGCGGTGCGCGCCGGGTTTATAATGCTCCGTATAATTTACCAGCTGCGTAAAATCTTCACTGCCTTTGCGGGTAAGCCAGGAATATTCCAGCGGTATACCTTTTTCATGCCAGGCAGGATTAACATACAGGTAGCCCAGCCCATAAGGGCCTAACATCCATTTATAACCTGCACAAACAGCAAAATCCGGCGCTATTTCATCAATATTAATGGGATATGCGCCCAGGCTCTGGCTAAGGTCCAGCACGAGCGGTATGCCCAGCGCATGTGTTTTTTTACTGATGGCATCAAGGTGCAGCAAAGCGCCGTCTGTCCAGTGGCATTGGGGAAGTGCCACCAACCCGGTTTGCTCATCTATTGCAGCCAGTACGGCATTGGTCCAGTTTTCGCCAACGGCCCGCGTTACGGTTTTTATGTGCAGCTGCTGCGACTGCGCTAATTGCTGCCATACATAATAATTGGAAGGGAACTCACGGTCCAGCAGCACAATACTTTTGCCGGCAGCTATTTGCATATTCCTGGCCGCTGCGGCCATGCCATAACTTACAGAAGGTACCAGCGCTACATTATCCGCAGCAGTTTGAAAGATCTTTGCAGCGGCTGCACGCAGTTGCTCCGGCTCATTAAACCAGTCTGCCGCCTGGTATACCCAGGGATGCTGTTTTTTGTGCAATGCGTTAATACCTTTGTCAGTGGCAGCTTTCAGCTGTGGCGACATATTAGCGCAGTTCAGGAATGTAATGCCGGCCGGAATATCAAAGCTTGTTTTTTGGAACATGTATATCGGTTTAGAATGGGAGGGAGTAAGGTACGGAAAATATGCGGGGCTGCCTGCCCCCCGTTTTGAAATCTGGATTATAATTTTTATTTTAGGTACAGGCGATTATCCCTTAATAGAAATTAAACCCCGGTTAGTTATGTCTGATGTTTCCCCCAAATCTCCGCCAACAGATGGCGCACAGCAGGATGCCGGCTGGCAGCTGAAATTGCTTCCCTGGATGATCCTTTTGCCAACAGTGCTGATAGGTGTTTTTATTGTGCAGGCTACTTTACGGATGAAAAAGTTTGAAGCGTTCGTGTACCAGCAGGAGCGCTCCATTTTTGAAAAGAACCTGCCATCCCCCGCAGATACGGCCAGCGGCATCACCAACGATTTTCACTATCAGCAATTGTATGTGCTGGCGCGTATGGAAGAATACACCATTAATAAACGTTACAACCAGGCGGGCATCATTACCATGTCTACCATTTATACCAAGTACCTGGGCTTTTTCACCGGTATGATCCTGGCTATTGTGGGATCGGTGTTCATTATTGGTAAATTAAAGGAAGATCAGACGCAGACAGAAGGATCACTGAAAGATGTATTGACGTTTAAAGTAGTATCATCCTCCCCAGGTGTGATCTTTGCCGTATTAGGCACTGTATTAATGTCGGTGAGCATTATCAGTAAAGGAGAGGTAAATGTGAATGATCTGCCGCTATACCTGAACGGCGCCAATTTTATAAATGCACAGGATAGCACTGCCCGGAAAATAGACAGCAGTAAAATAAACAAGCTGCCTTTTACCATTCCAGAAGGAGAGGCAAGATCTTCCCACCCCTAAAAAAACAGCTATGCGGATCTTAATTTTTATCCTCGTCATGCTGACATGCAAAACGGCTCTTTCACAAATACAGGTAGACCGTGCAAAGCTTATTAAACTTTTACAGGAAGGAAAAACAGGCGAAGTGTTTAAGGAAGCCAACCGCCTGCGGGATAGCGTGTATGGCAAATGCGCCCTGGTAGATTATTTTATTGCAAAGAGCCTTTGCATGGATAAGTATTATGACAGATCCGGCATTTGGTTTGACTATATTTTAGCTAAATACCCGATGGACGATGGATCACTGGCATTCATACGGCAGGAAAAAAATGCCTGCCGGCCCGGCAGAGCAGCACCCCTGGCTGCCGGCAGCACTTTGCTAACGGCAATGACTATCCCAATACCCAAAGTAGGCGCCGGGGTGCGGGGCAGAATAGGGAAGGGTGGTTACTTAGCGGAGGGCTGTTATGAGAACAAAGAGCTGGTGAATTATGAAAACATGCTGCCTGATGATACCCTGGCTGCGCACATTTTTAACCTGGACCAGCCAGATACGGCGCTGGCAAAGCTGAAAAGCTTTTTGCCGTCTGCCTATGAAGCCAAAGTGTACAAACGGTTTATACTGGTTACTTTAAAAGACAGATCCTACAACGCAGAAAACCTGGAGCGTGTAGCAGGCAGCCTGGAACGTGCGTATAATTTTTACATAACACATTATTCCCTGCGGCCACTGAATAAATTTATAACAGTATACCTGCTGCCTTCGCAGGCCGCATTGCAGGCTGCCGCGCAGGATGTGCACCGTATTAAGATAGGCAATGACCCGCTGGGTTATTCCATTTTATCAGACCTCAGCCTGCTGGGTATTGCGGAAGATGATCCATCCACCATCGGCACCTTATATCATGAGCTCTGGCACCTGGTGATCCGTGGCGATGCAGGCGATATTCCGGCCTGGCTGGATGAAGGTATCGCGTGCCTGTATTCCAATTCCCACTGGGAGAATGATGTATTGCTGGGTAATAAAACAACCTGGCGGCTAGGTGATCTGCGCAATAAACGCCTGGCTGAAATAGGGGAGACCGTACCTTCCCTGGAAACGCTGCTGGGATATGACTGGAGCAACTTTTATGGCGGCGCAGATAAGAACCTGTGTATGGCAACGGTGAATTATGCCGTCTCTAATTACTTCCTGATCTATTTGCAGGAGCAGGGTATGTTGCAGCAGATGATGCAAGCCGTGAAAAACCGCCGTCCGCCGGGAATAGACAGTGCCGCCAGCGTGCAGGATATGCAGGACGTAACCCTGCTGCCGGCGGTTACCGGTAAAGATGTAAGCACGCTGCAAACCGTTTTCCGTGCCTGGTTTAAAAAAGCTTATTCTTTTGACCCTTATAATAGCCCGCTTACACGAGCTGCAGCAGTCATGAAATTTAATTTTCAGCAGGAGCAGGATTCCCTGAAGCAAAAACTGTCAAACAAGCGGATGCAGGGCCGTATTAATAATGAGCAGTATAACCGCTATATGAACCGGATCACAAAAATTGAGACCGACTATACTAACGCAGCAAAAAAGATCAATGATTTTAATGCGCAGCAAAGTACACGGCAGCCGCCGGTGAATATGAATAATATAGTAGTCCAGCAACAGCAGCAGCAACAACAGCAAACGCAAAAAGAAGATA
Source organism: Chitinophaga sp. (assembly GCF_036569125.1). GTDB lineage: Bacteria > Bacteroidota > Bacteroidia > Chitinophagales > Chitinophagaceae > Chitinophaga. The sequence goes on along the minus strand of NZ_DATCRF010000532.1, from coordinate 7,783 downwards.
AAAGGGTGAGCAGGTGGCATAGGAAAATGAATAAAGCCAAGGAGGAACTGATGAAGCTGAAGGAGGAGATCAACAGCCAAACGTTTTAGCCGGCAGCACGCATAAAATATTCACAGTACTTATTTATTAAGCCTGTTTTACAGGTGACAACATTTGGTGCAACATATTTCGCGCTGGCCGTTGCTGCCAGCATCAGAGAAAGACGATGTGGTATTAGTTGTATGAAAAAACATGTGATAATTGTTCGAGTGACACTATTGAATTTTATTTCAGCTGCAAGCATTTAGTTTTGAGGTGTATAGATCATATTACAGGAAGAAACCTGTGCGTGAATTTTCCGCTTCCCATAACATCTACATGTGATAAAGATATGATATGCTGCGGGTATCTTTACAGTGTTAAAAGTAGATAACTATCCCTATCCTATAGCCTTATAGCTTGTTGTAACTCATTCTATGATTGTAACATGTTCTTATTACAAAGCCGCTCCACAGGGCGGCTTTTGTGTTGATGCTCATTCCGTTCTGTTTGTTTTTCCAGGTTAAAATTTGAAGATTTGCAGCAATCATTTACGCAACACTATGAAAGTTAAACGGATTGTTGCCAACATACCGGCTACGGAGGTATCAGCTGCCAAACGGTTTTATGAGGAGATCCTGGAGTTGGATATTGTAATGGATCATGGCTGGATCGTTACCTATGGGGCTCAGGCGCATATGCTTGTTCAGATAAGTTTTGCTACAGAGGGAGGAAGCGGTACGCCGGTGCCGGATCTGTCGATTGAGGTTGATGAGCTGGAAGTGGTTTATAACCGTATGAAGGAAGCTGGTTTTCATATAACATATGGCCCGGTAAATGAGCCCTGGGGTGTACGGCGCTTTTTTGTACAGGATCCGTTTGGCAAGCTGGTGAATATCCTCAGTCATACCTGATCACTTCCACTCACATGATATGATTATTGAAAATGGCTGCGCAATCCCTTGGAAAGCACTGTAAAATGGGCTAACTTATAGAAGTTAATCTATATCCTTTCCCCTAAAAAAAGCATCATGAAAAAGATCCCATCAAAAAAACTATCGCTATCGAAGATCCGGATTGCCAGCTTAAGCAAAGACAGGCAACAAACGCTGAAAGGCGGTTCCATTGAAACCTTTGACCGGAACTGTAAAACCTGGTATGTAGAATGTGGCACGGGTCCGTTCACCATTGCAAGAACCTGCGTAGACTAATTAAAGGAAGGTAACTTATTTGTAAAAGAAGGCGTCTCAAAGTAAGAGACGCCTCTTTTTATTTGATGGCGGGCGGCCGTTAGTACAGCACCAGCCCCGGCTACATGATAATTAGAGGATTTGTCTTATTATTAGGCTTTAATATCAAGGGACCATGAGCAAATTACTATCGCCCATCACTATCGGGAATACCACTTTTAAAAATCGTATTACCATCTCACCCATGTGCCAGTATTCGGCCACAGATGGTTTTGCCACTGACTGGCACCTGGTGCATTTGGGCAGCCGTGCGGTAGGCGGTGCAGGTTTAATTATGCAGGAGGCTACAGCAATAAGTCCGCAAGGCCGCATCAGCTACGGAGACCTGGGCATCTGGAAAGATGAGCAATGTGTAAAGCTGCAGCAGATCGTAGCTTTCCTGCACGGGCAGGGTGCAAAAGCCGGCATTCAGCTGGCGCATGCAGGCCGTAAGGCCAGCTGTGAGGTGCCCTGGAAAGGCGGGCAGCAGATCCCTTCAAATGCGGCAAATGGCTGGCAAACCTTCAGCGCAAGCCCTTTACCGTTTAAGGATGGCCAGGAAGCGCCTTTGGCACTGGACCAGGCAGGCATTCAACAGGTGATCAGCGATTTCAGGGCAGCGGCTGCACGTGCTATACAGGTTGGGTATGATGTGATCGAGATCCATGCCGCGCATGGCTATTTATTACACCAGTTCTATTCACCGCTCAGCAACCAGCGTACCGATGAATATGGCGGCCCTTTTGAGAACAGGGTTCGTTTAGTGGTAGCCGTAGTGCAGGCCGTGCGGCAGGTATGGGAAAAAGGGAAACCCTTATTTGTGCGCATTTCCTCTACCGACTGGACGGAAGGCGGCTGGACCATAGAAGATTCCGTAAAGCTGGCTATGATCTTAAAAGAAGCAGGAGCGGATCTGATAGATGCCTCTTCCGGGGGCAATGTAGCTGCGGCTAAGATCCCCGTTGCACCCGGCTACCAGGTGGGATTTGCGGAACAGATCAAAAAACAAAGCGGTATCCTTACGGGCGCAGTGGGCATTATTACTACGCCGGAGCAGGCAGAAGCTATTTTAGAAAAAGAGCAGGCTGACCTCATTTTTATAGCGCGGCAAAGCCTGCGTGATGCTTATTTCCCGATGCATGCTGCCACTGCTTTGCAGGATGATCTGCAATGGCCGCTGCAGTATGAAAGGGCAAAGCTTAAACCATAGCTTAACGTTCCTTTACCGTTATCTTAACTTTTTATTTGAACATGATTGTACAATTTACAGCATCACCTTAATCAACAGTTATGCGTAAAAATTGTACCTTCTTTTTATTCCTATGCTTTTTTATCACCTTTACCACCACACACATTACGGCTCAATCCAAAATCGCCTACATTGATCTGCAGCAGCTGGTTTCCGGCATGCCGGAAGCAAAACAGGCTTATGATACCCTGCGGATATATGAACAGGGAATTGTAAAAACCGTACAGGGGTTAATGACCGATTTCCAGGCCAAGGTAGATGCTTATGAGAAACAGAGCGCCTCGCTGAATCCCGATATCCGGGAGATAAAGGAAAAGGAGCTGTTAACAGCTAAAAATAATATTGAAGAGTATAAAATGCGGATGGAGCAAAAGCTGGCTGCCCGCCAGCAGGAGCTTATCACCCCCATCCTCACAAAAGCAAAAAAAGCGGTATCGGACCTGGCAACAGAAAAAGGATATGCCTGTGTGCTGGACAGCTCAAAAGATATTCTGGTAGCCGCCAATTGTGACGACCTGCTGATACCGGCAAAACAGAAGCTGGGAATAAAATAGAAAGCGATAAACGTAAAAGTGGAATGCAGTCCCATATTCGCTGCATTCCACTTTTACATTTATCATTTTACATTCCTCACAACCCCTCCGTCAAACTCTTCCTCAGATCCGCCAGGAAGTCCTTTACAGTAGTAGCTTTACCGGATTCCGGCATTTGCGTAGCGCAATCCATCTTCACATATTTGTTTACATCGGCCATTTGCCAGATGCCGGCGCCGGTCATATCCGGGTACTCCTTTTTAAACCGGATCATTTCTGCTTTGATCTCATCCGGTGATTTACTGTTATGATCAGTGGCGCAGGTGCTGAATGCCCCGCGGCAAAGGAATATCGGGTAAATGGGCACATTCGTGGCCAGGTGTGTTTTCCAGGGGCCGGGCGTATTGCGCGCACCGCCGTCGTAACATTGTACATAGATGGCATCTATCAGCCCTTTCTTTGATCCGTCAAGAATGCCTTTCCAATAGGAAAATTTGGTATACGGGCACAGGGTCATGTGCATGTTCAGCTTACCGATCATGGTCCCTAAGCGTATAATGGAAATGGCGTTGTAAACTGATTCATCGTCAATACAAATAGCGTCAACGCCTACTTCGTCTTTTAATACCTTACATATTTTATACAGGGTGCTGTTGGCGCCGGTGCCGGTAACCACGCCTGCAGGAGCGGTTGAATCATTGGCCCAGGTTTGTATATAATCATACGTGTTCGGCGGCTGGTTATACCACCGGCCTTCAAACAGGATCTCAATACGGGTAATGGAAGTTTTGCCCTGTTTTAAAGAAGCTACTCTTTTAAGCCATTCCGGGTTGCCCACATACTTACCATCGTGAATGATAGGATGCTGGCTGTCATCGCCGGAATACAGATCGCCATTGGAACGTATATAAAAGCTGGACAGGATCACGGTGGTGAACCCCGACTGTTTTAAATGTTCGTAAGTACTGTCCTCACCCGGGTAAGTACCACGGCCAAATATGGTCAGGTTGGTAGCGGCCGGTGATGCCGGATCTTCAGCTGCAAACGGCCGGGCAAAACACACGTTTGAAAAAATGCCGGACACCAGCAGGGTAAAAGTTAACAAGGGTAATTTCATGACATAGGTTTAAGGAGGCGAAATTAGTGAACTAAACTTAAAGCATCCAACCGCTTATCCTTAATGGCCTGATAGGATATTCCCTCAAAAGCTAATAGTATATTATTTATTACGGGTTGATTTATAGTAGCTTAATTTCCAGTTCATAGAAATATTTGTAAGTAAATAAACGTTTACTTATTTTTGTCCGGTAAATAAAAACATAGGTATGCGGCCTAAAAATTTAGAAAAAGAGCAAGCCATCCGCACCGTTGCGCTGGACATTATTGCCAATGAAGGATTGGAAAATTTAAGCATGCAAAAGCTGGCTAAAGCAGCCAATGTTTCACCCCGTACCATTTATATCAAATACGAGAACAAAGAAGATTTCCTGGTTAAGCTGTTTATTAATGAAGTGCTGGAAGTATACGAACAGGCCGTTTTAAAAGATTTTGATGAGCAGATGGATTTTGCGGACGGAGTAAAAAAGATCTGGACAAATACTTTCCAGTACCTGAAAAATAACCGGCCCGCTTTTGCACTGCTGCAATACAGCAGAACCTCGCCTTTATTAAATAAAGCTTACCAGCAGCAGCACATTCAACAGGGGCAGTACTTTGCGCCCATTCACCGTTTCATAGCAGCCAATATTAAAGCAGGTACTATTAAGAACTTTCATTTTGATGTATACCGCGCAATGATATTCCCCGTGCTGCTGGAGCTGGTGAGTGAATACTTTGACTATACCGAAAGGCCTAAACAGATCATTACAGAAAAGGTGCTGCTGGAATGCTGCGCCACTGTAATAAAGGGCATGATGAAATAATTTAAAAACACTCCATAATGAAAACAATTAAGAACAAGCAGATCGCCATTGTAGGTGGCGGTCCAGGCGGGCTAACGCTGGCAAGGATCTTACAAATGAACGGCGCCAGTGTAAAAGTTTATGAGCGGGATGTGAGCAGGAGCACACGGGTGCAGGGCACTACGCTGGACCTGCATTATGATTCCGGTTTAAAGGCGCTGCATAAAGCCGGTTTAATGGAAGCATTCAATGCCAGTTATCGCCCTGGTGCAGATAAGCTGTGTGTTACAGATAAACAGGCAAACATGCTGCTGGACGAATTTTCCATTGAACAAGGTGAAAACGCCCGCCCTGAAATAGACCGCGGCCCGCTCCGCGACATCCTGCTGGATTCATTGCAGCCCGGTACCGTGGTATGGGACAGCAATTTTGCATCGCTGGAAAGGCAGGCATCTTCCATTAAAATTGAATTTAAGAACGGTACTGCTGCTTATGCAGATCTTGTGATTGCGGCAGACGGGGCTAACTCTAAGATCCGCCCTTACATGACTGCTGTAAAGCCTTTTTATGTGGGTGTTACGGCCGTGGAAGGTACTGTGTATGATTCGGCAAATACCATCCCTCACATTCATCAGCTTTTACGTGGCGGAAAGATCTTTACAATGGGAGATGAAAAGTCTTTGATCATCAGCTCAAAAGGAGATGGCAGCCTTTCGTTTTTAATAGGTTTTAATGCAGATGAGTTTTGGGTAAAGAACAGCGGGATCGATTTTGCGGATAAAGCGCAGGTGCTGGCCTGGTTTAAAACAGCTTTTGCAGGCTGGGCGCCTATCTGGGACGATCTGTTTGTACACGCAAGCTCCGCATTTATACCCCGCCCGCAATATTGTATGCCGGTTGATCAAACCTGGGAAGCATTACCTGACCTTACCATGCTGGGTGATGCTGCGCACCTGATGCCGCCCTATGCCGGTGAAGGCGTGAACATGGCCATGCTAGATGCATTGGAGCTGGCGGAATGCCTGCTGAGTGATGATTTTGCAGATACGCACGCCGCCATAGCAGCCTATGAAAAACAAATGCGCGCAAGAGCCGCTGAAATAGCACAAATGACGCTGGAACAAACTGCCATCTTACATTCACCACAGGCGCTTACGCATTTGCTGGAATTATTCCGCCCTGTTGAATAACAGTCTCATGGCCTGGATCTCCAAAGATCGCCCAGCTGTTTAAGCATGAGCAGAAAACCCGGGCCTGGCATATCTCCGTGGCCAAAACCATCAAACTCATACAGGTAAGTTCTTTTGTGGCCGGCCAGCTTCATCATCCTGGCCAGGTAGGCATTTTCTTCGTAGCGTCCCAGCATTTCCATTTCGCGGTCGCCCGTGTAAAGATACAGGGGCGGCGCATCTGCACGCACATGGTATAAAGGTGCATACTTATCAATAATAGGTTGTGTATCCCGGATGCCCTTTTCCTTGCGCACGGTAAAATGTGTGATAGCCTGCCCGCTAAACGGGAACAGGGCCGCAATGCGGTTGGCGTCAATATTATACCTGGATAAATATTCCTTATCCAGGCCGATCATCTCTGACAGGTAACCGCCCGCAGAGTGGCCGGACACAATGATCTTAGCGGTATCGCCGCCGTATTCCTTTGCATGGTTAAACACCCAGGCTACTGCAGCGGCTGCATCTTCAATATAAGCCGGGCAGGATACTTTAGGGCTCAGGCGGTAATTGGCCGCAATGATGATCATTTTATGGCGCTTCAGTTCTTCCGGAATGTTTTTGCTGCCGCCCGTTATGCCGCCGCCATGGAACCATACGATCACGGGTGCATTGGCCTGTTTAGCCGGGTAATAAATATCCAGCCGGCAGCGCTCTTTCATATAATCCGTAAGCTCTCCGCTGCGGTATAAAATATCTTTTTGCTCCAGGTAAGTAGTAGTATCCTGCGCCAGTACGGGCAGCGCAAAGCAGATCAGCAGCAGCAAAAGCCGGTATTTCATGATAAAATGATTTGCTTGTAAAGAAAATAAAAAAACTATAAACATGCACGTTAGGTCCCGGAAAAACCAGGGTATCCCGGGCGTTAGATACCCGTGCATTACGCTTTTAAGCCCAAATAATTTTACGGCTTTTGTTTTTTTATTACTACTTTTATCCAGGTAACAGGTTAAGATAGCGGACTATGAGCGTTATCATTTTTGCATCCCTATATAACCGATCAGCTTGAAATATTTTTTTGATCCCAATCAGCAGTAAATTTACCTTTACCGATGTTCGATTCCCCCGTACTAAATGTGGTGATAGGGCTCACCCTCATTTATCTTCTATACAGCCTGCTGGCCAGCCTCCTGGGCGAGCTGTTATCAACCACCTTTAACCTGCGTTCCCTTTTGCTGCGCGTAGCGCTGGAAAGAATGCTGAATGATGGTTATTATGCCAGGCGGGATAAATGGCGCAATCGCTGGAGCAATATCGTGAATGCAATACGCTGGTTTTTCCTTTTCCCTAACCACAATTTTAAGAACAGCCTGGCCGGCCGTTTTTATGAGCATCCTTCCATTAAATATCTTGCCAAGGCCGAGCGGCGCTCACCGTTTGCAGAAACGCGCCCTTCTTACCTTACAGATGTATACTTCGTAAGTACCTTCATCCGCATGCTCATAGAAATGGGCATGGGAAATACGGACGATGAAAAGATAGCCTCCGCCCTGAAGCTGAACACCCTGCACATGCAGCAGCGTACAGCAAAAAATGTGACCGGCATTTATGAGGAGGCAAATGGGAACACCGCTGCTTTTAAAGAAGGGTTGCGGCGCTGGTACAATGAAACCATGGACCGCAC
>NZ_DATCRF010000531.1:0-2155 GCF_036569125.1 Chitinophaga sp. | reverse complement strand
AACCTCCACTGCCATTTACACGCAGTTGGAAAAAATTAACATTGGGCTTTTTCTCGTTAAAATGGGCGTTAATCTAGCCTACAACTTTGCTGTAAACTTATATTTCCCTTCACCTACCTTTTGCCCAGCCTTACCCGGCACTATAATAGTCGCCGTAGTCCCTGCCGGCACCTCCACTTCCATAAAAAGCTTACCTTCTTTAACCTGCCAGTTAGATACAATCTTTCCATAAGCAGATTCATACGAAGCTTTCACCCATGTGAGGCCACCACCAACATGCGGATGGATAATGATCTCTTTATAACCCGGGCTTGCCGCTTCAATACCCGCTACGGTACGGTATAACCAGTCGCCAACCGCGCCGTATGAATAATGGTTATAAGAAGTAGCCTGAACGGTGCTATCCGGTTTAACCGCATCCCATTTTTCCCAGATAGTGGTAGCGCCCATCTTCACCGCATACAACCAGGAGGGATAGGTGTCCTGGTTAAGCAGTTTAAACGCAAGGTCCGTATACCCGTGCTTACTTAAGGCAAAAAGCAGGTGAGGGGTTCCCAGGAAACCAGTGGCCAGGTGATTTTGTTTTTCTTCAACCAGGTTTGCAAGATGTGTGGCAGCTTTGCTTTGCAGGCTGTCTGGTAGCATGTCCAGCTGTAACGCCAGCACATAGGCAGTTTGCGTATGGGTAATGGCTTTTCCATCGCTGTTAATATAGCGTTTTAAGAACGCAGTTTTAATGCTGTCCAGCAACGTTTCATATTGTGTTATATCATTTTGCAGGCCCAGCACTTTGGCCGATTCAATCAGCAGTTTAGTGGAATGCGCCCAAAAGCATTGATCAATATAAGGAAGAGAAGTAGAATCGCCGGGCGCATACCAGTCGCCATAACCATTGGCTAACCACAGCCCTTCTTTACTTTTGCTTTTGATGTAGTCCACCCAGGCTTTCATGCTCTCATATTGCTGCTGTAAGATGGCCGTATCTCCATATACCCAATACAGCCCCCAGGGAATAATGGTAGCGGCATCTCCCCAGCCGGCAACACCGGATCGTTTACCAAGCTTACGGTACAGGTTAGGAATAATATTAGGCACAGATCCGTCCTCCCTTTGATCTGCTTTCAGATCCTTCAACCACTTCTCAAAGAAGCGCTGCACATGCATATTAAAGGCGGCTGTTCTAAAAAATACCTGCGCGTCTCCCGTCCAGCCAAGCCTTTCACTTCGCTGCGGGCAGTCAGTAGGAATGTCCAGGAAGTTACCTTTCATACTCCATTCAATATTATGCTGCAGTTGATTCAGCATGGGATTAGAACATTCGAAACTGCCGGTGGTTTTAAGTGAGGAGTAGAGCGGGATGGCCTCAAACGTAGTGCTTTTTGCATTAGACCCTTCTACTTTCGCATACCGGAAGCCATGCCAGGTAAAATGTGGTTCCAGAATATCTTCACGGTTGCCTGTAAGAATGTATTGATCTGTGGCGCTGGCAGATCTTAAATTGCCGGTATAAAAATTACCTTCTTTATCAAGTATCTCCGCATGAGCAATGGTAATAGTATCGCCCGGTTTCCCTTTCACCTTTATTAGTACCCAGCCGGCCAGGTTTTGTCCAAAATCAATCACCTGTTCCCCTTTAGGCGTTATAATAATTGCCTTGGGTTTAATGGGCGCGTGTTTTTCTACCGGTTCATTATTGGAAATTTCAAGGGTCGCCTTTGGCGGTATTTCAGTGCTTACCTGTTGCCAGTTGCCGGTTTTCTTACGCGTATCAAAAATTTCACCCCCATAAATATCTGAGTGCAGGATAGGGCCGGTACCACTTTGCCAGGAACTATCGGAAATTATCAGCTGTGTGCTGCCATCCTTATATCGGATAGAGATCTGTAAAAGCAATGCAGCCTTACTTCCATAATTATCACGCTCGTCAAAACCGCCAAACATACCGCGGTACCATCCCTCGCCAACGGTCACGGTAATAATGTTATTGCCCTTTTTAAGTTGCCGGCTAACATCATATTGTTGGTATAAAATGCGGTTATCGTAGCTGGTCCAGCCAGGTGCAAAATAAGCGGTTCCGATCCTTTTATTATTCAACGCTGCCTCGTACACTCCCAAAGCTGTTATGAGTGCAGTGGCAGATTGTATAGGTTTATTT
>NZ_DATCRF010000530.1:0-4963 GCF_036569125.1 Chitinophaga sp. | reverse complement strand
CCTTTGCTGTGTGCAGGCATCACCACCTATTCCCCCCTGCGCAAATGGGGGGTAGGCAAGGGGCACAAGCTGGCCGTGGTAGGCCTGGGAGGCCTGGGCCATATGGCAGTGAAATTTGGGCTGGCATTTGGTGCAGAGGTTACAGTGCTCAGCACCTCGGCCGGTAAAAGGGAAGCGGCAAAAGCCCTGGGCGCCCACCATTTTGTGGTTACTAAAAATGAGGAGGAGCTGAAGGCAGCGCAGCGCTCTTTCACGCATATCATTGATACGGTGGCTGCCGATCATGATATTAATCCCTACCTGGCTTTGCTGAAAACCAATGGCGTGTATATGAATGTAGGGATGCCGGTGCAGCCATGGCAGCTATCGTCCTTTACACTGGTCACCGGTAATAAGGTTGTAGCCGGCTCCGGCGCAGGCGGCCTGCCCGAAACACAGGAAATGCTGGACTTCTGCGCTGAAAACAATATTGTGTCTGATATTGAGCTTATAGATATTAAAGACATTCAAACAGCTTATGAAAGAATGTTGAAAGGCGATGTTCGTTACCGCTTTGTAATAGATATGGCCACGTTAAAATAATTGCGCTAATTTTAATAACATGAAAAAGGAAAATAAACAGGTGGCCATCCTCAATTCCATCAGTGAGCTGCACCGCGGTCTGGGACTTCCGGGGCCGGAGCATCCGCTGGTGAGCATTGTACAGTTTAGTGATCTCAGTACGGATGCTATTGACTATAGCACCGGATTTATTTTTAGTTTTTACATGGTGGCCATTAAGAAAGACTTTAATGGTAAAATGCGTTATGGCCAGCAGTATTATGATTTTGATGAAGGGGTTATGACCTTCATTGCACCGGGCCAGCTGTGTTATGAGGAGGTGCCTTCGGACCGGCCCCGTGCCGGCTGCATGATCCTGTTCCATCCTGATTTTATACGCAATTATGCGTTGGGCAAAAACATAAAGAGCTTTGAATTTTTCAATTACGCCGTTAATGAGGCGCTGTACCTTTCTCAGAAAGAAGAAGCGGTTATTGAAGGCATCTTTGACAGCATACAGCAGGAATACCGTTTGAACATTGATAAGTTCAGCCAGGATGTAATGGTATCCCATATAGAGCTGCTGTTAACTTACTGTAACCGTTTTTACAACCGGCAGTTCATTACCCGTAAAAATGCCGGCAGCAGCCTGCTGGAGAAAATGGAGCAGCTGCTGAATGCGCACTTTAATAACCCCAATGGGCAGGGCCTGCCAACCGTAAAAAGCCTGGCTGCGCAGCTCAATGTATCACCGGGTTATTTAAGTGATATGCTGCGGCAGCTCACCGGCCAAAACACCCAGCAGCATATTCACGGTAAGCTCATCGAAAAAGCAAAGGAAATGCTTAGCACCGGTAACAGCACCGTTGCGGAAGTGGCGTACCAGCTTGGCTTTGAGCATCCGCAATCGTTCAATAAGCTGTTTAAGCAAAAAACAAACGTATCCCCGGTTGAGTTCCGGCAATCATTTAATTAATATAACCCCCACGCCCTGAATCAGTTCCGCAAAATAAGCCTCCACAGCCGCTTCCCTTTTTGTAAAGAGATCTTGTTATAGGATATATGTCGTATTGTAAAGCATCCGGATTAGGTATATTTTTATAATATGAAAACCATAAATTAGTACGAAATAGGATTTGTTGCTCTCATAAATCATGTCCTGTACTTTTTGAAAACCTAAACTTTCATTTAAAATAGCCAATGTGAAAAACCGGCATTAGCCAAAGTGTATGGATCCCGGGCAACTACTAGGACAGTAGCATGCTGCGCAGGGCATTTACATGTATCTTAATGAACCACGTCATCTATTAACGGCTCCGCATTTCATCAATGGGGAAGACCGGCAATAGGGTAATGTATAATGCCCATCGGGGATCTGCCGCTTCCTTTATTACTGCACATCCGGGATTAGTGATTATTCATCAACGCTCCGCCGTTGGCGCCGGAAGTTTATTGCACTGTACGATCATCAAAGCTTCTTCTTTATACATCTCAGAACCGTAACATTCACAAAAAACAATGTCATCATGCAAAAAATTAAACTACTCTTTCTCTTTGCCCTCCTTACTTTATCAGGAGCAACCTTTGCACAGGTATCCTGCTACAACATAGTAGGGTATTATCCATCCTGGGTAGCCGGTGGTAATTATTACATTAACTCACCGTCAAAGGTTGATTACAGCAAGTACACACACATTTGTTATGCATTTGCCATTCCCGGTAACGATGGTAATATTGGCGGTGTGGACGGCGCTTCCACCCTGCGTGACCTGGTAACCCGCGGCCATGCAGCCAATGTGAAAATACTGTTGTCAATCGGCGGCTGGTTAACTTCTTCACCCGGCAATACGCCTTTTGAAACCATCTCCACTAACGCAACCGCCATCAACAACATGGTAAATGCCTGCGCCAACCTGGTTACGCAGTACAACCTGGATGGTATTGACCTGGACTGGGAATATCCCACTACAAAGGCAAGGTGGAACGCTTTGGCTGTCCCTTTAGGCAATCGTTTGCATAGCATGGGTAAGCTGTTCACTGCAGCCGTATCAGAAAGCGCCAGTAACAATGGTAACAACTATGATAACGTAACCATGTTAGACCTGGTGAATATTATGTGCTACGGTGGCGACGCGCTGGCCAGCAGTGCCATGGCTTACTGGACCTCACGCGGCGTACCGCAGAACAAAAGAATGCTGGGCGTGCCTTTTTACAGTGCAGATAATAACAGCGCTGAGCATATCCGCAAAGCCAACCTGGCTAAAACAACTGCAGCTGGTATCATGATCTGGGATATTGCCTCAGAGTATGGCGATATCAATGCTATTTACAGCACCCTGGGTAATGTATGCCAGGGTGGCGGCAACAATCCTGTGCCACAGAACCTGGCCAGCGGCAAACCTGCCACTGCTTCCACTACAGAGGCCAATACCACCACCAGCGTAGCAGCATCCAACGTTACAGATGGCAGCTACGGCACCCGCTGGTCTTCTACTTTTGCCGATTCACAATGGGTATCTGTGGATCTGGGCGCTGTGTATGATATTAACCGCGTGAAGATCACCTGGGAGGCTGCTTATGCCAGCGCTTACCGTATTGAAGTATCAACGAACGGCAGCACCTGGGACCGCGTTAGATCCGTTACCGGCAATACTTCCCTGGTGAATGACAACACCGGCTTAACTGCCAGCGGCCGTTATGTAAGGATCTTTGGCGTAACAAGGGCTACCACTTACGGCATTTCTATTTATGAGCTGGAAGTATATGGTGCAACCGCTGTTGCACAAACGCCTTATGGCGGTACCAAATGGGCCATTCCCGGTAAAATAGAAGCAGAGAATTATGATAATGGCGGCGAAGGCGTGGCTTATCATGACCTAACACCCACCAACCAGGGCGGCCAGTACCGCACTACGGAAGCGGTAGATGTTGAAACCTGCACAGAAGGTGGTTATGACCTGGGTTATGTACAGGCAGGCGAATGGTTTGAATATACAGTGAATGTAGCTACAGCAGGCACGTATACCCTGCAGGCACGGGTTGCTACTAATGCTGCCGGCAAATCATTCCACGTTGAGCTGGATGGGCAAACCATTGGCGCCATTGCCATACCCAACACCGGCGACTGGCAAACCTGGTCAACCGTTAGCGTAACCACACCTGCTTTAACCGCTGGTACCAGGGTATTACGCATTGTGGTGGATAATGCTGAATTTAACCTTAACTGGATCAGCTTCACAACAACCACTGATAACATTGCGCTCAACAAAACCATTACTGCATCTTCTGTAGAAGAAGCCGGTTTTGAAGCCTATAAAGCTTTTGATGGCGATGCTGCTACCACCCGCTGGTCATCTGGCTATACGGATAATGAATGGATAGCCGTTGATCTGGGTAGTGTACAATCTGTTTCAAGAGTGGTGCTGAAATGGGAGAATGCATATGCCACTGCTTACCGCATTGAAACCTCTGCCGATAATGTAACCTGGGCTGCCCAGAAAACAGTAACCGCCGGCGTTGGTGGTACGGAAGATCTTAGCTTCCCCGCTGTTAACGCACGTTATGTAAGAATGCAGGGTGTGCAAAGAGCTACGCCCTACGGTTATTCTATCTGGGAGTTTGAGGTGTATACCGCCGCACCGGCACTGGCCGCAGCCAGGAAAACAGCTGCCCTGCCTAACACGGTAACAGATGGTACACAGGATAAATCCCAATTTACTTTAGGCGTTTCTCCTAACCCGGCAACCAACATCCTTACCGTACAGTATAAAGGTGCTGCTGCACAATCCTTATTAAAGGTTTACAGCCTCACCGGCCGTGAAGTATACCAGTCAAGGCTTGGCGGCAATGCTAACCAGCTGCAGATTGATATTTCCAAATGGCCTAAAGGCATTTATATTATTTCATTAGGCAACACCAGTAAGAAAGTGGTGGTAGAATAAGCTGTCTTATTCTATTGAAGTTAACGGGCCGTCTCAATTTTGAGGCGGCCTTTTTTTGGGCAAGACTGGTCCTTAAAACAAAAGAAATAGGCCTTTAAAACAAAACCTCCAAATGCTGCCCGGGCTACCTTTGTTGCAGTAAAAATAAATACTACAATTATGGAACAGGTAATTACTGCAGGCAACTACAACGGAGCCCTGCAAAAACCAATAGGCTCAGGGTTTACAGCCACTTCAACTTCAACAGATGTAATGAAAGGTATAGACCTTAGCGGCAAAACAGCCATTGTAACCGGCGGTTATGCCGGCATAGGACTTGAAACAGTAAGCAAGCTGGCAGCAGCCGGCGCTAAGGTAATAGTGCCTGCGCGCGACCGTAACAAGGCGGCAAAGAACCTGGCCGGCATAGCGCAGGTGAGCATTGAAGTAATGGACCTTATGGATCCGGTTACGATCGATGCCTTTGCAGATCAGTTCCTGGC
>NZ_DATCRF010000529.1:0-10439 GCF_036569125.1 Chitinophaga sp. | reverse complement strand
GGCCTTTATGACCTCCATCGTCGGTTTAAGATATTACATTATCTCGTTCATAAAATTTTTTAAACGGTCTCTATGAACCTCCTTCGCCGGTTTTATGGATTCTGCTCAATCCTCATCATACTAATTACATTGCCTGGTATCTGCAATACATAACGCGGGCTGTTGGGTGGCAGCGTGTAGGCTTGCCCGTTTAACATTCGTTGTGGTGTTACTGCAAAAGCGGCCTCGTACTGCAGGCGGCGCAGATCTGCCCATCGGGCGCTGCGGAACAGCAGCTCCTTTCTTCTTTCACGGAGTATTTGTTTTAACGCATCTGCTGCATCTGCAGCTGTGAGCGGCACAAAGGCGCCCTGCCGCCAGCGCTTTACCAGCAAGGTATTCAGGTCGTTCATTGCCTGGGTGGCGTTACCGGCACGGGCCCTGCTTTCTGCACGTACCAGGTACATTTCATCTGTAACAATGCCGGCAAAAATATAACCATTATCTGCGCCCATCCCTGCATAATCTCCTTTAAAGCTGTTACCGGTAAAGTATATATGTTTTCTCAGATCATTCTCCGCATAGGTATTATAAAGCAGGGTATCTACTTTACACACTGCCGGCAATAACGCCCTGGCATTTTGCGAGATCATTTCAAAGATCACTTCATCATTAAAACGCGGAACAGGCGCATCTGCCAGGATATCCAGCTCATTGTAATCCATCAGCCGGTTATACAATTGCAGGCAGGAATCTGCATAGGCGCCGGCCCGGGCGTAGTCCCGCATATCCAGGTATACAAGCGCCAGCTCGCCGTAAGCGGCCGGCTTACCCGGGCGGCTTTTTAACATTGGCGTTCCCGGTAATAAAGTGAGCGCGGCTTTCAGGTCCAGCAAAATGCGGTCATAGGTTTGTGCAACAGATGCCCTTACCGTAGCATCATTATAATTGGAGGTATAACGTAACGGAATACCCGGATCCTGCGGGGCGGTAGCGGGATCGTAAGGCTTGGCGAACAGCTGCGCCAGCGCATGAAAATACTTAGCGCGGAAAAAGAGGGCCGTACCTTTCAGGTTATTCCAGTCCTCTGCAGAGCCGGTACTACGCGCCTTGTCAATATTTTCCAGCACTACGTTTGTATTTAAAATAGCCTGGTAGGGCCCATTCCAGTAATCGTTGGTCTGATCGGTTCTTTGCCATATATACAACTTCCGGTCGCTTTCCTGCAAAGTATTCCAGTCTGCTGCAGCCAGATAAAAATTATCGGCCATTAAACCGCCGGCAGCCGGCCAGGTATTGTTCATAGTGGCGTAATCGTCCATCAGCAGCTGCAGGTCCCGGATCGTTACAGGCACTTCCAGCTTTACATCCGGCCTGGCATCCAGGTAATGCTTACAGGAGGCCAGCAGCAGCCATATGATAAGATACCGGTATCGTATATACGTTGTTTTCATTTAAAGATCTGCTTTTATACCAAATGCAAAAGCGCGCGGTGTACGCAACCCGGATGGAAAATCCGGATCCAGGCCCGCTTTGTTCGCTTTCCAGATCAATATATTCAGGTTAGTAATGTAGGTGTAAAACTGCAGCTGACTAAAGAAGGTGCGGCTGTTCATTCCTTTTTTAAGGGTGTAGCTTAAACGCACATCTTCCCAGCGCACATGATCTCCCTTCTCTACCGTGATGGATGAATTGGTATAGAACTGATCGCGGTAAGCAGGGTTAGGATATACGAGCGATGGTACGTTAGTATACTTTTCATCGCCCGGCTGCTGCCAGCGCTGCCCGTAATCGCTATGGCCCGCACCACTTGCAAACAATGTATTGTAGGCAATGGTGTTGCGCCGGAAATAATAGCCCAGCCGGTAAGTGATGTTGGCAGATACAGAAATATTCTTCCAGCTAAATGTGTTTAATACATTACCAAAGTAAGTGGGTAATGCGGGGCCATGGATCACCTGTTCGCTAAGCGGATTTTTTATCAGGGTTGCATAGTCTGTACTAATACTTTTGTTAAGATACCCGCGCGGATCGCCGGTGGCAGGGTCCAGGCCGGCCCATTTGTAGCTCACCAGTAAATATGGGTTGTAGCCGGGCAACGGGATAATTGATCCTCCATCACTCACAAAACCATTGGTAAGCGGCGGCAGCAGGTACCGCGATACTTCATAATGTACATAATTAAACAGCAGGCTGGTTTGCCATTGAAAGGCGCCGGCATTTACAGGCTTACCGTACAGCTGTACCTCTACTCCCCGGCCTTTAACATCTGCCGAGTTGGTGAACGCCGATCCCAGGCCGGTGGTAGGATCCAGCGCTTCCAGGCCCATTACATCTACAGATTGCTTATGGTAATATTCAATGCTGCCGCTCAGGCGGTTGTTTTTGAAAGTAAAGTCCAGCCCTGCGTTCAAGGTATTCACTTTTTCCCAGCGCAGCTCCGGGTTAGCTACATTTACAATTGTGGCAAAAGGCAGGTTGGTGAACTGGAAAGAGGCATCATACCTATAAATAGTAGCCAGTGCTGCAATGGCATTATTCACATTACCACCCGAGCCATAGGTAAGGCGCAGGTTCAGGTAAGGCAGCCAGCCGGCATGATAAAATTTTTCATTGGATATTTTCCAGGCTGCGCCGGCCGACCAAAGCGGCACACCTTTCCGGTTAGCCCTTACTCCAAATAAATTAGAGGCATCTTTCCGCGCGCTGGCGGAGAATGTATAACGGTTATCGTAAGTATAGGCTGCATTGGCGTATGCGGAAGTAAAACGATCCAGGCGGTCGTCTATATCTGTATTAGATGGAATGGTGGCTGTACGGCCGGTGACCAGCGGATAGTAACGGAGCAGATCTGCAACCGTATTCCCATAATCGCGGTAGCTGCTGCCTGTTGTGTGCAGCTGCCGCAGCTCAGCACCGGCAATAGCTGCTACCTGGTGTTTGCCTGCCCAGGTACGATTAAAATTTAACTGCCCGCGTAACATATGCCCCTGCTGTAAACTGGCGGTACGGTCTGTGATAGGGGCATTGGGTATTATGTAGGTTACGCTGTCGCCACGGATCTGTGAATAGAGGTTAATAAGGTCCCTGGCAAAAAAGGTTTGTGTGCTGTAATAAGCACGGCTATTCCTGTCTGCACGCTGGTATTGATATTTCACCTCTGCACTAATGGTATTGGAAAAATTATACTGCACTCCCAGGTTAGCGATCAGCACCTGTGCGCGCGAGGTTTTATCGTTCAGGGCCAGCTCCTGCAAGGGGCGGTATTTCCAGTCCAGCAGCAGGCCATGCCCCGCAGTATCTGTATACGTACCTGCGTACCGGGTATCCAGCGTTAAAGGATTGCCGTTATCATCGGCCAGCCGGCTATAAGGCGGCAATATGCGTGTGCCCAGCTTATAGGCATTGCTGTTATAAGGACCGGTGCTGTTATTGGTATCATCATGCTGCGTATATTGAATCCCGGCCTGTACCTGCAGTCCACGGGCGGCCTGCCAGGTATTGTCTGTACGCAGGGTTACGCGCTGATAGGTGTTGCCCACCAGGTTAGTGCTGTTCTTATCATACCCGGTGGAGAAAAAGTATTTTATCTTTTTACTGCCGCCGCTTACATTGGCGGCGTATTGCTGGTTTACGCCCTGCCGGTAAATGTATTGCAGAAAATCATTGCGTACATCTATACCACGTAACTTATCAATAGCGGCCCGGGTTTCAGCAGCTGACAATTGCCCGTTCCGCTCCTCTACCAGCAGGTTCACCACGGGTGTCAGGGGCGGGTAGCGCCTGTTATTAATAGCACTGTTATAAAAACCTTTGCTGAATAAAAACTCCTCCAGGTCAATAAGATCAGAAGCGGACATTTGCGGTAAGCGGAATAATTCCGGTTTATTGATCACCGTTACATTGGAGTTAAAAGATACGTGTGGCGCCTGATCATACCGCCCTTTTTTAGTGGTGATCACAATTACCCCGTTGCCTGCTTTAGCTCCCCAGATGGAGGCTGCAGCGGCATCTTTCAGGATGGTGATGTTCTCTACATCGTTAGGATTAATATCATTTATATCCCCTTCATAAGGAAAATTGTCCACTACCACCAAAGGCTGGGCAATGGCTGAGGTAAGCGTATACAAACCGCGGATCTGGATCCTGGTGCTGGCAGCATCGCGTTTATCAAACAATACGCCGCTGGCCACCCCATCTAACCGGTCCAGGATGCCGGTGCTCACTTTACGGTTCAGCAGCTCATTATCCAGCTTTACAAAAGAGCCGGTGGCCCGCTCCCTGGGAATGGCCTGGTAACCGGTAGCTACTACAGATACGCTGCTAATGTCCAGGATCTCTTTTTGCAAACGCACCTGCACATTACCTGCTTCATTTAACTGTACCTGTTGTTTCAGATAACCCGCATAGCTTACCTGCAGGGTTACGGGGCGGGTAATGCCGTCAAGTACAAACCGGCCCTGTTCATTGGTGGTGGCGCCTTTAGGCGTACCATCCACTAACACGGTGGCCCCGGCTAACGGGGTACCGGTAGCATCTGTAACCTGCCCATTGAGGAATGTAAGTAATGAATCACGCGGCGGGCCGTTAATGGGAGCCGTTGCCTGCGGAGCCTTTTTTATTATAACGGTGTTACCATTAAACACCCAGATCAATCCTTTTCCCTTCAGTAATTGTTGCAACACCTTTTCCACAGGAGCATCCTTTACATGCAGCGTTACTTTTTCATTGTTATTAACCAGGTCGGCGGAGTAAAAGAAATAATAACCGGTTTGCCTGTTCATGGCTTTTAGTACCTCCCGCAGCGGCCATTGATCTGCAGAAAGGGTTACCTTATCCGTATGCTGAAAAAACATCTTGTTACCCGCAAACGCAGGCAGGGCAGCGCTTGCCAGGCACAAGCATAGCAACAGCAGCATTAAATTAGAACGCAGGGCTGCAAGCCACATATAGTTATTCTTTATTGCCAGAGTTATTTGAACAGGATGATTATTTTCACCAATATAACCTACATGTATAAACGAATATTGCTATGAATGTTTCAGGTGTAATCCGGGTTGATGGGTCAAAATGGTTACAACGGTTTTCATAGTCATTGACAAAATTTAAACCTTTTTTTGGTTAATCCAATGTTAACATCAAACTATTGTGTGAAATTGGCAGATCCGGTGTTTTCTCTTATTTTCGTTTTCCATCAACCATATCCATCCATGATTGTTAAAACCTTTGGCAGCGCAGTGCAAGGCGTAACTGCTATTACCATTACCCTGGAAGTGAATGTTTTTCCCAAAGGCACTAAGTTTTTTATTGTTGGCTTACCCGATAATGCGGTAAAGGAAAGTGAAAAGCGTATTGAATCCACCATCATCAGCCTGGGATACCGTTTTCCGCGGTTCCGCACTGTAGTGAACATGGCGCCGGCAGATATCCGTAAAATAGGGTCGGCCTATGACCTGCCTATTACGCTGGGTATTATTGCGGCTTCCGGACAAGCGCCTGGTGAAGCATTATCTCAATACATTATTATGGGTGAGCTATCCTTGGACGGTACCATACAACCTATTAAAGGCGCCCTGCCCATGGCCATACAGGCCAGGAGAGAAGGTTTTAGGGGTATGCTGCTGCCTTTGCAAAATGCACGGGAGGCAGCCATGGTGAACGAGCTGGAAGTGTATGGCGTATCACACATACGCGAAGTGATCCAGTTCCTGCATGCGCCGCAATCACTGTCGCCCATACACGTTGATGCCCGGCAGGAGTTCATTACAGCGCAGCAACATTTTGATGTGGATTTCAGTGATGTAAAAGGCCAGTACGGCGTAAAACGTGCGCTGGAAATAGCGGCTGCCGGCGGTCATAATGTACTGATGATAGGCCCGCCGGGCGCCGGCAAAACCATGCTGGCAAAAAGGCTGTCGTCTATTTTACCGCCTTTAAGCCTGCACGAAGCGCTGGAAACAACCAAGATCCATTCGGTAGCGGGCAAGCTGCCGGCGCATGCATCGCTGATAGCACGCCGGCCTTTCCGCTCCCCGCATCATACCATCAGCGATGCTGCGCTGGTTGGCGGCGGCACCGTACCACAGCCGGGAGAAATATCGCTGGCGCATAACGGTGTACTTTTTTTAGATGAGCTGCCGGAATTTAAACGTACCGTGCTGGAGGTAATGCGGCAACCTGTAGAAGAAAGGCAGGTAACTATTTCCCGCACTAAAACCACGGTTGATTTCCCGGCCAGCTTTATGCTGGTAGCGGCTATGAATCCCTGCCCCTGCGGGTATTACAACCACCCGGAAAGAGACTGTACCTGCGCTCCCGGCATTGTGCAAAAATACCTGAATCGTGTATCCGGTCCTTTGCTGGACAGGATCGATATGCATGTAGAGGTTACGCCGGTACCTTTTGCTTCGCTTAACGCTACAGAAACAGCAGAAACCAGTGAGTATATCAGGCAGCGGGTAGTGCTGGCACGGGAGGTACAAACCGAACGTTTTAAACCACACCCCGGCATTTATTGTAATGCACAGATCAGCAGCAGCCTGCTGAAACGGTTATGTTACCTGGAATACGAAAGCGCTAACCTGCTGAAGAATGCCATGAATAAACTAAAGCTATCGGCCCGGGCGTATGACCGCATATTAAAAGTAAGCAGGACCATTGCGGACCTGGAAGGCTTTGAGATGATACAGACCGCGCACATAGCGGAGGCTATACGGTTCAGGAGTTTGGACCGGGAGAGCTGGGGGGCCTGAGGAGAATTAATAATTAATAATTAGTAATGGAATGCAGCGGATGATGAAGGTTTTTGGAGGATGTGGTTGTGAAGGTTTGTTAATAGAGCGGATGAGGATGTTTGTTGAATGATGCTGTTGTGAAGGTTTGTAATATAATAACTGTGATTGTTGTGGTTGCTATCATATAAAAGTCTTACTTTGTTTATACTCAAAATCCCCCCTTTATGAAAAAGTACCTCGCTGAATTCATCGGAACATTTTCTTTAGTATTATTTGGTTGCGGAGCAGCAGTTGTAGCGGGTAAAACTATCCCCATAACTATTGCCGATGCACCCATAGGTATTGGCCTGCTGGGCATATCCCTCGCCTTTGGCCTTACCGTAGTTGTGATGGCTTATGCCATTGGCCCCATCTCAGGTTGTCATATAAATCCGGCTATCTCCATTGCTATGCTGGTGGCTAAAAAATTAAGCCTGGCAGATACTATTGGCTATATCATTGCGCAAATGGCCGGGGCAACCGTGGCTGCATGCGCGTTACTGGCCATTCAAAAAGATGCACCCGGATTCAGCATGGGTGAATGGGCATTAGGCTCCAATGGCTGGGGACCTGGCTATTTAGGTAACTATTCAACAACCGCTGCATTCATTGTGGAAGTGCTGCTTACCTTCATATTCCTGTTTGTAATTTTTGCCACTACTTCCAGGCTGGGTAATGCTAATATGGCCGGTTTGGCAATAGGGCTTACGTTAGTATTGATACACCTGGTAGCTATACCCATTACCGGAACATCTGTAAACCCGGCCCGCAGCTTTGGCCCTGCTATACTTGCAGGCGGTAAAGCGCTTCAACAGCTGTGGTTATTTATAGTAGCGCCCATAGCCGGCGGTGTTCTTGCTGCTATCGCCTGGCGGGCCATCTTTGAGCCGAAGCAGTAAGTGCCACCTGGATTAATTTGTTATATGCGCCCCTGATACTATCTCCAGCGCCTCATTGAACCGGTTTGACCGCAGGTTACGCGACAGCTGCTCCATATGTACCCATGCATATTGCAGCCGCGCATCATTGCCGGCCAGGCTGATCTCACCTGACCATATACGGTCGTGAAAATCTCTGAAATCCGGTACGGCAACATTCGGATCAATGAGCGTGCCTGCTGCGGAGACCAGCAACATCAGGAGCGTAAAGTATGCCATATGAAGCACCTGGCGCATCAGGAAAAACCGCGCCCGCTGGTATTCGCATGCTTCTTCACCAAAATAAATGCTGAGATACGCAGCTTCTTCTTCATCGTTCCGTACCACAAAATTGGCAACCACTCCAAGGTCTACATAACGGTCGTTCAG
This sequence comes from Chitinophaga sp., assembly GCF_036569125.1. Taxonomy (GTDB): domain Bacteria; phylum Bacteroidota; class Bacteroidia; order Chitinophagales; family Chitinophagaceae; genus Chitinophaga. The sequence continues at coordinate 2,380 of NZ_DATCRF010000529.1, read as the reverse complement.
GAAGGCGCCTTCCCAGTCCACCATCCATACCCGGTCACCATCAAAAAGGAAGTTCTCCGGTTTAAGGTCATTATGGCTTGCAACCTGGTCCTGCAGGTTGTGAGGATAAACATCCGCCAGCATTGCATACAGCCGGAATAATTCACCGGTCATACTTTCAGGCAGCAATTGTTTATCCTGAAATTTTTTAACCAATCCATTAACGAAGGTCAGGTAGTTGATGCGTGCAGGGAAAGGCGGCAGGGAATGCAATTGCCTGATCAGCGCCGGCATTTTCAGCCTGGCTTCATGCAAGGGGAATGGCTGCGCTTCTATGAAATCAGTGATAGAGATCCTGGTTTCAGCGCTGGCGTACCAGATACGCGGGCCTATGCCTGCATCTGCAGCCACCTTCATACAGGCAAAATAATGTGTGGGATCGCCCGGCTCATCTTCCCGGGTAACAATGCGGAGCAGGTAGGGCCTGCCCTGTACCACTATACGAAAAATAAGTGCGGAAGAAAGGCCGGTAGTTATGTGCCTGAGATCTTCGTAGCCGCTTACGCCAAACGCTTCCTGCAATGCTTGTTGTACAGCTGTTCTTTTTGTTTCGGGGATCATAAAAGAAATAGATTAACCCGGCTAAAATAGCCCTATTTCCCAGCTGATTGCAGTGTCGTAAACTTTATTTTTTTTGGTTGAACATTAATTGAGGTTTGATCGTTTACCTTATAATTCCTCAGCTCACCACCTCCGTTTTCCGGTACTCATCACTCAGCTTCTTCTGCATTTCTCCCGGTACAGGAGCGTATTCTGCAAACTGCGCTTTTACCTTGGCTTTCCCCTGGGTTATATTGCGCAAAGCGGCATACAGCTTATCCAGCTCCGCCTGCGGGGTACGGGCTTTGATCACCTGGCTGCCATTTAGTGTATCCATACCCGTTATAATACTGCGGCGGCTTTGCAGCTCGCTCATAATATCGCCGCTCATAGTATCCGGCGCGCTGGTCTCTACATCATACACGGGTTCCAGCAATTGGGGTGATGCCTGGTGAAAGGCATCGCGGAAAGCCATCATACCGGCTATCTTAAAGGAAATGTCATTACTATCTACCGGGTGCATTTTACCATCGTACACACTTACTCTTATGTCGCGCACATAAGAGCCGGTTAGCGGGCCTTCGTTCATTTTTTCCATCACCCCTTTAAGTATGGATGGCAGAAAGCGGGTATCTATAGCACCGCCTACAATGCAATTATTGAAAACAAGCTTACCACCCCAGTTAAGCGCTATCTCCTCTGTATCCCTTACCGGGTGCTCTTTGAAAGGCGGCATGCCCTCATACCAGGGCTCTATTTTCATAAACACTTCGCCAAACTGCCCGGCGCCGCCGGATTGTTTCTTATGGCGGTAAGAGGCCTGTGCAGGCTTCTGAATGGTTTCGCGGTAAGGTATTTTAGCCGGCAGGTAATCAACCTGCATCTTGTAAATATTTTCCAGGCGCCATTTGGTTACGGCCAGGTGCAGCTCACCCTGCCCGTGCAGGATCACCTGTTTTAGCTCCCGGTTATATTCTATTTCCAGTGTAGGATCTTCCATGTGTATCTCGGCCAGCACTTCGCCCAGCTTTTCATCATCGCTTTTGCTGCGGGCTTCAATGGCGGCGCGCACTTTAGGCAGGGGAAAGTGAATAGGATCTACCTGCCCCGTAAAGGAGCGGTCGTTAAGGGTATGATTGGTTAATGTGTTCTTGAGCTTCAGGGTGCAGCCAATATCGCCGGAGCGCAGGCGTTCCACGGGATTACGGTTCTTACCGTCTGCAATAAACAATTGGTTCAGCCGCTCGCTGGTGTTGCCCTTTTCATTTACCAGCTCCTGCCCTGCCTTTACCTCGCCGGAGAGCACTTTAAAAAAGGTAAGGCGGCCAATATGCGGTTCCAGTAATGTTTTGAACACGAACAAACAGGCCGGGGCCGCAGGATCGCAGGGAATAGGCTCACCTGCTTCTGTTATTTCCGGCGGCATTTCAGTGGCGGAAGGAGCTACGTTATCAATGAACCCCATTAAACGGCCGCTGCCCATGTTCCTTTCGGCTGATAAACAAAACACCGGGAATACCTGGTGTTTAAGCATGCCTATTTTCAGGCCTTCGCGCATTTCATCTTCATCCAGGCTGCCTTTTTCAAAGTAATGCTCCATCAGCGTATCATCATTTTCTGCAGCTTTTTCCACCAGCACATTATGCAGCTGTTCTGCGCGTTCCTTTTCGCTGTCGGGGATGGGCAGCTTTTCCGGTTTGCCACCGTTGGCCGGAAAGCGGTATAGCGTCATTTTCAGCAGATCGATCACGCTATTAAAACCAATACCCTGATTAACAGGGTATTGCATAATTGTTACCGC
>NZ_DATCRF010000528.1:0-7039 GCF_036569125.1 Chitinophaga sp. | reverse complement strand
GCAGCTGGTAAAGGGTTATATTACACACGATAAAGTATTACATGCCATTGAGCTCTTTGGGAAAAAAATAGCCCCGGCCGTGCGGGAAGCGCTGGGTAAATAACAGCGCTGACGCAGTATGCCCGCTATATTGTCGCTATTACACCACCTGCGCCTGCACATTCTTACTTAAGTTTGTTTTCATCAAAAAACTACCCCCATGTTATTGCAAAACAAGAATGCAGTGATCTATGGCGCAGGCGGCTCATTAGGCGGCGCAATAGCAAAGGCGCTGGCTGCAGCAGGCGCACAGGTATTCCTCACCGGTCTTCACCTGGAAAATGTGCAGCAGCTTGCAAATGAGATCCGCGCAGCAGGCGGCCGCGCAGAAGCCGCTGTGGTGGATGCATTGGACGAAAAAGCTATTGAAGTGCATTTACAGCAGGTAAAGCAAAAAGCAGGTACGGTAGATATTTCCTATAACGCTATTGATTTAAAACCTAAACAGAATATTCCCCTGGTGGAAATGGAGCTGGCCGATTTTCTACGGCCGGTGAACATTGCTATGCACACGCAATTTCTTACCGCAACAGCCGCCGGCAGGATCATGATGGCACAGGGCTCCGGCGTTATTTTATCGCTTACCGCTACTCCCGCCGGTATTGGTTATCCGTTGGTAGGTGGTTTTGGACCGGCCTGCTGTGCCATGGAAAGTTTTTCCCGCGACCTGGCATCTGAGCTGGGCCCCCATGGGGTACGTGTGGTGAATATGCGCTCCGGCGGGTCTCCGGATTCCCGCGTTTTTGCAGAAGCCATTGCCAGCGTACCGGAAGCGCCGGAATTTTTAGTAAAAATGCAGGCCGACACGATGCTAAAAAAATTACCCCCCATGGCGCATATTGCCAATACCGCTGTATTCCTGGCCTCCGACCTGGCCGGCTCCATTACCGGTGTTACCATTGATATTACCTGCGGCACTACCAATGCCCTGAATTATAAAGTGGCTAACATTCCGCTGAAATAACATTTTTGTACTTTTTAGCTAACTTAGGGCATGCTTACACGTTATTATGCCCTGCTATTATTATGCCTGGCAACAGGCAGTTCCACTTTAGCCCAGGAAATACCGGTGGTGGCCCCCGGCGCCGCAGTAAAGGAAGTAGCCAAACAATTTGCGTTTACCGAAGGACCCGCGGTAAATAAACAGGGCGACATTTACTTTACCGATCAGCCGAATGATAAGATCTGGAAGTACGATGTAAATGGAAAGCTGTCATTATTCATGGACAAAACAGGCCGCTCCAATGGATTGTACTTTGATAAAAAAGGCAACATCATTTCCTGCGCCGATGAAAAAGATGAGCTGTGGTCTATTAGCCCATCAAAAAAAGTAACTGTGCTGTTAAGCGATTATGAAGGTAAATTGTTGAACGGCCCTAACGATCTGTGGATCGATCCCAAAGGCGGTATTTACTTCACCGATCCTTTTTACCCCCGCGATTACTGGACCCGCAAAACACCGGACATAAAAGAGCAAAAGGTATATTATTTGCCTAAAGGGAAGAAAGCCGCTGTGGTAGCAGCTGACGGCCTTGTGAAGCCTAACGGTATTGTAGGTACGCCCGACGGCAAATATTTATACGTAGCTGATATTGAAGCAGGCAAAACCTATAGGTACAGCATTAACCCGGACGGTTCTTTAACAGGCAAACAGCTGTTTGTATCCCAGGGCTCTGATGGTATGACGCTGGATAGTGAAGGGAATTTGTACATTACCGGCCAGGGCGTAACCATCTATGACAGCACCGGGAAAAAGCTGGGCAACATTCCCATCCCCGCTCACTGGACAGGCAACGTTTGTTTTGGCGGTAAAGACCGGAAAACATTATTCATCACCGCATCAGAAGCTATTTACACGCTGCAGATGCGTGTGAAAGGAGTAGAGTAAAATAAATTTCACATTGTTATCCCGCAGACATTTTTTAAAACAAAGCACGGGTCTATTAGGCGCATTGTATGCAGGTAATAGTTTAGCCCGGGCGCTGCCTTCATCTGTGAATGAAGATGAGCTTTCTGTGCTTTGCCGGCAGCTTACAGATACCTGGGGCAGCGCGCTGCTGAATATGCAGGTAAAAGACAAGGCCGATAAAAATTATAGCGCCATCATTTATCCGCCGGAAAATGCGGTGCATGGCCGCATGGGCGATACCATCTACCCCTTTTTGCACCTGGCCCATGTAACCAATAACAGTGATTATGTAGATGCAGCTATACTCCTGTACCGCTGGATGGAAAGCACCGTGAGCCAGCCGGACGGCTCCTGGTTAAACGAACCGGTAAAAGGCGCCTGGAAAGGTACTACCGTGTTCTCTGCCATCGCCCTGGGCGAAGCCTTAAAGCAGCACGGTACTTTGTTGGATAATAATTTCAAAAATGAGCTCAGCGCCCGTTTGAAAAAGAGCGGTGATTTCATCTGCAAAAATTTTAACATCGACTACGGCAATATTAATTACCCCATCTCTGCCACCTATGGTTTATCCCTGTTAGGCGAAATACTGGACGAGCCCCGTTTCCGGCGCCGTGGCCGCGAGCTGGCGCATAAAGCATTACGGTTTATAACTGCAAAAGATGGTTTCCTGACCGGCGAAGGCGGCCCTTATCACAAGCGCAGCGCCAAGGGATGTTTGTCGGTTGACCTGGGATATAATGTAGAAGAATCCCTGCCCTCGCTGGTGCTGTATGGGCTGCTCACAAAAGATAATGAAGTGCTGGATGCGGTAAGCCGCGCCCTGGAAACACATATGCAGTTCATGTTACCGGATGGTGGCTGGGATAACAGCTGGGGCACCCGCAATTACAAATGGACTTATTGGGGCAGCCGCACCTCCGATGGCTGCCAGCCGGCCTATGCGCTGATGGCCAACCGGAATCCGGCCTTTTACAAAGTAGCATTGCTGAATACACAGCTGTTAAAAGCCAATACGCATGATGGTGTTTTATACGGCGGCCCGCATTACCTGAGCCATGGCGTAAGCGCCAGTCTGCACCACACCTTTTGCCATCTTAAAGCGCTGGTGACTATACTGGATCATGGTGTGCCAACACCACCGGCAACTTTTGCCAAAGTAACGTTACCACGGGAGCAGACATATGGCAGCCGCTTTTTCAGCGATATACAAACCACCCTCATTTCACACGGTGCTTTCAGGGCTACTGTTACCGCCTACGACCGCAACTATAAAGATTTTAAAGGCGGCCATGCTTCCGGTGGCGCGCTTACCATGCTGTGGCATGAAAAAGCCGGGTTGATCTTCACAGCCAGTATGAATGAGTACCAGCTGTATGAAGCCGGTAATATGCAGGTGGATAAGGATCCTTTATCCATGCCTTTAACGCCGCGTATTGAGCTACAGGAAGGAGGGAGCACCTACCTGAACATCCATGACCTTACTGCTGGCATGAAAACCACACAGGAGCAGGATACCATCGTTATACATACCCGCTCTAAGCTGGTAAATAAAGATCAGCAGCAGCCTGCAGCAGGCGGGGTGAATTGCGAAGTGATCTACCGGTTCAGCAAAGACAAGGTAACCCTGCATTTTAAGCATGATGCAAAAGAAGAACGGCCGGTGAAGGTCATAGTGCCGGTTATTTCCCCATCTACAGAAAACTATGAAATTAAATTAGCGCATACGGTGGAGGTTCATAAACAGGAGGGAGTTGTGCGTGTTACTGCGGATAAAAAAATGATGCTGTTACCCATGACAGAGGAGCGGGTATTTAATTTTGTACCCGGCCTGGAAGCGCTGCCGTTTTGTGTGGAAGCCAATGAAACAAAGATAGAGCTGGGCTTTTTTGCCTGATTATACCCCATTAGCAAGATCTTTTTTGAGCAGGCAACCCTTTGCTTATAATCTGCATTTATACTTATATAACCACTTTACCAACAGGAATGGAGCTACCGGTACTTATCAAAGAAGCAAAACAGGGCAGCGCCGCTGCGCAGAAATGCATTTTTGATCAGCTGGCCGGTAAAATGTTAATGGTTTGCCGCCGCTATGTAAAGAACGAGGAGGATGCGGAGGAGCTGCTGCTGGATGGCTTTTACAAATTCTTTAAAGGACTGCCGGCGTTTAATTACCAGGGCGAAGCTGCTTTGTACACCTGGCTGAAGCGCATTATGATCAATGAATGCCTGATGTTCCTGCGGAAAAAACAAGCCTTTGTAATTGTGTCGGAAACCGTAGCAGAAACCATTCCGCTGGAAGAGGAAGCATTGAATAACTTATCAGCCACAGATATTTTTAACCTGATCGTACAGCTGCCGGCAGGCTACCGCACGGTTTTTAACCTGCATGCTATTGAAGGTATGAACCATGGAGAGATTGCCTCCCTGCTGGGTATTTCAGAAGGTACTTCCAAATCGCAGCTCAGTAAAGCAAGATCATTGTTACAGAAAATGTTGCTGCAAAAAAACATTACGTATGTCAAACGAAGCACACAATAAGGATTGGGTAAGCAGGCTGGATGGCTTAGACCATGCAGCAGGTGAAGCGGGCCTGGATAAGAACGCCGCGTGGGACAGGCTGCATACCCGCATGCAATCCAAACAGCGCAAAAGTAAAGCCGGGTGGTATTGGGCTGCAGCAGCCTGTTTACTGGCGGCCTGCTTAATACCAGCCTTGCTGACATATAAACAAAAGCATTCCGGGGTACACATTTCACCTGCTGTAACTTACCAGCATTTGGATACACCGGCAACATTGGTGATTTCACAAAAGGAAGCCCCTGTAAATGTGTTAAAGGAAAAGGATAAGCCGGTTGCTGCACAGCGGGAGCTTGCACCCATATTGCCGGCCCTTGTTCATCCGGTTAACACCACCAATATTACTGCCACTTTAAAGAAAGATACTTTACAAATAACCGATACCATGCTGGCAGCTGTTCCCGCAGCCGCTGCACCAAAGAAAATACGGGTAGTACATATTAACGAGCTGGGTGAGGCAACGGTGAATGAAGTCGTATACCCGGAGTATAAGCCATTTACCATAAGAGTTAATAGCCCGGCCGGTTTGGGCGATCAAACAATTGCAAATAATACACTTAACATTCATCTCTCTCCAAAAAATTAGCTAAATGAAAAAAATGATCTGTTTATCGATGCTGATCTGCAGCATCACGGGAGTGGTATGTGCGCAGGAGAAAAAAGCGGTAACCAATGAGGATAAGACCTTTGAGCTGCCGGCAGATAAAATAACCCGGCGCTTCTGGATCGAGCTGGATAAAGGTAATAAGATGCAGGTAGAGCTGGTAAGTATTAATGACCTGGAACAGGTTGGGAACCTGGATTCCCTGGTAAGAACATTCCTGCAGGACCTTTTGCCCTTAAAGGATTCATTGTCTGATGAGTTGTCCTATAAGCGGATCGATTATGTAGTAGATGCAGCAAAGGCAAAAAAGATCCGTATTTACAAGGGCCGGTCAAACAGCAACAGCTATCTTATTCAGCAGGGAGAGGTGGCTGCTTTAAAACTGGAGCAGGACACCATTCATTTTTTAGGAAGTGTTAAAAGCGACGGAAAGAGCGTGCATCCTTACCGGTTTAGCTTTTTTGTGAATAACTGGAATGAGCTGGCAGCCTATGCGGATGGCCGCTTGAATGATAAGCTGCATAGCCTTGAAACAAAGTATGATAGGGATTGGACGAGAGGAGAGGACGGACGGATGCACCTCACCAAAGATTATCTGATCTCTGCTAAGCAGAGCCGGGGATATTTATCCCGGCAGGGTGATGAGCTGCACCTGAATGCAGCGGTGGGCATCCAGAACTATAAGAATTATTTTGTTCCCTCTTTTAGCATAGGTACTGCTGTAATAGCGAGCTCCATCTTCCGTAATAAATTGATAAGACATGAATTTGGACTGTACTGGGAACCTAATTTTTTCTTTGGCAAGGATAGTGATGGCAAAGCCAGGGTGTACCGGAACGATTTTCTCACACTATTTTATGGACGGGGAGCTGCCGAACAGCCGGGTAAAAAGGCTGAGCTCAGCTTTACCTTTTCGCTGAGTTACCTGATCCACCGGGAAGGCGATTATATGGCGCCGCATACTTTTCGTATAGGCGCGGGGCGTATGTCGTTGTTTGAAGGCAGAACAAAGCTGGAACCGCTATTCTATTTTAATGATTTCTTTAAAAAGGTAACACCCGGCATAAGGCTGATCCAATATTTTTAATCAGACATAACAATATCTTGATCTGCCGCTCTTTGAATTTGATCCGGAAATTTGCGATTTTTACTTTGCGCTAAATAGCAGATTATGGATGAATTAAAAGAAGAGATCACGGACCAGGTACGTTCAATGATAGCAGGTGGGTTTTATGATGATGAGGAGATACAGGAGAATATCATGGACCTGTTCTATGACGAGGTGCTGGACGAAGCCTGGCTGAAAGAGGAGATCAGCCGCCAGTATACCGCCCGCTTAAAAGAGCAGGCGGCCTGGCCGCAGGAAACTGATTTTGACCGGCTGGCCCGCGTATTTGATCAGCTGAACAGCTCCGGCATTATTGCCCTGCACAATGCCGGCTATACCCGGCAGGACGGTGAAAGTGATTGCGGCCATATCTACAGCGAATTAAAAGCAGAAGGCATTAGCACCCGCGGGTTTTGCTTTTACCATGCCCAGGACCTGGAACGGGTAATAGAAGGCGATGAGCTGTATTTAGCCTTTGGATCTTTTGAAGCGGATAGCGCAGCTGTTGCTGCCATAGGGGAGGAGATCATTAAAGCATTGGCAGCCCATGGTTTTGAAAATAAATGGGATCATACTGCAGATACACGAATAGCTGTACCGGGCATAAAATGGCTGAAACGCTTTGGTAATGAGAATTGCAGTGAGGACAGGGCGGTGGAGTTGTTGAGTAATGGATCAATAGAATAAGCCCTGGGCCAATTTTTTCATTTTGTTCAAAGTATGCTATCGCAATTAGATCATCTATGGGATTATTCGATTTCCTTAAAAAAGGACCTGCCGGGGAGGAGCCAAATATAAACGA
>NZ_DATCRF010000527.1:0-10361 GCF_036569125.1 Chitinophaga sp. | reverse complement strand
GCCCCAGATCTGGTCTACAGAGCTGCCGGGAAAATTGCCGTTGCTGATCCAGCCGGAAGCGCCAAAGTCCACCTTTGTTGTTTTGCTCAGCTGCAGGTTCAGGTTGGCGGTGAAATTGTAGCGGGTGTATTTGATGGAGGAATTATAGTTTGCCAGCTGGTCTGTCTTATACATACCATTTTCATCATAATACCCTATGGAAAGATAATACTGTGCATTGTCTGAACCGCCGCTGGCATTTACGCGGGCGCGCCGGTTCTGCCCGTATTTGTTGAACAGCGTTTTAAACCAGTCTACATTAGGATAGAGGTCAGGATCCTTGCCGCTGGCGGTAAGGGCGATCCGCTCCGCGGAATATTTGGGCAGCGGATCAGCAGGGTTAGAGTTCCTGTATGCTTCATTGGCCATCTGCATATAGGTAACACCATCTGCAAATTTTGGTATGCTGGTGAACTGCGTAATGCCCTGGTCATACTGCATATTGATCCGGGGCCTGCCCACCTTTCCTTTTTTTGTCTGGATCAGTATAACGCCGTTGGCGCCTCTTACCCCGTAAACCGCAGTTGCAGAGGCATCTTTGAGGATGCTGAAGCTGGCGATATCCTCGGGGTCCACGTTGGCAAAATCGCGCTCAATACCGTCTACCAGCACCAGTGGTTTACTGTTGGTAAAGGTGGAGATGCCGCGGATATAGATCTCCGCGTTATCATAACCGGGCTGCCCGCTGCGCTGCACACCTATTACGCCGGCCACACGGCCGGCTATTACGTCGGTGAGGTTGGCCACCGGCTGCTTCAGCTCTTCTGCGCGGATGGTGCTTTGCGCACCAATGGTGGTGATCCTTTTTTGCTCGCCGTAACCTACTACCACCACATCATTCAGGCCCATCACCTGCTCCTGCATCGTGAGGTTGATCTCACTGCGGTTATTCACCGGCACGGCCTGCGTGATATAGCTTACGAAGCTAAATACCAGCGTATCATTATTTGCACGCAGCCGGATGGTGTAGCGCCCATCAGAAAGCGAGGTGGTGCCTGTTTTTGATACTTTGCTGGTTACAGTAACACCTGGCAGCGGCTGCCCTTTTGCATCGGTTACAATACCATTTACGGCCGTAAGCGGTGGCGCGGGGGCGGCCTGCTTTCTTTTTACAACAACGGAATGCTCCAGCACCTCATAGGTCAGGGGCTGATCCCTGAAACACTGTTCCAACACCTGTTTCAGGGGCTGGTTGGTTACAGCAAGGCTTACCGGCCTTGCTTCTTTCAGCATTTCATTTTCATACAGGAAATCAAAACCGGTTTGCTGCCGCAGCTGCCGGAACACTTCTTTCAGATCTGCATTATTTACGTGCAGGCTTACCTGTTGTGCACGGGCCAGGCCTCCCAGCAGCAAACAAAAAACGATCAGCATTAACTTACGTGGAATTGCATGCCGGCGGCGATCAGGGACATAGCAATCCCATTTGCATAAACATGCATTAAAAAACATACCCATTTGGTTGATTAATTTATGTGGTTGTGGAATTAATACTTCATATGCGGAATTAGTTACAATAGCTTACGGCATAACAATAATTTTACGGCCTTCCATTTTAAAATGTATAACACCGGTCATCTCCAGCCGTTTTAACACGGCTGTTACATCTTTGTACCGCGACACTGTTCCTCCAAAATTTCGTTTTATGTTGTTGTCTTCAAATACTACCTCCACATCATACCAGCGTGCAATTTGCTGCATCACTTCCCGGATGCCGGCATTGTCAAAGGCAAAAAAACCGTTCTTCCAGGCCACCGCATCTTCCGGGTTCACCGTTCTTACACGGAAATCGGCAAGCGGTGATGGCAGCAGGCCCTGCTCCCCTGGCTGCAGCACTACCTGGCTGGCGGGCGATACCAGCTTCACGGCGCCCTGCAGCAGGGTTGTTTTCACAGTGCTTTCATCGTCATAAGCTGAAATGTTGAACCGGGTGCCCAGCACCTGCACTTCCATGCCGCCGGTCACCACTTTAAACGGCTGCTGCGGGTTGCCGGCCACTTCAAAATAGGCCTCCCCTGTTAGCTTCACGATCCTTTCCCCGCCGGAAAAAGCCACGGGAAACTGCAGCGATGAAGCGGCATTGAGCCATACCTTTGTACCATCTGATAATGTTACCTGGAACTGGCTTCCGCGTGGAGTAGCCAGCGTGTTATAAGCAATAAGCGACCCTTTTTCTTTTGCCTCATAATGCAGGCTATCGCCTTGCTGGCGTATAGCCGTAGCTCCCTGCCGGATCACCTGGTTAGCGGTGCTGTCCAGCGTGATCTTAGACCCATCTGCCAGGGTGAGGATGGCTGTATTGGCGCCCTGCGCTACTTCATCTGCCGGTTTTACGATGGCTGCACGCTGTTGTTTAAGCGGCTGGTGCTGCCAGTAATAAATGCCGGCTGTTAGCAGCAGTATGATGGAAGCGGCGGCCCAGCTCCAGCGGCGCAGGTAACGGATACGGGGGGGAGCCATTTGCTGCTTTATTGCAGCAAGCGCACTTTCCATCTCCTGTTCATTGCTAAGCCCATGCAGGCTTTCACGGCTGCAAAGCTGTTCAATGAATGCTTCCCAGGCGGCGGCATGCTCCGGCTGCTCCAGCGTTTTCCATAACTGCTGCAGGTCCGCAGGCGTTATAGTTTCTGCCAGGTATTGGTCAAATAATTTTTCTAGTTCGGCTCGTTGCATTGTACAATTTTACTACCGGCTTATTATAATGGAACCCAGCTTAAGCGAAAGGACGTGTCCGGGTTAAAAAAAATTTTTTACATAACTGGCAAACAGGTATATCAATAAAACATCCCCATGCTGGGTGATGTATTTTCGCAGAAAGGCCAGCGCCTTTACAATATAATCCTTTACAGTATGCCCGCTTAAGCCCATTTCCCGGGCAATAGCTTCATGGGACAGGCCTTGCTCCCGGCTAAGCCGGAAAGCGCGCTGCTGTTGCGGGGGCAGCTTTCTTATCCCTGTTTCTATGAGCTGCTGCAGCTCTTTCAGACGGGCGTTCGTTTCCGGGCCTGTTTCACTTTGGGTAATATAACCGAGGGGCTGGGACAGGGATCTTTTATAATTCTCTTCTATGGTAGCGCGTTTCAGCTTTCTGAGGATAAAATTCCGGGTAGCCTGGTATAAATAAGCGCGTATATTCTGCACCGTAGTCATTTGCTGCCGTTCTTTCCATACCCACAGAAAAACTTCCTGCGCCACATCCTTGGCAAAATCAGCTGATCTGGAGGCCAGCAGGGCAACGGAATAAACGTGATCCCAGTGGAGGCGGAACAGGGCGTCAAAGGCAGCTGTGTCCCCCGCTGCTACGCGCATGAGCAAATCCTGTTCATTATAGCTATGTACCTCCTGGTTTGACAATCTGAATAAGTCTGCTTTCGGTTTGCTTAAATGGTGCGCAACATGTTCCTGTTCATGATGAAGCTATTGCCCCCGGCTTAGAGCGGCTGAAATTACAAAAATAAAAATCTGCGAAGGTTATTTTCCCGGCCAATGCCGGGATGCGCTGATGCTCAACACCGAAAAACAAAAAAGCCGCCCGGCGGGCGGCGGCTGCAAATAAAATCTGATAGCTTTCTCAGAGCAGCTTTTCCTGAACTGCCTGGTAAATGGTCCTTACAGATGGCTGAAAACCCAGGCTGCGTGCAAGCGAGCTATCTGCATGGAGATACCAGGGGTTTACCAGGGGCTCGGACGAGGATGCCATGGTATGCCCCACCACGTTCAAAAGCTCAAAGAGGGATGTAGGCGCTTCATCCGAAATATTAACAATACGGCCATCCATCCTCCCTTCTAAAGCCATCATAACAGCGGTATAAATGTCGCGGTGATGGATGGTGCTCATCCGCATGGCCGGATGAAATTTTGCGGCCGCTACGTGTTGTGGTAATGCTTCCAGGTGGCCATCGCCATCGCCATACACAAACGGGAATCTTAAGATGCACCAGTTCAGCCCACTTTCACGCAGCTCATTTTCTGCTGCCACTTTGCTGGCGGGATAGGCATGCTGCGGGTTAAGCGCATCATCTTCCCGGCCGGGGTGCGGGTTGTTATTATTATATACATTGCTGGTGCTTGCAAAAATGAAGCGGGCGCCGGGCGCCTTATCTTTTGCCGCCGTGATGAGGTTCCGCGTTCCTTCCAGGTTGCTTTTCCAAATGAGGTCCGTATCGGGCGAGCGGAATACGGCTGCCAGATGAATGATGGCTGCTGCATCTGTTACCGCTTCCCGAAGCTGTTCCGGATCAAACAGGTCGCCATGTACAGCCGTTACCCCGGCCGGCGCCTCTTTTCCGCGTACCAATGCAATACAATCAAATCCTGCGTTAACAAGGCGGGGCAAAAGGCGCGCCCCCACCAGGCCTGTAGCGCCGGTCACCAAAACTTTACCAGATTGTCTGTTCATAAATTAAGATTTAGAATAGACAAATTTCAGGTGAATGTGCCGGCGGGGTCCGGACAAAAACCGTTTTTATGAGGACAAATCCTGAGAGAAGCCGGCTATTGTTTTCCCGGTAACTTTCTTAAACAGGCGGGAAAAATAACTTGGGTCATTAAAGCCCAGCTCATAGGCTAATTCCTTTACAGAGGCATCCTGCCCTTGACAGATACGGCGCCTGGCTTCCGTGATCAGGCGGCCGGTTATAAACTCTTTAGGCGAAACGCCTGCATACTCTTTAACAATGCGATACAAGCCATCTGTGCTAAGGGCCAGCTCCGCTGCAATGTCGGTGATGGCAGGCTGGCTGGTAAGATTGTTTTCGACAAATAACTTAAAACCAATGAATTTCTGAAGCCGGTCGGCTGCGGGCTTTTTGTGCGATATAAAATAAGCGGTATTAATCTCCGTAAGCAGGCTGTTTAAGTAAGCCAGGATCAGCTCCGGATCGCTGTCAGCGGTACGCAACAGGTCCAATAACATTTCAAAGCCGGCCCGCAGCCGGTTTGCAGCGGCGGGCAAAAAGCTGATCTTCTGTTGGTTCAGGGGATCCAGCAGGAAGGGAAATTTTCCCGGCAGGCGGGAAAGGCATTCATCATCAAAACCCAGCTTATAATAATCTTTGCCATGCAGGGCTGCCGGATATTCGCGCAGCTGATTGGGAACGGCGAATAAGAGCTCATGCCTTCCCAGGTTGAGCTTTTCCGTATCGAGGCCATACTGGCCTGCACCATCGAAAATAAACAGGAAAAAGTAATATGGCGGGCGGTTATTGGCCGTATAATTCCGGGCTGCTTCTTCGGGCAGGTGTCCAAAACCCGGTGAGACTAACCGGATGGACAGCTCACTATGCTGGCTGAAATCTGCCGGCAGCGCATGTTTACTCTGCTTGCTCATATTCATTCGTATTCAGGTCTGTAAAACTATACATTTTTCCAGGCCCCAAATTATTTCAGTGCAGCAGCCTAATTGAACGATTGCCGGAAATCCAAAGGGCTTTGGTTTGTTTTACTTTTAAATAACTTATTGAACGACTGCGGGTGTTCAAAACCCAGCTGGTAGGCTATTTCACTTACCGACAGCTCCGTGGTGGACAATTTTTCCTTTGCCTTGCCGATCAGCTTTTCATGAATGACCTGCTGCGTGGTTTGCCCTGTGAGCTGTTTGAGCAGGCTGCTTAAATATTTGGATGAGATATTCAGCTTGCCCGCTATGTACTGCACGCTGGGTAATCCTTTTGAAAGCAGCTCATCATTATTAAAGTAGTCCGTCAGCTCCTCTTCCAGGCGGTTGAGGATCTTGTGGTTGGTTACTTTCCGTGTAATGAACTGGCGTTCATAAAAACGTTCGGCATAGTTTAGCATTGTTTCCAGGTTTGAAACAATGATATCCTGGCTGAATTTGTCAATATTGGAATTATACTCGTCTTTAATGTTCCTGATCAGGTCATTGATCACCGTTTCTTCCTTCTCAGAGAGGAACAGGGCTTCATTGGTGGAATAACCGAAATACTCGTATTTCTTTATCTTTCCGGCGAGCGATGTATTCCACAAAAAATCGGGATGTATGAACAGCATCCAGCCCCGCAGGTTATGTGGCACACCGGTTTCCTCACCACGTAAGATCTGTCCCGGGGAAAGAAAAGCCATCAGGCCTTCATCAAAATCGTATTTCTGCTGGCCGTAAAGCAAGCCGTTGCAGCCTCTTTTCATTGAGATCACATACAGGTCGAACATAACAGCATCAATACCCGTATCGTTCCGCAGGCCTTCCAGGTCAATAATGCTGATCAGGGGATGATGGGGCTTTGGAAGCCCCATTAAGCGGTGTATTTCTGATATAGATCCAATTCTGTAAGGCCTTGTATTTGCCATATTGCAAGTTAGCTTAATTTTTAAAAGGATATTTCAGCCAGATCATGATTAACGGCATGGCTAGGAACGGGATCTCTATCAACACCATTCTATAGTTGTGCGCCCGCGATGCCAATGCCATTATCAGCACAATTGACACGGCGTTCAGCAGGTTGCCATGGAAAAATGTTCCGGGGAACAGCAGCAGCACGCCAATGGCAATGGTCAGCACCCCCAGGATGGGTATGGCCGCTTCGCTGATGCCCAG
The DNA here is from genome assembly GCF_036569125.1 of Chitinophaga sp. Taxonomy (GTDB): domain Bacteria; phylum Bacteroidota; class Bacteroidia; order Chitinophagales; family Chitinophagaceae; genus Chitinophaga. The sequence continues at coordinate 3,769 of NZ_DATCRF010000527.1, read as the reverse complement.
GCCCGCCATTGTTTTTACCGCTTCAGGGTTGCTTTTGTAGGTAAACGTATCCCAGCCATGCTTAAAGCTTAACGATACGGAAATAACCAACAGCAACAGGGAAATAATGTTCTTTATCATTTGTTTGATCTATAAGTGTTCATAATATAACCGCACTGCGGTATAATGACTGCCAAATTTGTGCTTTTCATTGGTACAGCATTTTTGAACTGTTATTCAGCTGTTTGAATTTATCGAATTCCTTGTGCCCGTAGTTCATTAATGCACCGGGTATAATGCGGCTCAGGAATTTCAGGACCTTCACAAATGCTGGCTTGATCTCCTGCGTATCGTTCAGCAGTCCTTTTACGGCCACCTTTACCAGCTTATCCACCTCCATCAACAGGCGGGGATTGGGCTGCAGCACCCAGCCATCCTGCAGGTTGGTATGCACGCCCGGCGGGATCAGCTCCATTACCCTTACGCCGGAACCTTTTAACTGCAGGCGCAAAGCCTGGGTAAATGCGTGAAACCCGGCTTTGGAAGCGCTGTACACCGGTGCAGAGGAGTAGGCCATAAAGGCGATAGCAGAAGAAACATTTACAATGGCGGCAGACTGCTTTTTAACCAGGTGGGGCAAAAACTGGTGCGCCATTTGGATGGCGCCTGAAAGGTTGATGTCGATTTCCCGGGTAATGTTCTCCAGGCTTTCCGTGGGATCCTGCATATCGATCAGCCGCATTTCACCGGCATTGTTGACCAGGATGTTCAGGTCGGGGAACTGCCGGGTAACATCTTTGTAAAGCTGCCTTATTTGCTCCGGGTCCCTTACGTCGCTTTGAAAGGTGTGCACATTGGGGAAACGCTTTTTTGTGTCGCTAAGCGCCTGTGCTTTACGCCCGGTAACAATAATTGTTGCCCCCTGTTCCGTAAGTTGTTTCACCAGCTCTAAGCCTATTCCGCTGGTTCCGCCCGTGATGAGGACGGTGCTGTTCTTTAAATCCATATTGATCATATTTTGATACAAAGGTCAGCTGCCTAACGTTGGCGGATGTATCCAAAAGTCGCAATGATGTAGTAAAAAGGAAGGATTTGAAACATTTCCCACCGTTGTATGCAACATATGCCTCCCCTGTTTCAAAGAATAGCTGAGTAGTTTTACCGTATCGGTTAAGAGAAAAATTCCCGTTATGAAAACACTTTTGCTGCCGCGAAGCTTCCCGTGGCTATTCCTGCATAATGCCATGTTGTCAGGATTTTTCTCCGCCGCTGCATTTATTTAAACCACTTACAATTATTGATTTACCTAAACCATCAACCTGTATGAAAACTGCATTACTTACACTATTTAAACAGTGTGTTCTACGGCCTTTTGTTTCCGGATGTTGTATGTCTGCCAGATTGCGCCCGCAGCTCAGGCAAAAGCCGCTTGCCGTTCTCTGGTCACTTCCTGTTCTTATTGCGTTGCAGGGCTATGAAGCGAAGGCTCAAAACGGCTATACCTGGAAAAATCTGCCCATTGGCGGCGGCGGATTTGTTTCTGCAATAATCCCAAGTAAAACCGAGCAAAACCTGGTTTATGCCCGTACAGATGTGGGGGGCGCCTACCGCTGGAATGCATCCACCTCAACCTGGGCGCCCCTGCTGGATTGGGCGTCAGACAATGAAGTTGGTTTCCTGGGCGTTGAGTCTATTGCCATAGATCCCAAACTGCCCAGCAGGGTGTACATGCTGGTAGGGATCTCTTATTTCAACGGTGGCAAAACAGCCATTCTGCGGTCATCCGACTATGGCAATACCTTTAGCATTACAGAGGTTACCAACCAGTTCAAGGCCCACGGCAATGGTATGGGCCGGCAAAGCGGTGAAAAGCTGGTGGTGGATCCTAACAACAGCAACATTCTATACTGCGGCACGCGGTGGAATGGATTATTCAGAAGCACCGATGCCGGCGTAACCTGGAGCAGGCTAAGCTCACTGGATGTAACCACTACCCCTAATGAGAACGGGATCAGCTTCGTGATATTAGACGGCAGCAGCGTTTCCGGCGGTGTTACCCAAAGGATCATTGTAGGCGTATCCCGCAGCGGAAGCACGAACCTGTACCGCAGTGATAATGGAGGGCAATCCTTTTCAGCCGTTTCCGGCGCTACTACCACCTTTATGCCGCACCGGGCCACGCTGGCAAGCAATGGGAACTTATTTATCACCTATGGCAACGGCGCCGGACCAAGCGGGCATTGGTCGCTACCGGAGCCCATGGATAATGGACAGATCTGGAAGTACACCCTTTCCAGCGGCGCATGGACAAACGTTACGCCTTCCGGCTACAACCGTGCATTCGGCGGGATCTGTGTTGCACCCAATGATCCCAACAAGCTGGTGGCATCTACCATCAACACCTATATGAACCAGAACGGCTCCTGGGGCGACCGGATGTTCCTGAGCACGAACGGCGGCGCCAGCTGGGTGGATGTGGTAAACCGTGGATTTACCATGAACCCCGACGGCATCACCTGGGTTAGCGGGCATGCCATCCATTGGGCCGGCTCCATAGAATTTGATCCCTTTAATACGGAAAAGGTTTGGGTTACTTCGGGCAATGGCATTTTTGTAAATGACAACATCAGCAGCAGCGGCACCTGGCGCTTTGCAGTAAAAGGCCTTGAAGAAACCGTGCCGCTTGGCCTGGAAAGCATTCCCAATGGCCCGGTGATCTCTGTTATCGGCGACTACGATGGATTCAGACACACCAATGTTGATCAATACGCACCCATTCACAATCCACAAATGGGCACTACCACCGGGCTGGCAGTAGCGGCTCAAAACACAAACAAAATTGTGCGGGTGGGCAACAACATGTATTATTCCAATGATATGGGCGTAACCTGGACCCAGAACAGCATGAACGGCAGCCAGGGACAGGTGGCCTTATCCGCTAACGGCAATACTGTTTTGCATTCGCCGAAGGAATCTACTACCACCTACCGGTCCACTAATAACGGATCTTCCTGGGCAACGGTAAGCGGTTTAAGCTTTACGGAAGCACGGCCGGTTGGCGATCCGGCTAATTCCAATAAATTCTATGCCTACAATCCCGGAAATGGAGCAGTACTGGTGAGCACCAATGGCGGCGCTTCATTTTCCCAGGCCGGTTCAGTGGCCAGCGGCGGCTCAAAAATAATCCGCCTGGCGCCTGGAAGAGAAGGACATGTATGGATAGCTTTGAATGGCGGAGGGCTGGCACGTTCAACTAATTCGGGACAATCATTTTCAACCATCAATGGTGTCAGCAATTGCGCGGCTGTTGGTTTTGGTGTAGCTGCTTCCGGGGCAAATTATCCTACCCTCTTCATTTGGGCCACCGTCAATAATGTAAGAGGCCTTTACCGCTCAACAGACCAGGGCGCTTCCTGGGTGCGTGTAAATGACGATGCGCATGAATATGGCGGCCCGGGTAACGGGCAATTTGTGCAGGGAGATATGAATGTTTTCGGGAGAGTATATATGAGTACAGCCGGCAGAGGTATCGTTTTTGGAACTCCGGGTTCCTGTACCCCTACTTCTATTACACCATATGTAAATGTAAATAACGGCAGCTGGCAGCAAACGGCTAATGCTTCTTTAGCTGCAGGCGGCAGTGTGCAGTTCGGCCCTCAACCTACGCAAGGCGGCTCCTGGAGCTGGAGCGGCCCCAATAACTTCAGCGCTGCTACGCGGGAAGTGTACATTTCAAATGTGCAGTCCGGCCAGGCCGGCAACTACGTGGCCACCTATACGAACAGCGGCG
>NZ_DATCRF010000526.1:0-8126 GCF_036569125.1 Chitinophaga sp. | reverse complement strand
CAACAGGGCTATGTGCCGCTGCAGTATGGCTTCCAGCGCCGGTATATTATTTGCGTCCTGCCAACGTTCCTGCTCCTGCAAAAGCAGGATAGTACGGCTGTAATAACGCAGGAATAACTTTTTCTTTACTTCACCCGGCGCATATAAAGGAACCCTCTTTTTGCGGGGAGTGCTGTAAATGGTGGGATGTGTTATTGCATCTTCCTTGTAAGGCAGGAGCGTATCGACTAAAAAGTATCCCACTCCTGCAAGCCCCGAAAACAGTCCGGGATCGTTATTGGCGTCCGGCACATAGGTATTGTAAACACCCTGCTGCCGGTAAAACTGTACTGCTGCCAGGGCTGTTTGCTGTGCAGCCAGGCGTAACTGCGGCCGTTGCAGGATACCAGCTGCCTGTAAAAGAAATGATGCCAGGCCGCCATAACCGCTGCACAGGGTAAAATCCCCGCGTTGCAGCTGCTGTACATCTTTTAAACAACGTTCCAGGGCCTGGTTCACCTGCTGCAGGTAAGATGGGTTGCGGGTAAGCTGCCAGGCATATAAACGGCTTAGCCCCACTCCTGCTGCACCGTGCGCCCAGGCATTGGCATCACTGACATATTTCCTGAAACCGGCTGCCTGCCAATCCATAATATCCGCTTCATACAGATGAGTGCTGGTGAGCCGCAGGTCCAGCCAGTTATTGGCAGCTGCATCGTAGTACAACATTTCATAGTGCAAAGCCTGTTCTGCCAGGTAGGTTAATCCCTCATCTTCCCAATACTGTGCCGCCTGTAACAAGGCATAAGCAATACCTGAAGCGCCGTGAGAAAAACCGGCAAGGCAGTCATACGATCTTTTCACATGCCCCCATCGCAGGCCCTGCGGCGCTATCCGCGCCTGTTGGATCAGCTTGTCCGTAAGTGACCGGGTGAGGCTTTTTACGCTGTCGTTCTCCGTATGTGCATGCAGGTAAGTAAGCAGGAAAATATTGCCGGCATGCCCGCTCATAAAATCGTCCTGCACCACCTGCTGTAAAATGCCGGGTTCAAAATGCTGCAACAAAAGCAGCGCATGATTGAGATACTTTTCTGCAGCCGTAGCCTCATACATTTTTATACACAGGTATATGAGGCCGGTAGCGCCTGTATACAGGGTAAAATATTGTTGCCGGTGTATGGCGGGGTTTTCCAGTAAAACGGCTGCCGCCTGCTCGCAGACCTGCAGATACAGCGGATCTTTACAGTGATCATATAACCGCAAATAAAACAGGATCACACCTGCGCTGCCGTTAAACAGGTCGGTACCCTGGTTACTATTGACAACAACATCGGGATGAATAACCGGCAACAGCTGCGCAGCTATACGGAATACTTCTTCTTCAACAATTGCTTTATCCTGCTCCATAAATAAACTCCAGGCATTTTAAAGTGAAGAACATGATATAGGCCTCATCCTGGTTGGAAATACCCAGCCGGTTATGGCCCATATGCATAAAGCTGCCTACAATGTCCTGTAAACGGATGGTATCCAAACCCAGTATCTTATACTGTTGAAAAATATGGTGGTTATGTTCCATGAAAATTTGCAGGCGGGGCTCACAGGCGTTCCGGGACAGCTCTTGCCAGAGTTCCAGGGCAGCCGTGTTTAAGGCGCCTGCATACTGCTCAAAACGGGCCTGGAACAGGGCCATATAGTGCTGCTCCTGCTGCAGCCGTTCTTTGTACGGATCATATAGGCGGGGCAGCCAGCCGCGGATAAAACGCCGGCAGGTATCCAGGTTCATTTCCTTTTCCTCCTGCCAGGCATACGTAACGGCTATATTCAGCTTAATAGCATGCAGAAGTGCAACAGTACCTGTCCACGCGGGGGTATCCGTCACCTGTTCCAGTATATAATCTGAAGAAGCAACAAATTGCTGCTCTGCCCATTGTATGCTTTGAAAATTGCCGTAACGCTGCACTTCCGGCTCGTAAGCAATAAACTGCAATGTATTATTTGGCAAGAGCAGCCTGCCGTTATAAGCCGCATCATCCCTGCGGGAAGGATGGCTGCTAAAGTAAACCTGGCTTGCATCATACAGCAGGCGCTTTGCTTCCTGCATAGCCGTTTCCGGAACGTGTAACCGTAAACGTATATGCGGGCCGTATTCCCAATAACGGATAAAAAAAGCAGGATACCCCGTGCGTTGCAGCAGCGGTATTACCAGGTGGCGGAGCAGGTGATGCAGATCGCCTGCATAAAACAGGTGTGCAGATAACCAGGTACGTTGCATGCATTAATATTTATACCAGTGCAGTAAATATTCTGTAACGGTGCTTTCCGGCCCCTGTGCTGCCAGGTGTTCCGCATGCGGCAACATTTCCTCCAGGTAACAATAAGCACCGGCCCTGGCCAGCAGCTTACGGAATAAGCCTACCAGCAAAGGCTGATCAAAACAAATGTATTGTGGCTTATAATCGTCCCGTTGCAATTTGGTTGTTTCACCCGGCACTATCGGGATATAGGGCGATCTCAGGAAAATGAACACATGTGCAGGCAGCCCATGCTGCTGCCTCCATTCATGCAGGCGCACAAAATAGGCGGCGTTCGTTTCCCCGTTTTCCGGTGCAGGTATGGCGGCTGTTTTCACGAGCCATCCTTTTCTTCTTAACACCACCTGTTCTTCAAAAGTAATACGGGGCTTTAGCTGCACATCTTCCTGCGGAGGGTGTGCAGCCGCATATTGCCGGTCGGCCGCCAGGATCAACTGACGCAAAGGCAAGCGCTGTTCCGGGTTAAAGTGGGCCAGCAGCTGGTAAAAATGAGAACGGTTGTAAAAAGATTCCAGGCAAAGGTCATAGGCATATATTTCCTTTCCATCAGGCGTGTGGTATAAAGCCAGCAGGTCTTTTTCCGGGTTATATTTCACCTGTATGTGCTGCAGGGATACCTGCGCTTCCTGCGGGTAATTATTATTACCACCTGGCATGCAGATCTCGTAAGGCAGCAGCGGCGGGTGTATATTGGCATTAAAGGTAGAACCATCGTTCAGCTCTATCATCCTGTGATGCGGGTATATCGCAGCATTCCATTCTTTAAAACTATCTGCCACCGCGGGATCTAATAAATGCAGGAAACGGCCGGCCACTTTGCCCATGCCCGGCAATAGTGCATTAATAATGCCGTGTAATACGGGCTTACCATTTTGCATACTGTTATAAAACTGCACAAACATTCCCCTGCTATATCCTGCAGTATGATCAGCGGTTAAGGTTGACCGCATACTTACCTGTGCAGGAGCAATAGCCAGCTGCAGGCCATCAGGAAGCTCCATTGCAGGCCGTTCCTGCTTTTGCGCCTGCGCCTGTTTTTTCTCATGCAGGTAATAGGCGTGGTAAAACGCAGTAATGGGTACCTGTTGTGAAATGCCGTAGTGCTGCAGGAAAAAATTACGCATGCGCTGTCTTTCTTCTAGTAAGGCATCTTTTGTTCCCAATAAAGCGCAAAGCCGTTCGGCCTTATTTATAAATGCCTGTACGCCGGCGGCAGGCAGCGGGTTATTGACAGGCGTACCGGTATCTTCATAAAAAATATCCTGCGGGGTAAAAGAGCGGGCCTGAAAGCGGTTCACTTCAAAGGCGGCTGCCGTTGCGCCAGCGGGAATGTTATCAGCAGGCTGTTTCAGATCCGTTGTAGTGGGTAAGCCTGCTTCTTCCTGTAAAACATTCAAGCCCTGGTTTAGCATGGTTGCCGTTTCCTGCAGCAGCTGGTAACGTTGGGTGGATGAAGCCCCTGCATACATAAGCTTACGGTCCCTTAATGCCTGCAGCAGCTGTTGTAAGCCGGCAACAGCTGTATGTTGTGTATGTGCTGAAAGGAAATGCATAAATGCAGCGTCCCAGTCCGGGTCTACCCCCGAACAACCAATACCTGTTTCCAGGAAACCAGCGGCAGCCAGCTTTAACAAAAAATCCTTGATGGTTGCACGGTCTGTATCAGGAATATGTTTACAAAGGGTATCAATTAACGCGCTCATGGCAACCGGCGCTGCCTGTTCCCGCAGAAATTGGAACAACCATAAGGGCAGGTTACGTGCAGGCAGGCGCTGAAAAGCTTCTACATTAAAGTAGTTCACCAGGAAATGCAGCTGTTCTTCCTGCACGGTAGCTGTTACATTCAGCCGGATGGAGAGGATCTCGTTTAACACCGGGTGATGGATCATTAAAGAGCGGATATACGAAAACAGGCCGTTATGCAGCCGGATGCTGCTGCGGATATTCTCTGGCGCCCCGGGACTATAATAATGATCCAATGCGTCATCCAGCGTACCTGTGCCGGTACAGGTGAATGTGCTGAAGGGCGATGTTTTACCCGCCATGCGGGTAATATAACGGAGCAGGCTATACTCATTTTTCAGCTCCCGGTTCCGGAAAGCTGAAGCGTCTGCCGCTGCAAAACTATCCAGCTGTGTATATAACACCGGGCTGGATAAAAGGATGCCGCTGCGCAGTAATTCGTTCTGCGTGCATTGCTGCAGCTGTTTTCTGTGGCTTATAAGCGCCTGGTCAAAACCGAGCTCCCATGCCTGCCGGGCCGCTGCCATCTGGTGGAGTGTTTGCAGGTAAGCCTGTAATGCGGCGTATATAACCGGTTCCTTTACAGCATCCACCTTTTCCAGTTCCGCACCGGTAAGGTGTTTACCATTGTATACCTCCCGTTTCAGCTGTAGTAAATGCTGTCTTTGTTTATGATCTTCCTGCGCCTGGATGGCGGTGTACAGCTGATCGCACAGGGTTTGCTGTTGTTGTTGTAATGTTTTTTGCAGCTGCGCCTGCTGTGCTGTAAAAGCTTCCACACCGGGCATATGCAGGGCTTCCAATGTGCTGAATGGCATGGCAGCATAACGTACCAGCGCATACGGGAATATTTTTAATGCCATAGGACTGTATTTACGGGTGTTATTTTCCCAGCTCCAGCTGGTTCTTTATCAGGTGGTAATAGGCGCCACCGCTGGCGGTTAACGTTTCATGCGTGCCTGCTTCCACAATAGTGCCCTTATCCATAACCAATATCTGATCGGCATGTTTAACGGTACTGAGGCGGTGTGCTACCACTACTACTGTTTTCCCTTTAAAAAAACCATGCAGGTTATTGATGATGGCGCGTTCATTATGCGCATCCAGCGAGTTGGTGGCTTCATCCAGGAAAACAAACGCGGGGTTGCGGTAAATAAGCCGGGCAATCAGCAGGCGCTGTGTTTGTCCCTCGCTTAGCCCATAACCATCTTTACCGATCAGGGTTTCATAGCCAAAGGGCATGGCCTCAAAAAAGGTATGGATATTCGCCATTTTGCAGGCTTCATATAAGCGGGTATAATCCTGCTCTGCTGCGCCTGCAAAAATATTATTGGCAATGGTATCCCTGAACACATAACCATCCTGCATTACCACGCCGCAATGCCGCCGCCAGGCTTTGGCCTGCATTTGCTGTAAGGGCATGTTGCCTAGCATGATGTGCCCCTGCACCGGTTGATAGAATTTCAGCAATAACTTCAGCAGCGTGGTTTTTCCGCTGCCGCTCATACCTACGATAGCAGTTACTTTTCCGGCAGGTATGGTAAGGTGAATATTATTTAATACAAGCGGTGAATGTTTATGCCCGTACTGGAAATAAACACCGGAAAGGCACAGGTCCTTCCCGGTTACCTCGTTATGTAACAGCTCTCTTTCCTGCGGCGGATCTTCATCCGGTTCATGATGCACCTCTGACATGCGCCGCAAGCTGAAGCGTGTATTCTGTACTGCACGAATAAAATCCGTTAGCTGGGCTACCGGTGTATTCAGCTGCCCGCCAATGTAAGTAATAGCCAGCATCTCTCCCAGCGTCAGGCGCCCGTTCACCACCAGTATGGCAGCCAGGCAGGTAATTAGCACATTGCGGGTTTCATTAATGAAGAGTGCAACACCCTGTACAAGCTGATCTACCTTTAAACTTTCCAGCTTTACAGCAAAAGACCGTTCCTGTAAGGCGGCCCATTGAGCGGCTTTCAGGCCCTCGCTTCCTGTTAGCTTTATTTCCTGGATGGCGGAAAATATTTCCAGCAGCGTATCCTGGCCGGATGCCAGCACGCGGAAACGTTTCTGATCCAGCCGCCCGCGTTTTTCCTGGAAAGCGCCTGCCCATGCAATTCCTGTAACAGCGCCAACACCAAACAGCAGGAACAGCTGCCAGTTATAATACAGCAGCATACCACCCAGCACTAACAGAGTTACCACCGCCATTACAAATGTTACCAGGGAGGTGGTCAGGAAATCTTCTATACGCTGGTTATCTGTTACGCGCTGCATATTATCGCCTGCCTGCCGGTTATCAAAAAAAGTAAAAGGCAGGCGCATCAGCTTTTGTAAAAAATCCTTCAGCATGCCGATGCTGATCCGTGCGCCCAATGCCAGCAGCAAACGGGCACGTATAAAATCCATTACCATGCGGCCCATGAACAGCATCAGCTGCCCCGCGCAAATAAGCAATAGCAGCGGCACATCTTTCCCTTTGATACCTTTATCAACCACAGCCTGTGTAAGCAATGGCGGAAGTAATGAGAGCAGGCTGGCTATCAGCAATGTGCCCAGCACCGGCGCTAATTTATTACGATGCGCTGCCAGGTAAGGCCATAAAGTGCGTAAAGTAGTTTTAGGTACAGCCACTGCGGGTGCTTCGTAAAAAGCAGCAGCAGGCTCCAGGAATAAAGCACGCCCCAGCTCCGCCCCTTGTGCAACCTGCCAGGCGGCCATAAATTCGGGGATGGTATACCGGCTGCGCCGGCCCAGCGCAGGATCTGCCACGTACACCGCTTTGGATGTAATTCGGTACAACACTACAAAATGCTGTTTATCCCAATGTAAGATGCAGGGCAGCGGCGCCTTTTGAGCCAGCACCGTAAAAGGCAGCTCTGCCGATAATGTTTTAAAGCCCAGCTGTTCTGCAGCGGCCATCAGGTCGGCAAACGTAACGCCCTGCCTTGATATTTTACAGGCATTACGCAGGTGCTGCAGCGGATAAACCCTTCCATAAAACGCTGCCACCATTTGCAGGCAGGTTGGCCCGCAATCCATAGCGTCAGATTGTTTGTAAAAAGGGAAAGGTTTATGGCCGGATATGTTTTGAAACATTGTTGCAAATTTATAAACAAAACAGATATGCAACGCTGTTTCAAAAAATATTTTTTAAGATCAGGCCTATACTGCGGTCTGCTGCGCTGCTAAGCGGCCGGCATGTTTATATTCCTTAGATTAGCATGATTTCTGCTAATACCAGCTACCAATACCATAGGCTATGAAAAAAGCACTTTTCTTTTTCCTCGCATTATGGAGCTGTGCGCCTGCATTAACGGCGCAAACCATTCAGCCCCCGGACCAGTTATATGGCCCTCTCTTTAAAACCGTACAGTTATCCGGTATTTTCCGCGACAACAAAACCTTTGTAGATGCCGTACCCAAAGAAGATCCCAAACAGGTAATGGCGCAATACATGGCTGCCGGGCAACCAAAAGATAGCGCAGCGCTGCTGGCATTTGTACAGGCACATTTCCTGCTGCCGGATTCTGTTGCCGTTCCACCGGCCTTTAACGGACACGAAGCCTCTGTAACAGCCCACATTAACCATTTATGGAATGTGCTGCAGCGGGATACCACCCATGCCCTGCCCTACAGCAGCCTGTTAAACCTGCCCTACCCGTATATTGTACCGGGCGGGCGTTTCCGGGAAATTTATTACTGGGATAGCTACTTCACGATGCTGGGATTGGAAGAAAGCGGGCGCATTACCATCATAGATAACATGGTCAGAAATTTTGCGTACTTGCTTACCCGTTATGGACATATCCCCAATGGCAACCGCAACTATTTCCTGAGCCGCTCGCAACCGCCTTTTTTCTCGCTGATGCTGGATATACTGGCCAAACATAAGGGCGATAGCATTTACACCGCTTACCTGCCGGTGCTGGAAAAGGAATATGCTTACTGGATGGACAGAACAGCGCCTACCAAACATGTAGTAAAGATGCCGGATGGCAGCTTGCTGAACCGTTATTACGACCAGGATAATATTCCGCGGCAGGAAGCCTATAAAGAAGATGTGGCGGTAGCTAAGCTTACTCCCTATAAAGA
>NZ_DATCRF010000525.1:0-2779 GCF_036569125.1 Chitinophaga sp. | reverse complement strand
AGAATCGTTCTTTACCCGGAAAGCCGCAACTGCGCCCAGATCTATAAGAGAAAGGAATGCGGAATAAGACCAATGACAACGGCTGGTGCTGATGGCGACCCCAATGGGTACGGTTACCCCATAGGAATTGATCTTCACATCTTTATCTGCCTTAAGACCGCTAATGCGCTCGTAACCGGCATACAGGCCGGCATAGGCGTTCAGTGAAACATTGAACGGCGATTCTCTTTTAATGCGGGAAGAACCTGCCGGTAATGCAAATGCTTCAATAGCATCCGATACTTCTTTAGGCGAATCTGCGTCTGCTACCGTGGCCATAAAAGTTCCGTAACGGAAAAAGTTCTTTGTTAAGCCGCTCACCGCCATCTCTTTTTGCAATTGCGCTTCAAGCACTTTCTTCTGCTCAGCTGTGATGCCGTTAGCAGCCAGCGCATCCTTTAATAATTTAACCGTTGCTTCATGATACTTATTGCGCACCAGGTCATAGATGCGTACCGCATCTGATACTGCAGCGGTATACTGCGCACGGTTTGCATTTACAATGAGCGAAGCAGCAGCATCCGCTGTTTCAAAATACACGGAGAATTTTTGTCCCAGCCCCGGATCCTGCAGGCCTGGCAGCTGCGTTACGCGCGTTGCATATTTTAAAAGATCTACCGATGCCTGAAAGTAAGTATAAAGCTGCTCTATCTTCATAGAGTCGCTGCTTTGCCGCTCATAGGTTTTCACCAAAGCATTGAGGCTTTGCGTTTTTATAACCAGGGTTGACAGGTAGTTGAACCATTCTTTAATATCCGCTTCATGGTCTGCCAGGTTATTTATATTCTCCAGCACATTAAAGGTGCCGCTGCCGGTTTTGAAGTTCAGCTGTGTAAACCTGGTTTTGCCGTATTGGTATAACAGTCCTAAAAAATACTTAGCAGCAACGGGGTTGGCTACTAATTGCTGCAGCATTTTAGGCGCTACCCAGTACGCTGTATTGGTTTCAGTGGTTTGGTTACGGAGTGAAAAAGAAAGCAGCTGTACAAGCTCCACCGAGGTTTTGTAGTAAGGATTGGTTACCACGCCTGCCGGGGTGATGGTTCGTTCAAAATTATCCAGCAATGATGCATCATACTGGTCTATGATCTCACCGGGGTGCACGCCGTCGCGCAGGCTGGTGGCAAAGTAAAGGCCGCTGCGCAAACTGGCTTCCAGCTCAGGATGCGCTGCAAAGAACAAGGGGTGATTATCAATAATAGAAGGCAGGTTGGCCGGGAGCTGCGCTATGTCGTTCTTAAAGGCGTTCTGTAAGGTTTGTAAGTAGCGGTTGTAATTGTAAATATCATCGCCCACCAGGTATAAGGTGCGCCAGGTGGCGGGGAAAACGGTTTGCAGGTCCCGCAGCTCCGGTTTGGAAATTAAGTCCTGGAACTTTTTAAAGAATGCGATGTTCAGCTCCTCCTTTCCGCGTTTGATAATAAAGTCCGTTGCACCCAGTGCAAGATTGGTTACATCCAGGCCGCCAACATTATTCAGCAGGGAGCTTACAAAGTTACCGTTGCTCTGGCCGCCGGCAGCTATTCTTACCGCTATAAAGGTCTGCAGGTGCTTATTGCCTTTATAAGCAGCCTGGATAGCGATGGTTGTATTTTCCACGCCGGCGTAATAGGCCAGTATATCCTGCGCCTCACCTGGTGTGGGATTGCCGGCCAGCTTTAATGCATCATTGATCATAGCGCCTACATTGGCAACAGCTGTCGGCCGCTGCCCGGCCCCGGCCGGCGGAGTTACAACGGGCGCTACTACAGGTGCGGGAGTACCAGCAGCAACAGGAGCGGCTGCATAGGTACATTGCCTGGAAATGAACAGGCTATCGTTCAGGTACACCTTTAGCGTAAATGTTTCCGCCAGCTGAAAGCTTTCAATTTTCCGGTCCTTAACCGGCTGTATAAAACCCAGGCTATTAAAGGTCAGGCTATCCATCTGCCCTACCATATTCACCAGGCTTATTCTGAGTGCATGGTGGCCGGCATCATTCAGCGTTAGCTTCCAGGAGCTATCCAGTCTTATTAAGCTGGGCTTGAGCTGGCCTTTATAGCTAAAGGTTACATCGGCGAGCGTAGGTCCGCTTACATCTATCTTCAATAGATTTTCAGTTTGGGAAAAGGCAGGGATAAAGGTGCAAACAAACAGCACCATCGTCAGGTAAATTTTTGTCATCAGGCAAAGGATTTTTCCTTATGAAGGTTGAAGAAATTGGACAATTTTATGGCGTAGGTATAGTTGTCGTCACCGGCTATGATCATGCCGATGGCGTCATTATTTGCATCAAATAAAAGCGCGCCTGAATTGCCGGGCTGAGAGATCGGCAGTACAATGTTCCTATCTTTCTGCAGCACAATTACATCCTGCACCATGCGCGACTTATCGCGGTAATCTACCTGCACTTCGGGGCAAACCGTGTAAACAATGCCATTTACAGCCGCCTGCGTTTCCACATCAAAATAGCGGACCGTGATATGTTTCTTAATATCATCTGTTTCTACCAGGCGGTGCTTAAAGGGCGTGGGCAGCTCCAGGGCGGTGATCAGCCAGCTATTCGTGATAACCGGCATATTGGGCCGGCAGCGCGCCAGCCCGTAATCCAGCGTATCCAGGATGCCGCCCGCCTCCAGGTCTGCTATAATAGCGCTGTTATTATCTACAACAAACGGGTGTTGAATAAAACGCGCATCAAAATCCGTATCCCCCTTCAGCACATGCCAGCACGATAATACAAAGCGGTCCTCATTGGTAG
>NZ_DATCRF010000524.1:0-12512 GCF_036569125.1 Chitinophaga sp. | reverse complement strand
CTTTTACAGGGCATGGTGCTTTGCGGCTACACGCCTACGCCGCCACACCGGGATATTCACAAAACCGCCCTGGGCGCCACTGAAACAGTGGACTGGCAATACCTTCCCACCACGCTGGATGCCGTACAGCAGCTACAGGCTGCCGGCTATGCTGTAATGGCTGTAGAGCAGGCCGCGCAAAGCATAATGCTGGATGCATTTACACCACCTGCCAACCAGCCGCTGGCGCTTGTTTTCGGCAACGAGGTATCGGGCGTGGATGCTGCGGTGATGCAGCTGGTGAATGGTTGTATTGAGATACCGCAGAGCGGTATGAAACACTCCCTCAACATTTCCGTTAGCGCGGGTATTGTGGTTTGGGATATCTTTGCAAAGTTGAAAAAATAGCCATTAGCTGTTAGCCGTTAGCAGCTAATAGCCGGCAGCCAATAGCCAAAAGCTCAAAAAATATGATCAGCACCGTTAATAAATACCTTTCGCTGGTAAAGTTCAGTCACACCATTTTTGCCATGCCTTTTGCCATGACAGGCTTTTTTATGGCTACCATAAAAGCGCAGCAGCCTTTTCACTGGCAGCAGTTCGTGCTGGTAGTGCTGTGCATGGTATTTGCCCGCAGCGCTGCCATGGCCTTCAACCGCTGGCTGGATGCGGATATTGACAAACGGAACCCGCGCACTGCGCAAAGGGAGATCCCTGCCGGTATTATAGCGCCGGGTAATGCCCTGTTCTTTGTAATTGCCAATGCCGCGCTGTTCATGCTGTGCAGCTGGTTCATTAACCGTCTTTGCTTTTTCCTGTCGCCCGTAGCGCTGCTGGTAGTGCTGGGGTATAGCTATACCAAACGTTTTACGGCATTGTGCCACCTGGTGCTGGGCCTGGGCCTGTCCCTAGCTCCTATTGGGGCTTTCCTGTCCGTAACCGGCTATTTTGACCTGCTGCCGGTGCTGGTATCGGTACTGGTGCTTTGCTGGGTATCGGGCTTTGATATTATTTATGCCTTGCAGGATGAGGAGTTTGACCGTTCCCAATCCCTTAACTCCATACCGGCCTGGCTGGGCAAACCAGGCGCGCTGCGCTTTTCCGAAGTGCTGCACATTATAGCCG
This sequence comes from Chitinophaga sp., assembly GCF_036569125.1. GTDB lineage: Bacteria > Bacteroidota > Bacteroidia > Chitinophagales > Chitinophagaceae > Chitinophaga. The sequence goes on along the minus strand of NZ_DATCRF010000524.1, from coordinate 11,408 downwards.
GTATCATTGTGTTAGGCATTGGTGTAATGGGCCATTTTCACTGGCTGTACTGGATAGGCGCCGGCGTATTCATTATTATGCTGGTATCCCAGCATTTGCTGGTAAAACCGCATGACCTGAGCCGGGTAAACCTGGCCTTTATGACCACCAATGGCATTGCCAGCGTGGTATATGCTGTATTTGTGATCAGCGATATGCTGATCATCGGGTAATACTGTTTTCTTTTTAAACGCATCTACAAATAAATTATGGGGCGCATCCTGGCCATTGATTACGGAAAAAAAAGGACCGGCCTGGCCGTTACAGATCCACTGCAGCTGATTGCCAGCGGGTTAACGACGGTGCTTACGCACGACCTGATCCCTTACCTGAAAAAATATTTTGCACAGGAAACCGTGTCTGAGATCATTATTGGCGAGCCCAAGGGCCTGGATGGTAATGCTACGGATGCTACTGCCCTGGTCACCGAATGCATCCGCATCCTGCAAAAAAATTTCCCGGATATGCCGGTGAAAAAAATAGACGAGCGTTTTACCTCCAAAATAGCGTTCCGTTCCATGATAGACAGCGGCCTTAAAAAGAAAGACCGGCAGAACAAGGCCCTGGTGGATGAGATCAGCGCCACTGTTTTACTTCAGGAGTACTTGCAGTACAAGTAGTTAGCTGTTAGCAGTTAGCTATTAGCTGTTGGCAGTTGACAGTCATGGCCGCTTCTCCACAGTTATGCTTGCTATTAATGCACATTATTGCTTATGCCTGCTGTTCCATTATATATTCAACATACGCTCTACCCTCTAAGAGCTAACAGCTAATAGCTAACTGCCAACTATTTATTACCTTTGCCCCTCTTTAAAAATATTATTAGCAATGATATTACCCATTGTAGCGTACGGCCACCCGGTGCTTAGAAAAGTTAGTGAAGATATTACTCCCGACTATCCGCAGTTGCAGCAGTTTATTGCCAATATGTGGGAAACCATGTATGGTTCCAGCGGGGTAGGACTGGCCGCGCCGCAGGTGAATAAGCCGATCCGCTTATTTGTGGTAGATAGTGAGCAGATCATTAATAACCTGGAAGACGACGAAAAAGCCGATTACCCCGGCGACCAGGGCGTTAAACAGGTATTCATTAATGCCCATATAGTAGATGCTGAAGGCAAGGAATGGCCCTATAATGAAGGCTGCCTGAGCATCCCCAAGATCCGGGAGGATGTGTACCGCCCCGAAACCATCCGCCTGCGTTATGTAGATGAACATTTTCAACCGCACGAACAAACCTTTCACGGCATTACAGCCCGTGTGATCTTCCATGAATATGACCACCTGGATGGTAAGCTGTTCATCGATTACCTGAAGCCCCTGAAGCGCAGAATGCTAAAAGGGAAGCTGGAAGATATCTCCAAAGGGAAAATAAGCACCGATTACAAGATGATTTTCTATAAATAAAATAGATGAAAATTTTGTAATGTAAAATAATCCTGTTATTTTGGACACTGCTTTTACTTAACTATCCCTGTGTCCAACTTGAGACCCTCTCTTACATATACAGAAGCTGAACTTGTTCAGGGATTAAAATCCCGGGACGAGAAGGTTTTCAGTTACTTATATGATCATTACTCTCCGGCTTTGTACGGTGTGGCCCTTAAAGTGGTGAACGATGAGAACATCGCGGTAGATGCATTACAGGAGATCTTCCTCAAGATCTGGCGTAGCGCAGAGCGTTATGATCCGGACAAGGGACGCCTGTTCACCTGGATGCTGAACATTGCCCGCAACACGGCTATTGATACGCTGCGCTCACGTGCGCATAAGCTGGATCAGAAAATGCAGGAGCTGGGTAATGCTACTTTGCAATGGGAAAAACTGAGCGTACAGCAGTCCGTAGACCACCTGGGCCTGTCCAAAGTGCTGGACCAGCTGAACAAAGAGCAGCGGGTGATCATTGACCTGGCCTATTACCGCGGCTGCACACAAGATGAAATTGCCAAACTACTGGACATACCGCTGGGCACTGTTAAGACAAGAATGCGCAATGCCATTATTCAATTAAGGAATCTCTTAAAACAGGTGTAATCAAGGTGGATGTACAACGCTACATATCGTCCGGTATCATTGAAAGCTATGTGGTAGGCCTGCTTCCCGCACAGGAAGCCCGGGAAGTGGAGCAGGCTATAAGCCTGTACCCCGAAGTAAAGGCAGCAGTAGAGGCCTGCCGTCAGGATATGGAAAGATATGTGCAGCTGCATGCCGTTACGCCGCCAAAAGGCATCCGCAAACGCCTGATGGAAGTAATAGATAAGGAAGATTCCGCAGAAGGGGAAACCCTGCTGCCGGAGGAGCTGCGGGAGCCGGTGCCGGAAGAAGACGCCCCCTCAAAAGGTTTTAAACTCTCCATTCCGAGGGAACGGATCTGGCAATATGCGCTGGTACTGGCAGTTGTGCTGCTGATCATTAGCCTGGTCATGAATGTGCGGTATGCCGATCGCTATAAAGCAGCTGAGCAGCAATACGAAGAGCTGGTTGCCACCCACAATAAAGTCACTGCTGATCAGGAGTCTATACAATCAAAACTGCAGCATACGGAACGGGAGCTGGTACTAATGAAGGACCCGGCCTTTAAATGGATCAAGCTTTCCGGTAACAGTAAACATGCCGGTCAGTTTGCCACCATATGCTGGAACCCCCAATCCAAAGAAGTGTACCTGCTGGCGCAAACCCTGCCGGAACCTGCCGCAGATCAGCAATATCAGCTGTGGGCCATGGTGAATGGCAAGCCGGTGGATGCCGGTGTGTTTGAAATGGGACCGCAGCGTACCGCCCTGCAAAAAATGAAGGACCTGGCTGCCTCGCAGATATTTTTCATTACCCTGGAAAAAAAAGGTGGTAACACCAACCCTACCCCGGATCAGGTGTTTGTAAGCGGCAAAGTAAATGGCTGAGCAATGCTTTATTAATAATGAGCCATTAATAATTAACTGATTTTATTATATTAAAATTTTACGTGTATACTTAGTTGTTAATTATCCCGTATTCACTTTTAATTATTAATTAATTCCTTATCTTTCAATCTCATTTTACCCCATAATCTTGCCTCCTTTAGAATCAGTGAATTTTATACAGACCAGCCCATTCTGAAAGCAATTGCTTAACAGGTACCGGCTACTGTTACCTTAGGAAACCTTTTAAATAACCAGCAGACTAATAGTGGAATCCGATTATACATATACGGAAGCAGAATTAATTCAGGGACTGAAAGCCAGGAACCAGCGCGTATTCGGCTATTTATATGATCATTATTCACCTGCCCTGTACGGGGTTGCATTGAAAATACTGAATGATGAAAATGCAGCCGGCGATACGCTGCAGGAAGTGTTCCTGAAAATATGGCGCAACATAGACCGCTATAACGAGGAAAAAGGAAGGCTGTTCACCTGGATGCTGAATATTACGCGCAATACAGCCATTGATATGCTCCGGTCTAAAGCCCACCGGTTTGAGCAAAAAATCCAAGATGTCGGGGACGACGTACATTTATATACAGGTCACCTAGCCGTTTACCAATCTACTGATCATCTGGGACTTTCAAAAGTTTTGGAAAAATTGAACAAAGAACAGCGTATAATCATTGACCTGTCGTATTATAAAGGTTGCACGCAAGAAGAAATATCTACCATATTGAACATACCTTTGGGTACGGTTAAGACCAGAACACGCCTGGCGATGATCAAATTAAGGAATCTTTTAAAAACTTTATAAAACAGTGAGCTTAGAGCGTTTTATATCCTCCGGCATCATTGAATTGTATGTAACCGGGATGGCCTCGGAAGCCGAAGCTAAAGAGTTAGAAGCCGCTATGGTAGCATATCCTGAGCTGGAAAAGGAAATAGAATCCTGCCGCCGGGACCTGGAGCAGTATGTAAGCCTGCAGGCCATTGCACCACCGCCTGCAATTAAAGATCATTTGCTGCGTATGGTAGCAGATGAAACAACGAAATGCGAGAAGCCGTAGCTCTTTAACTCTTCATTAACAAAATAATTTCCTGTGCATGCACCCGCATACACAGGTGGGCAAAGTAGTTCCAATCTGTAAATTTGCTTAACCCTTTATTAACAAAACCCTTCCCGCACAAGCATCATATCAATATATTATTTAGCACAGGCACCCTCATTCCGCCATTAATTACATTTTTGCTATTTTGCAGGAATGCAGAAGTTTTTCGTGGTTGTTACCGGTTTTCTGATAACCGGGCTGTTACACTTTAATAATACCTATGCCCAGGATACTGCCCGTTATAAAGGAATGACTGTGAACCTGGATGAAGTGGTCGTGAATGCCAAACGTATAGGCTTTGACGTTAATAGTTTTATTAAACGGGTGGAAGAAGATACCACCTTTTACCGGGCCTTTAAGAACCTGCGCCTGCTGGGCTTTACCGCCGATAACGATATTCGTATATACGATAACGATAAGCAGGTAAAAGCTTCCCTGAAAAGCGAAACCCGCCAGACCATGAATGGCCTTTGCCGCACCATGCAGGTAATTAATGAAAAAGTTACCGGCGATTTTTATACCTCCAAAGGCAATTATAACTACTATACTGCCGAGCTGTATGCCGGCCTGTTCTTCACAAAAGGTACCGCCTGTGTGGATGCAAACGGCAATGGCCCCGAGCAGGGCGGCGGCAGTATGCAACGGCATAAGGCCCAGTTAAAACAGCTGATCTTTAATCCCGGCAAACCCGTACGCGGCGTACCTATTGTAGGGCCCAAAGTAGCCATCTTTAACCCGGAAGTAATGCGCTTTTATGATTTTTTCATTACTGCGGAAAATTACCTGGGCGTATCCTGCTATGTATTTGCCGCCCGTGCAAAAAAAGACCTGGGCCGCATAGACCGGGGCGATGTGGTGATCAATGAGCTGGTAACTTATTTTAATAAGGAGAACTTTGAGATCGTAGGCCGTAAATATTCGCTCTCTTACAAAACGTTGTTATTTGATTTTAACGTGCGTATGAATGTGGAGATGACCAAGAAGAATGATCTTTTAATACCGGCTTTGGTTACGTACGATGGTACCTGGGATGTACCTTTCAAAAAGCGCGAGACTGCTGCGTTTGTGGCAAGGTTTCACGTAGACTGATGTGCTGATGTGCTAATATGCTGATGTGCTGGTGTGCTGGTGTATGCGATTGAAGTGGAATAGAGAATTATTTTTAAATAAAAAAGGTGCAAATGAATAGTTCATTTGCACCTTTTATTTTATTAGTAAAATAGCTACTTAAGCAAGAATCAGCACATCAGCATATTAGCACATCAGCACATTAATACACGATCGTAACGGCGCCGGTTTTCCGGAACGATTGCTGTGTGCTGGCGCTCGTATATTCCATTACCCACACATAGGTGCCAACGTTCAATTGCACACCGTTCTGCCGCCCGGTCCAGCTAACCTGCGGATCGGTACTGTAAAAGATCCGCTGTCCCCAGCGGTCGTACACGCTGAGCTTAAAGTCCGATAACAGGCATCGGTAAATGGGCCGGAAATAATCATTCTTCCCATCGCCGTTAGGAGTGAACGCATTCGGCAGCCATACCTGGCACTCGCAATCTTTTGCCAGCACCAGTACCGAATCTGTAGCGCGGCCACAGGTGTTGTTAGCTACTACCGCATAGTAACCGGGCTCGGTTACCATAAAAACAGGAATGTTGGTACTATCCTGCCATTTATAATTAGTGCCTGCGCCTTTGGGGTAAAGCCGTATCTGCTCTCCCTTACATATGGTACTATCAGGTCCCAGGTTGATGTGCAAAGTATCATCATAAGTTACGTGGATGGTGTCAGAAGAAATACAGCGGCCTATTTGCGCCCGTACATAAAAGTAACCGGGTTCGCGTACATAATAGGTGGCCTGGTCGGAGCCGTCCTGCCACAGGTACTGGCCCTGCCCGAAATCGGCGGTAAGCACCAGGAACTCGCCTTTACAAATAGTGGTATCACCGCCAAGGTTCACGCCGCGCAGGCGGTTGTAGTCAACCCGCACGGTATCCAGCACCTCGCATTCATTATCTACTTCTATAAACACCCAGGCATCAACCGGGCTGCTTACCCTTACCGTAGGGTTCCTTGAACCGTTAAACCAGCTGTACCCGGAGGCGCCGGCTACCTGGGGCGCCAGCACAATAGTTTCCCCGGGGCATAACAAGGTATCGGGGCCCATGGTAAAGGGGTGTTCATGCCCACCAAAGTTAATGGTCACGGTATCGCGGAAAATGCCGCAGCCGCCTGCGTTTACCTGCACCATGTAGGTGCCGCTGGTGGTTACAACATAGGTGGAGGCATTTTCTCCTGCTATGGGTGTAAAATCCCGGTACCACTGGTAGTTACCATCCTGCGAGGTGGCATCCAGGCGAATGGCCTCGTTAATGCACAGCAGGTGGTCATCGCCCAGCTCAATTTCCGGGATAGGTGTAAAGAACACGTTCACAGAATCCGGTACCTCGCAGCCATTGATCTTTACCCTGTAGGTGCCGGTGGTATCTGCTACAATGGTGGCGCCTACGGAATCTTTCCGTGTCCACTCGTAGGTGGCGCCGGCTACCACTGGCGCGCTGAGAACAATGGTTTGTCCTTCGCAAAGCGTGGTATCAACCGGTTCAGGAAAATTGTAGGGTACAGGCTGTACTACGGTGATGGAAACGGTAGTAGTATCAGCTACACCGGCCCGGTAAGCAATAAGGGTAACGGTATAGGTACCAATAGTGGCGTACTGGTGGCTGCCGATCATTTTATCGGAAGTGTTCTGTACACCGGAGGGCGGATCGCCAAAGTCCCACAATACGGAATCAATGGTCTCATCCTCCGTAGTAATGGCGAACTTGATATCTGTGTTCACACAGGTACTGGAGTAGGTAAAAGGCGTCAGCCACGCGCTCCTGGCAGGGGCGGCATACGAATATTGTGATGTGGCCATGCTGATACAAACGGCTACCAGGAGTATCAGCGGACATAGGATACGGCAGTGAATAAGGCTTCTCATGTATAGGACATGGGTATTGGCACTAAGTTAATAGAAATATAAATATATAATACTTTTTTTTCATAGAAAAACAGATGATAATGTAGTAACTTATTCATTATCATTAACATCAGATTAGCAAAAAAACATATTCAGAACCTTAACTTTGTTCATGAGGGATAAGTGCATCATGTATGCATATCAAGGTAGTCTTAAGGGGCTACCTTATTTTTTGGGAGCAGCACCGGACAGGTATATGAACCAGCCCTCTCTCTTGTTTCAGCCAGGTGTCGGTATATTTTTAAGCGAACTCGGTATTATGTTAAAAACGATGGAAGAAAGATTTTATTGAAAACCCATACAGTATTTCTCACAGGACAAATTATCACAGGATTATATTATAAACAGGATCACTTCTCTGGCAAAGATCGTTCGTTTTACAATACGATCAGTTTTGCTGTTGCTAAAAGTATTTTTGGTAGCTGGAGGAGGGCGGCGCTTTGTGTAGGGGAGCCTGGGTTATCAGGGTACTAGCTGCACACCTGTTGCCTGGTAACTATTATTCTGTTCTCTGTAAATTTATACCTACTGTTTATACTTGAATAAACTATCAATCTAAATTGAAACTAATTGATAATGTGATAATTAAATTAATTTTCGTTAACAATTGATTAGCGGTTTATTTGATTTTGCTGTCTTATTTTTGATTTAATGAGAGATGAGGAGAGCGGCTTGCCGCCGCTCTCCTAAAGTCCGCCCTTCGGGGCGGATTTTTTTGTGTAGTGTAGCCGGTAATGTTACAAGTAGTTAAACCGGGGGTAATGAAGATCTTCGTTACTATTACGGCAAAGAGGTAATGCGGCATTTTATCTATCGCTGTTATTTTTACCGGCTGCCTGCTGCTACTTATACCGTCTTTTTCCCGCAGGCTGTTAAAATCACCCGGCAGGGATTTCAGCTACGTAGGAGGCACTGCTAATTAATACCGTCATTTTTCTGCACGCTGTTAAAATTACCCGGCAAGGGATTTCAGCTACGTAGACTTCATACATCATTTTTTCCGCACCCTGTTAAGATCACCCGGCAAGGATTTCAGCTACATAGACTTCATGCATCATTTTTCCACACCCTCTTAAAATGACCCGGCAAGGATTTCAGTTACAGACTTCATGCATCATTTTTCCGCATGCTGTTAAAATCATCGGGCAGGATTTTAGCCATATAGACTTTATATATCATTTTCTCCGCATCCTGTTAAGATCACCCGGCAAGGATTTCACCTACATAGACTTCATACATCATTTTTCCGCCCCTGTTAAAATCACCGGCAAGGATAGTATTTATGAGATGGACATCCCTGATTAAACAGGAGAAGCGGGTTGACACATAGCAGAATTAGCCGCACTTATACGTTTTTTGTTCACTGATAAATTAACTCCTAAATTAAAATGCAAACGATTGATAATGTAATAATTAAATTGATTTTTCCATTAACAACTGATTAGCGCTTTATTTGTATTGAGCGCCTTATTTTTGTTTCACATTTGAGAGATGTGGAGCGGCGGCAAGCCGCCGCTCTCCTAAAGTCCGCCCTTCGGGGCGGATTTTTTTATGCACAATGTAAGCCGGGTAATAAGTTTTCCTCTGGCTATTATAACAAAGAGGTGATGCGGCATTTTATCTATCACCTTAAGCTGTTATTTTCCGACGCCGCACTACTACTTAGTCCCTCATTTTTCCCACACGCTGTTAAATGATCCGCAAGGATTCAGCTACATAGATTTCATACATCATTTTTCCACCTCCTATTAAAATCACCGGCAAGGACCTTCAGCTACATAGGAGGTAAGTAATCCAGGTTTGGAGCATAATAGAATTAGCAGTATTTATAAGATGGACATCCTTGATTAAGCAGGAGAAGCAGCTTAACGCATAGCAGAATTAGCAGCACTTATACGTTTTGTTTACTGATAAATTAACCCCTAAATTAAACTGCAAACGATTGATAATGTAATAATTAAATTAATTTTTCCATTAACAAATGATTAGCGCTTTATTTATATTTAGTGTCTTATTTTTGTTACACAGAGATAGAGATGCAATGGTACCAATAAATAGCCCTTTCGGGATGTTTATTTTAATAATATTTGCGATGAGAGAGCAAACAGCGTGTGCTTACACGCTAACGGCAGTCCTGATTAACGGGCTGCCGTTTTTTTTACTAGAATTATTTGTGGAGAGGAGAACGTTAGCCCCTCCCGCTCACCACCGTTTGCTTTCTCAACAGATCAATCACCACCACTGCCCCAATCAACGCAGGGAAAAACAACAGGAATGAACGCTGTAATAGAGTAAACACCGGTAAGCCTGCCGGCACAATCTTTCCAAACAACACAGAAATACTTAGCTCCGCAAAACCGCTGCCACCGGGGCTGGGCGCAAAATAGATCATGAACTGGATCAGCACCTGGATGGAGATCACCTGCATTAAACTGGCATGTACCCCCAACCCTAACAGTATAACATATTGCATGCAATACTTATTCAGGTAAAGCAGGGTTGTAATTAATAAGCTCAGCGGAAAAAGAAAAGGATGCTGTTTAACAATAATACTGCAGGCTTGCTGGTACTTTGCAATGTTCTCATATGCGCGTTGTGCCCAGGCGGCCAGCTTATCCTTACGTGCAGGCAGCAGCACCGATAAAACACCTGCTATTTTTTTAATGATGCTGCCCACCCAAACCGGTTTCCAGAAGGCCAGCAAAAAGGCGGATAAAAATAACAGGAAAAAGCTGAACCCATATTTTAACATGGCCGGCACCATACCGCTCACCGTACTGGTATCCATAAGCATAATAGCTATAAAACCGGCCAACGGCATAAAAATAAGGGTGGCCCCCATGTTGATCAAACTCACCGCAAATGCATTTACAAAAGATACTCCCTTGCTGGTATACACAAAGATCTGTGCCGGCCCTGCGCCGCCATGAGCCGGTGTTACAGCCCCCATAAACATGTTCGCCACATTGGCTTTAAAGCTTACCCATTGTGATACTGCCGGATTAAGCTTACGAATGTAAATGTGATTACGCCAGCTGCCCAGCATCAGGTCTATAAAAAGCATCAACAGGCAAATAACAATGTACCGGTAAGAGATATGCGATAATGCCTGAATGGTTTGGCCCGTATTGTTATAAAAAAAAATAGCCGCTATGGTTAGTACCGTGATCAATGCCAGCCAGAGGCTGCCTTTTATAATAAGCTTTTTATTAAAAACAGATGATATGCCGGGTTGTTTATAATTTACTTCTGACATCATATAATTAGTGATTTAGTTCAGGGCCTCTCCTTCCGAAACAGCGGTGCTGATCCCTTTCCATTTTAAGATGCTGTTAAACAGATCCGCTGTGCGGGCAGGATGTGTATGCCAGTGCTTTTGATTGTAGATGAGCGGCACATGCATATGTGAGCGGTGCAATGAGCCGTGCGAGCCCAGGTGTTCGGGATATTCCCAGAAATCACGCAGGTCATAGCCGGTGCGGGCGCTCACTACAAGATCCCCTGCCCTGCGGCTTTGGAACAGCTGCTGTACCTGGTAAAGTGAATCGGGATACTCGCTATCGAAGGTGGCTTCCAGAGCTGCCCGGTGGCCATTCACACAAAGCTCCCCGCCTAACTTAAGCGGATCAGCACTTTCCGGATAGTAGGCAAAAGTTTGGTCCCTTACTTCAAGGGTAGCTTTACCATCAGCATTATGCACTACAAAGCTTTGAGAAGTGTTACCGCGGTAAATAACAAGATCCACGGCTTTTTCTGCCAGCAGCTCATTTAACCGTGCGCTGCCCATAATACTCAGGATCTCCTTTTCGCGCAGCACATGATCACCTTCATGGTTCAACAGGTGAATGCTGCCAAAAGAATTGCCCGACACCATAACAGCCGATTTGGGATTGCTTTTCCAGATGGTGGGATAATACACGGATTTCAGATCGTGCTGTGTCATCCATTCGCCCAGGTCAAGATGTGTATCCGTTGGCGTTAGCCCATGGTCAGATGTGAGGATGAACAGTGTATCCTGCCACCATCCCTTTTTCTCCAGCAGGGTCCTTACTTCGCCCAGGCTGTTATCTGCTATCTGGTAGGCCTCAATGGTACGCGGGTCACGGATATGGTGGTAATGGGAATCCCAGTCAACACTTGGAAATACTGCAAACAAAAAGTCAAAGTCGTTACCTGCCTGCAGCATGTCCATAATACGCCGGTGGCCCTGCTCATCAACGGGGTGATGCCGTTTCCAGAAATGAGCACGTGTGTATAACAGACCCTTCCCCTTTTTACCCAGGTCATTTGCAGGGGGTATATTACGGGTGATCATATTATACAGGTTATATG
>NZ_DATCRF010000523.1:0-6029 GCF_036569125.1 Chitinophaga sp. | reverse complement strand
GTATTATTAGGTACCAGCGGCAGTGGAAAAACCACTACCCTGCGCATGATAAACCGGCTCATAGAGCCCGGCAGCGGACAAATCACTGTAAATGGAAAGCTCATACAGGAGCAATCGGCCGAAGACCTGCGACGCGGCATTGGATATGTGCTGCAGAACAATGGCCTGTTCCCGCATTATACCGTGGCGGAAAATATTGCGGTAGTGCCCAAGCTGTTGCAGTGGGATGAGGCCCGTATCCGGGAACGTACGCTTACCTTAATGGAAAAACTGCATTTGCCACCGGCAGAGTATTCTGATGTATACCCCGCGCAGCTAAGCGGCGGGCAGCAGCAGCGCGTAGGGCTGGCGCGCGCACTGGCAGCAGATCCGCCGGTGCTGCTGATGGACGAGCCCTTTGGCGCCCTGGACCCCGTTACCCGTGCCAGCGTACGCAAAGAGTTCATGGCGCTGGACGAGCTGGAAAACAAAACCATTATTATGGTTACGCACGATGTGCAGGAAGCCTTTGAAATGGGTACCCGCATCGGGTTAATGGATGAGGGCCGCTTACAGCAAACAGGCACACCGGAAGAGCTGCTGTTTGCACCTGCAAATGATTTTGTTGCCAACTTTTTCCGTGATCAGCGCCTGTCGCTGGAATTAAAAACTTTAACACTGAACGACATAAAACCGTATTTACCACCGGCTGCCGGGTCTGATAATTACCAGCCGCATGTGCTGCCGGGAACCACCTCCTGCTGGGATGCGCTGGAACAGACCATGCATACGGAAGGCGTGCTGTCAGTGGATTTCAGAACAGAGGTATTTACGCTGGACAGCCGCTCCCTGATGACTGCATTGCAGGTGTACAAGCAAAACGCCGCTAATGGAACCACAACAAAGTCTTTTTGATTTTATACAACAGCAGTCGGGCAAGCTGCTGGAACAAACCCTCCAGCATATAGGCCTTACGTTTATATCGCTGCTGATAGCGGTGCTTATTGGCGTGCCCCTGGGCATTCTTATTACCCGTAAAAAAGTGCTGGCAGCACCCATCCTGGGACTGGCCGGTATTTTACAGACCATTCCCAGCATTGCCCTGCTGGGGTTTATGATACCCTTGTTAGGCATTGGCGCGCAACCGGCTATAGTAGCGCTTTTCCTGTATGCGCTGCTGCCCATTATCCGCAACACCTATACAGGTATTAAAGAAGTAGACCCCACAGTTACAGATGCCGCTATTGGTATGGGTATGAGCCGCAGACAGCTGTTATATAAAATTCAGCTTCCCCTGGCTATGCCGGTAATGCTGGCCGGCATCCGTACTGCCACTGTTATTAACGTAGGCGTGGCTACCCTGGCGGCGTACATCGCTGCCGGTGGTTTGGGCGAGTTTATTTTTGGGGGCATTGCCCTTAATAATACCAACATGATACTGGCAGGCGCCATTCCGGCAGCCTTGCTGGCAATTTTGTTTGATGGCCTACTGTCGCTTTTGCAGCGTGTGCAGTTACGCAAAGCCCGCAAAGCAGTTTACGCGCTCCCCGTAGCCCTTATCCTGCTATCCTCCTTTTACCTGCTGCCATCGGCCTACGGCACTAAGCTGGTGGCGGGTTTTACACCGGAGTTCATGGGCCGTAAAGATGGTAACCTGGGCTTAAAAAAAGTATACGGTCTTAACATACGCACGGTGGTTATCAGTGACATGATCATGTACAAAGCCGCCTACGAAAAAGAGCTGGATGTGATCAGCGGCAGCAGTACGGATGGCCGCGTGAAAGCCTTTGACCTGGTGGTGCTGGAAGATGATAAGCACATTTTTCCGCCCTATTATGCAGCGCCCATTGTACGCAATGCCACGCTGGAAAAATACCCGGAGCTGACACCTGCGCTCAATAAATTGTCTGGTACAATTAATGATAGCATTATGACGGAGCTCAACTACAGGGTTGATTATCTGAAGCAGGACCCGGCCCGTGTGGCAAAGGATTTCCTGGTAGCGCAAAAGCTCTGGTTACCCGCCCGCAACGGTACAAAAGGTACCATTCGTATTGGTTCTAAAATATTTGGGGATGGCTATATACTGGCCAATATGTACAAAATGCTGATAGACGGGTATACCGACCTGCAGGCTATTACCAAAACCGGCCTGGGAGGCACTAAGATCTGTTTTGATGCACTGCTGAACAACCAGATAGATATGTACCCCGAATACAGCGGCACCGGGCTGCTGGTAATACTGGCCGCCGGGCAGCAAACGGTTGATTCACTGATAGCGGACAGGCAAAAGGTATACGATTATGTGAGCAATGCCTTTATGCAACGTTACGGGATCCGCTGGTTACCGCCTATTGGTTTCAATAACACCTATGCATTGATGATGCGCCGGCAACAGGCCGCCGCACTGCATATAAAAAGTATATCTGAGCTAAAGGAATATTTAACGGTGAAAGGTAAAGAATAAGGAGGCCAAACAAAGCTTCCCGCTTTACATTTCACTTTTCGTTTTACGCAAACCTGTAATTCATGCACCTGAAAGATAAGTACGGCGTCGTACGCCAGCGATCCGAAACTATTTGTGCACCCCTGAAAACGGAGGACTATGTTGTACAGCCGGTAGTGGATGTAAGCCCGCCCAAATGGCACCTGGGCCATACCACATGGTTCTTTGAAACCTTTTTACTGAAACCTAACGTACCCGATTACACGGAGTTTGATGCGGACTACAATTTTGTGTTCAACAGCTATTACGAATCTGTTGGCGCACGCGTTATACGCACCAACCGCGGTAACCTGAGCCGCCCGGCTGTGGAGGACATTATGCGTTACCGTGAGTACGTGGATAAAGCCATGCTGCACCTGCTGGAACATGAGCTGCCGGCCGACCTGCAGGCGCTGGTGGTGCTGGGCCTGAACCATGAAGAGCAGCACCAGGAGCTGCTTTTAACAGATATTAAATATATACTGGGACATAACCCCTTATTCCCCGCATATGATAAGCAACGCAAGCCTGCCGCTGCACCAATGCACGACGGGCCGGAGTGGCTGGCCATGCCGGAAGGTATGTACAGCATTGGCTATGAAGGCAACGGTTTTTGTTTTGATAATGAGCAGCAACGTCATAAAGTGTTCCTGCAGCAGTACCAGATCAGCACCGACCTGGTGACCAATGCAGAGTACCTGGATTTTATGGCTGCCGGCGGATATACTGATTTCCGCTACTGGCACGCCGAAGGCTGGGACTGGGTAAAGCAGCAGCAGGTAAAGGCCCCGCTGTACTGGCATGAGGTAGATGGTAAGTGGATGAATTATACCTGGCAGGGCTTACAGCCGGTGGATGGTGATGCGCCGGTATGCCACATCAGTTACTACGAAGCCACTGCCTATGCCGCCTGGAAAGGCAAACGCCTGCCCACCGAATTTGAGTGGGAGGCCGCAGCGCCGCAGCTGCAATGGGGTACCCGCTGGGAATGGACGGAGAGCGCCTACCTGCCCTACCCCGGCTTTACAAAAGCTCCCGGCGCCATTGGGGAGTATAACGGCAAATTTATGGTAAGCCAGATGGTGCTGCGCGGCGGTTCAGAAGTAACCCCGCCGGACCACAGCCGCATTACCTACCGTAACTTTTTTCATCCTAACCTGCGCTGGCAGTTCACCGGGATCCGGCTGGCACAGTAATATATCATGACAAATATTCGATTATGCATACCACTGTAATTCACACATTGCCGGCGCCGGGCGTAGCTTTGGAGCCGTTGGAAGTCTTTTACCAGGACGTGGTGCGCGGGCTTACCGCTACCCCCAAATACCTGGATTCCAAGTATTTCTACGATGCGGCCGGCGATAAGCTGTTCCAGCAGATCATGCAATGCAGGGAGTATTACCCCACGGATTGTGAAATGGAAATTATGACGGAGCAGGCGGCACAGATCGCGCAGGCTATTGCCGGCCAAACCACCAGCTTTGACCTGGTGGAGCTGGGCCCCGGCGATGCCACCAAATCCATACACCTGCTGGAGCAATTGCTGCATACTGGCCTGGATTTTACCTATTACCCTATTGATATTTCCACCAACGTAATAAACACGCTGGAAAAAACGCTGCCGGAAAAATTACCGGCCCTGCAAATACAGGGGCTGAATGGAGAGTATTTTGAGATGGTGCAGCGGGTGGCAGAAATGAGCAACCGCCCCAAGGTGCTGCTGTTCATGGGCGCCAACATTGGCAACTTTACGCCTATTATGGCCCGCAAGTTCTGCCGGCAGCTGCGTAGCTGCATGCAGCCCGGCGACCTGCTGATGGTCGGTTTTGATCTGAAAAAACATCCAAAGATCATCCTGAATGCCTATAACGATGAAGCAGGTATCACCAGCGCCTTTAACCTGAACCTGCTAACCCGCATTAACCGGGAGCTGCAGGCGGATTTTAATACGGATATGTTTGAGCACTACCCGGTATATGATCCTATGACCGGCGCGTGTAAAAGTTACCTGGTAAGCCTGGAAGACCAGGACGTGCATCTTTGTAATGATGTAACCATCCACTTCCAGCAGCATGAGCCCATTTACATGGAAATATCCCAGAAATACAGTCTGGAAGAAACCACGCAAATGGCCCTGCAAACCGGCTTTCAGCCGCTTACCTGTTTTACGGATACCAAAGGGTGGTTTGCAGATTGTATGTGGAAAGTGTGAAGATGTGCAGATGTGCAAATATGCAGATGTGCAGATGCTTGAATTGATTGATTATTGAATGATGTTTATTAAATAAAAATGTGCAGATAAAACGGGCCAATCCCCTTTATTATCTGCACATTTCTTTTTAAACATACGGCAGGCATTCATCTGCACATCTGCATATTTGCACATCTGCACATCAATCCCAGGCTCCGAGCAGCCTTCTCAGCACAATAATTTCACCGGTATGGTAACTGGTATGATCTGCAATGAGCATAGCCTCCCGCAGCAGATTTTGCCCACTGCCATGCTCAAAAGGCGTGTAAAGATCTACGCCCGGCTCGTCTAATAATTTGAGGAATTCCTTACGCTCCCGGTTTACCTGCGCAATGCTCTCTTTCCAGGCATTGGCATCTTTTGGGGCGTGCTCTTTAGGCCAGTAACCTTCCGGCCAGGGTGGCGACTGGTGTTTAGGATTGCGGGAAAATTCCAGGATATCCCATTGCGTAATACGGATGTGCTCCACCAGCTGCCATACGCTGTATGGCATATTCTCCGGCACCTCGCCTCTTAATTTGGCGGGCAGCTCTTTTACCGCATCCTCAAACGTAGCATGCGCATGACCTCCGTTGATCAGCTCTTTCAGCGCTTTTATTATAACATCATTAGTATCTTTCTTCATAATTAAAGTTTAAAGGCTACAGGCTCATTATGCAACAACAAACATGCCTTGCTTAACTGCATTCAAATATAAAACGGCCGGTGTTCATTGTAACACCGGCCGCTCTATTATTAATTATTCATTCTTAATTATTAATTCCCTAACGGGGGCCCGGCGGGCAGTACTGCCGCAGGTACTGAGTATACAGGTTAGACAGGTGCCGGCGTGTGCCCTCCCCTTCGCTAATGCTGTGTGTGCGGTTAGGGTAAGCCATGAACTGGAATACCTTGTTGTTTTTGATCAGCTCATTCAGCAGCATTTCTGCATTCTGGTAATGCACGTTATCATCGCCGCTGCCATGTATGTATAACAGGTGCCCCTGCAGGTTCTTGGCATAAGTAATGGGCGATCCTTTTACAAAATCTTCCCGGTTCTCCTGCGGCAGGCCCATATAACGCTCCTGGTAAATGTTATCATACGTAAGCTGGTTGCCTACGGCAGCAACGGCAATACCGGTTTTGCAGATCTGCGGGTACTGGAACAGGAGGTTCAGCGTCATAGAGCCGCCACCGCTCCAGCCCCATACGGCTACGCGGGAAGTATCCATATAAGGGCGCTTCAGCAGCTCGGTAGCAGCCATGGCCTGGTCGCGGGAGTTAATGAGGCCTACCTTGCGGTAAATACATTTACGCCACTCGCTGCCTTTGGGC
>NZ_DATCRF010000522.1:0-2323 GCF_036569125.1 Chitinophaga sp. | reverse complement strand
CATGAATATGAAATAGGATGGGAAAGTAAAATGTTTGAAAACCGCTTAGGTTTTGACATCTCTTATTACAATAACATTGTTAAGGGCCAGATCATTAACCTGAACGTAGCTTCTTCAACCGGTGCAAAAAATATCTGGCAGAACGTAGGTGACCTGAACAACTATGGTTTGGAAGCAGCCATATATGGTACGCCTGTCTCTACCAAGAACCTGACATGGGATGTACGTGTTAACCTGGGCTTTAACAGGAATAAGCTGAAGAGCTTACAGCCCGGCCTTACTCAATTACAATTAATGAATGTGGATAACGGTTCTGCATACATCGTTGCAAAAGTAGGTGAAGCAGCAGGCGACATCATGGTGAACATGAACAAGAAAAGTGCAGACGGACAGAACATCATTGATGCAAATGGTTATTATGTAACTGATAACTCTACCCCTAAGAAAGCCGGTAATATACAGGCTAAGCTGAACGGTGGTATTAGTAACACGGTTCGTTACAAGAACTGGAGCCTGGACTTCCTGGTAGATTCCCGCTGGGGTGGACAGATCCTTTCTGTAACCAATTACTATGCTACAGGTGACGGATTATATAAAAGCACTTTAAAGTATCGTGATGAAGCCAATGGCGGCTTAACTTACTATGAAGATGCTGCCGGTAACAGAACGCTGCTGAACGGCGGTTCTGCTCCTGCAGGTACTACAGTATATCACGATGGTGTGGTATTGGACGGTGTGGATGAAACCGGGAAGAAAAATGACAAGATCCTGCAGGCAGCACAGTATTATGAATATACCTATGGTTGGGGTAACTATGGCTCCAGAACTAAAAACTCTTACCAGGGCGCTGTGTTCAACAACAACTTTGTTAAGCTGCGTGAAATGTCGCTGAACTATTCATTCCCTGTAGCGCTGGCTAACAAAGCAAAAATGCAGACGTTAACCGTAGGGCTGTTCGGCCGCAACCTGTTCTATTTCTATAAAACAGTACCGAATGTGGATCCTGAAGTGGGTATTGGCAGCAACTTTGTAAGCCAGGGTCTGGACGCCGGCTCTTCAGTAGCTTCCCGCACAATTGGTGGAACCGTGAGACTGAGCTTTTAATTGATCTAAGCAAAAAATTAAAAACATGAAGAAGAATATTCTTGGAATAATAATGCTGGCGCCAGTGCTGGGTTTCATCGGGGCATGTAAAAAGTCTACGATAGACAGCAAATACCTGGACCCTGAAAAAACCACCAATGGTAATATAGATGCCTTTTACACGGGCATGTTCAAAAACCGCAGGGTTTTACCGGATTACTGGGGAATGTGGACATTTAATGGTATTCAGATAGGGATCTATACCCAAACCCTTGGGGTGGTAACCGCCAATAAAATGTATGAGCAACCGGAATCCTATGCGCAGGATCGTTGGGACGATTTTTATAGCGCACCGGGTAGCGATGCCAACTGGTCTGCTCCCGTATCCAGCTATCGCGAAATAGAAAAAGCCTATGATAAGCTTTCTACAGATGCAGATAAGACTGGTTACTTACTGTTCACTAAAACTGCGCAGATCTTCCTGTATGATCAGGCCTGCCAGCAGGTGGACCTTTGGGGAGATATTCCGTTCAGTGAAGCAGGTGGTCTGAATGCAACGGGTAGCTTAAAGCTGGCGGCGTTTGATGATGGCAGAGCGGTATATGACAGCGCCATCACTAACTTAAAAGCCATCAGCAACTGGCTGGCAAATGCTCAGCCGGAACAGTTTTACCTGAACAAGCTGGCCAAGCAGGACATCCTGTTTAAAGGCGACCTGCTGAAATGGCGCCGTTATTGTAATTCCCTGTTACTGCGCTTGGCTATGCGTAAATCCAGTGTAGATGAAGCCAATTCCAGAGCGTTGGTACAGGAAATTATGGGTAACCCCACGCTGTATCCAATGATTGATGCTTTTACGGATAATGCTGAAATTGCAACCGGCGGTACCAACCTTGTGATCGACATGACCTCTAACTTTAACGATGGCCACCAATATGCCCCCGGTTATATGGTAGATTCCCTGTTGAAACCTTCCGGCGACCCGCGTTTGCGCATATTGTACACCAAAAATACGGCTGGTCAGTATCATGGCATGATCCCTACAATGACTGCTGCGCAGCAACAGGCTGAGATTGGTAGCAGACTGCTCTCGCTGATAGATAGCACCACCTTTGTAAAAAATACAAAGTTCCCCGGCATTATCTTTACTTCTGCTGAAACCTGGTTGTTGAAAGCTGAAGCACTGGAAAGATGGGGTAGCGGTGTAGGCGGCGGAAGTGCAAAATCTGCCTACGAGCAG
>NZ_DATCRF010000521.1:0-3373 GCF_036569125.1 Chitinophaga sp. | reverse complement strand
CCCAGCGTAAGCGGAATGGTAATGGCAAAAGCTGCCAGGCAGCCGGTAGCCAGCATAAAGTGAGCGATCCAGCGCTTTTTGCCCCTGGGGTAAATGAAATGCTGGAACAGGAGGTTTTTGATGGAATCTATTATTAGCGTGTAGGCGTGCACGAAAAAAGCACCGGTAAAGATCAGCTGCCAGGTACGCCTGAAATACATGCGGGTGGGCGGCCGTTGCAGCCATACACAATAACGGTAAATAACGCCGAACACGGCAAAGAGGGTACCAAATAAATAAGCAATTAATGCCGGGTCAAAATTCTGCAGCTTCCTGGACCCGTAAAATGAGATCACCACACAAAGCAGGGTAACAATAATTGCAATAAAGGCGGCTTTTTTGTTGAGAGAAAAATACATAGGCACCTTTTTATGGTTATCCGTAACAGAATAATGACGTTACTTTTTCTTCACCGATGCAAGATCAATAAATAAACCAATCAAAACAATGACCCAGGTCAGTAAAGCTAATATAACAAATAATGCCGAAATAGGTTTAATGAAGGTAAAGCCCGTTATGCCTGCATACGTATAAGTACACACGCCGTACATGCCAAGGGGAAACACCATTGACCAGTACTGGGGATCGTACTTTAACGGCACCCGGGCAATAAAGTGGCGGTAGGCGAACATCAGGAACAGCAGGGGGATCCACCAGCTGGCAAAAGCCCAGAAGAACATCGTGAACGACTGTATGAAACCGGCCCATTCTTTTAATTCTTCATGTACGCGGGCATATGCTACCAGGCGGGAACCTGCCAGCGTAATGATGGCTACGGCGCCCATGTTGATCCAGTACGGAGGCGTAAGCGTTTCTGCTTTCATGCTGAAGAAAAGCCAGCGGTAAAGGATGAGCCCAATAAGCACAAAGTAGAACATGCCGCCTGTCATATACGAACACAGCGATATAAATGCGATGAGCCAGTGATACTGGCTGCTGTTGGCAATAATAGCGCCCAGCACAGCTACCGATTCTGTGGCAACCACTATCAGCAGCCAGGCGCCGCTAATGCTTTGCTGCAGCGCAGGCTTGGGCTCTTTGAGGATATTGACCAGGAAAAAAGTGTAGAGGATCAGCGCCCAGAGTATAAACCCGGCTATCCATAATACCAGCGCCAGATCCATACGGCCGGTAATAATAGCTATCTGGCTGCCCAGCACATTAGTACCTGCCACCAGGGTCAGGAATGTTACGCCCCTGGCGGAATGGTGAAGATCGTTCCATACAACCTGCGGATATTTCACGATCCGGAGAATAAGAATGGTCCAGAGCAACAGGTAAAAGAATACATTCAGGCCCAGGAAAATACCTGCTAACAAGGCATACTTCCACAGGAACATACCAATGGATACAATACCGGTGGCCATTACCAGGGCAAAATAACCGGGAAAGAAATTTTCCAGGGAAGTGGCCATAACCGGCTGGCCGGGATGTGCGAGCTGGGCTTGCGGCATGCTGAGGGTTTTAGGTGTATTAAGACCGTTCAATGGGGCTGAACGGCACTGCTACCGTAACATCCACCTCTTTTGATTCGCTGAGCTTATGCAGCTCCAGGATAGTGCTGTTACCGGTTTCCCGGTACATAGGCACAAAGCGGCGGTTGAAATGGATCTCTTCGTACGTATAAGAAGTGCGCTTTAATACAAAGTTGGAGAACACATCATCAAAGGCGCGGATAAGCACATAAATTTCCAGGTCAGCGGCCTTCAGATCGTCCTGGTTTAATCCCTGCAAAGGGCTGTTCTCATCTATCGGATGCACTACGGTCCAGTTCATGGGCAGGTTCTGGATCTTGCTGCGCTCCAGGGGCAGATCATAGAACTGGTATGCGGTTTTACCATTTTCCGTTACCAGCAATGCCGCGGTTACCTTTACCTCAACATCCGTAAGCGTATGATTGTTCTTATAAGATGCAAAACGGAACATCAGTCCCATTTTATCCTGGAAGGGCGCTATTGTAGCGTAATCACTGAACATGAGGAAAGCTTTGGGCTTGGAAAAACGCCCGTAGATCAAACCGGTGAATACGGCCAGGTACAGGAAACCGTTCAGGGCTTCCAGGGAGGCTACCAGGTTGGCGCCATCGCCAATAGGGTTTACGCGGCCATAACCTACGGTGGTAAAGGTTTCTGTGCTGAAGAAATAGATCTCTTTGAAAACCTGCCACTTACTTTGCCACATAATACCTACAAATTCATGCGCACCTAACACCAGGTAAATAGCCGTGTAAATAAGGTTAATGGAAAAAAAGAACAGCAGGATGGCGCAAAAGAATTTCAGCGGGGACAGGTTAAGCATGAAGTGATAAAGGCTCATGCGCTCCCAGTAAGGGCGGCCTTCTTTACGCAGGTTAAAGGTACCATCCTTGTTTACGAAACGGCCCACAGAACCACTGGAGCTGTTGCCAAAACCAGTATCGTTGTTTATTTTGGAGAATGGGTTGATGCGGAGTGCCATACAGGAAAATTGTATGGCAAAACTAAGGGTTAGTTTCTATATTTTCTACGCAGCCGTTCATCCATACTGATACTGCCCGGCCCCATAATAAATAATGTGAACAGCATCAGGAAATAATACAGCGGGATCTCGAAACCATTATCGCCTGCGCTGAAACCATTGGGCCAGTGTACTGCAAAAATAGCTACCAGCATTACGATCATTAAGGGGATGGTAATAAGGCGGGTGGCCAGGCCCAGGGTAAGCAACACTACGCCTGCGGCTTCTGTGGTAGCGGCCAGGTAAGCGCTTAGCGTAGGCATGGGAAAGTGCATGCTGCCAAACCATTCCCCAATGGCGTTAATATCAGACCATTTCATTTTGGCAGGTGTGTAAAAACCATATGCCAGTATGAGCCGTAATAGCAATAAGGGTATTGCCCTGGCTTTTTCCAGGGATGCCGCCGTGCGGGCGTAGGATGATAAGATGCTCATTCGTGTTTGCTTTTAAATCCGATGATCAGCCGGTTCTCCAGCGATTGTGTGATGAAAGCATGCGCCGCAGCCCGGATCTCCGGGCTAAGCTGCAGCTGCCAGGCGGCGCAGCATTGCCGGATCAGGGCATCCATGGTTTGCGGGCCTTCCTGCAATATTTCCAGCATGGCTACCAGCGCGGGCGAAAGGTTCATGAAATTCACCTCCCCGCTGTCGGGCTTGCGGAATAACACCAGGAAATAATCGCCTTTATCAGCGGGCGTGAGCTGTTTAGCCGTTTTCAGGTGAACGGGGTATTGGAATTGCTGTAAATGATGTTCGGGATTCAGCACTAATTCATCTGTTGAAAGATCGCCTATGGTGGTGTAAGCGGCCGGCCTGTCTTCCATCATAAACAGCTCCAC
>NZ_DATCRF010000520.1:0-4715 GCF_036569125.1 Chitinophaga sp. | reverse complement strand
AGGTTAAGGGTTGTGACTGAGGGTGGAGAGCTGAGGTTAAGGTTGAAGGTTGGGCTGAAGGTCGAAGCTGTATTCTTCCAGGGAACGTTCCAGCGTTTCTGTTGTGAAAGGCTTTAAAATATAATCGATCCCGTTAGCCTTTCCAGCGCATACTCGACATAATCAGTACAAAAGATCACCGGTGTAGAAACAGGTTGGACCAGGAAGATCTCAAAGCTCAAACCATCTCCCGGCTGGATATCGCTGAAGATCAGATCAGGTTCAGGAGCGGTTTGAACCAGGTAATAGCTTCTTTTACAGAATGCAGCTGAACAATGATCTGCTATCTTCATAAAGCAAAACCCGGCAAACCCTCCTGCAAAGCAGATGGAAGTTCACCAAAGCGGACAAAATTAGTGCTGAACTTCCACCCCCAAAGGTATTCATCCTTTATCCGCGCCAGGCGTTTTTACCATGCTGATATACGATACCAGCAACAAAGCTTCTAACAACAATGGCGACAGTACATTCCCAACAGGATCCCCCACAATGGCGTGCGAAGTGGCCGCACTAACAAATAGCACCGTAAAACCGGCATAGGCCCATTCCCTGAACCGGGTGTACTTTGGAATGCTTAAGATAATTATACCGATCAGCTTTCCCGCGCCGATCATAATGGGCAGATAATCCGGGTATCCAAGATGTTTTACCGGTTTAGCCACAAAATCCATCCGGGTAAGATCCGTAATGGCCGTTAAGAAAATAAGTACCACGAAAATGACCGTAGTAATACGATAAGTTAATTTCATAATTATAAATTTGGTTGCTGTAACCGGTTTGATGGCGGCAAAAGTAGGAACCATTTGAGGATCAAAAAATAAGGCACCGGTAAGTGCGTTACACACCCGCAGGTATGTAATAGTGAAAATCAAAAAGTTAACATGAGGATCTTTTCTAAAAATTCTGAAAGCGTAGACTTCTGCCCGGTAAGAGATGTATTCGGCCGCATTGGCGATAAGTGGGCGGTGCTGGTGATGCTTACCCTTGGGCAAACAGGAAACCCTATGCGTTACCACCAGCTGCAGGAGGCCATTGGAGATATATCGCAAAAGATGCTGACCGCTACCCTGAAGAATTTACTGGAAGATGGCCTTATCTCCCGGCAAATGTACCCGGAAGTTCCTCCCCGGGTAGATTATTCATTAACTACTGCCGGCCAAAGCTTATTGCCGCATTTGTATAACCTGGCGGCATGGGCCAACGAGCATATGCGGCCTGCAAAATAATATCAGCCCTGCATAAACATGCAACTTTTTCCTGTGCTGGCCGTCATTGTATAATATAATAAGCCTCTGCATACCATGAAAATATACTATACCCTGTTGCTGCTTTTAAGCGGCTTGACCGGTATTGCACAAAATACCCCTGATGCTCTTTCCGCAAAAATTGATTCCCTGTTTAAGACCTACGCCCGTACCGGCAGCCCGGGCGTAGCGGCTTTAATTGTAAAGGATGGAAGGATCCTGTTTGAAAAAGGCTATGGCATGGCTAACCTGGAATACGATATTCCTATTACCCCCACAACGGTTTTTGATCTTGCATCTGTATCAAAACAGTTCACCGGCTTTGCCATTTCAACTTTAATACAGGAAGGCAAAATATCACCTGATGATGATATCCATAAATACCTTCCCGAGGTACCGCAATTTGGCAAAACAATCACTATTCGCAACCTTATCCATCATACCAGCGGCTTAAGGGACTGGCCCGCCACCCTGCATGCGGCCGGCTGGCGCTGGGATGAGAGCTTCAGCTATGAGGACATTATGCGCATGGTTAAGCAGCAGCGGGAGCTGGATTTTGAGCCAGGCTCGCAATATTCCTATTCCAATACCGGCTATAACCTGCTGGCAGCCATTGTAGCCAAAGTAAGCGGCACTCCATTCCCCGAATGGATCGATGCGCATATCTTTAAACCACTGAATATGCGCGCATCCCTGGTGCAAAGCGATTATTCAATGGTCATCAGCCATGTGGCCAGCTCCTATTATGCTAACGATAACAAATACTTTAAGAGCAACGACGCCCTTACGGCCCTGGGTTCCAGCTCAATATTTTCCACCGCCGAAGATCTGGCTAAATGGGTTATACATTTTCAGCAGGCGCTGGAACAAAAAGATCCTGTGTACCTAAGGATGATAGAAACAGACACGCTCAATAACAAACAAAAGATCGATTATGCCTATGGCCTGCAGGTGAGCCGGCGTAACGGCATCACCAATATTGCGCATGATGGCGGCTGGGCAGGCTTCCGCACCACCATTTCCAATTTCCCGGATCAAAAGCTTGCGGTCATTTTGCTTAGCAATGATGGCAATTTCGACGTTTACTCCAATACCAATGCCATTGCAAAACTGTTCTTAAACGATAAAATTGCATCCGGCCCCAAGCGTGAAAACCTTAGTAAGCTGCCCAACGTTACTGTTGATACCCTGCTATTGAAAAAATATGTTGGCAGCTACCAGCTGGGCGTTGGCTGGTATGTAACTTTCACTCTGGAGAACGGCCGTATAATGGTACAGGCAAATGGCGAAGATAAGTTCCCCACCGATCTGAAATCCGATACCGTGCTATGGGTGCCGGCCTACAATTCATCTGTTACTTTCAGGGAAATAAAAGAGAAAGCAGGCGCACTAAAATACCGGGGGATCATTGCCCCAAGGGTAATACCGGTTAAAATTAACCCTTCACAGCTGGATCAATATGCCGGCACCTATTATAGCAAAGAGCTGGAAACCGCCTACCAGCTCTCTGTAAAAGATGGTAAGCTGGTTGCGCATCACATGCGTTTAGGTGATTTTACTTTCGATCCGGACCTGGCTGTTGCCGGGAAATTCAGCAGTAACAACGGCACCATTAATTTCCTGACAAACGCACAAAAAAAGGTAACCGGTTTCCGGCTTACCAATGGGAGAATAAAGAATATACTTTTTGAAAGTATTGCTATGCAGTCACCGCACAAAGCTCCCTGACCTTTTGCGCTATATGATCCGCATCTATACCTGCAGCATGCAGCAGCTCATCTTTTGTACCGGATTGAGAAATGTCCCGCACCGCCATTTTAACGATATGAGCGCCGGTTTCTGACAGGGCTGCTGCAGCAAAATCGCCCATACCCCCATGTTCAAAATGGTCCTCTACCGTTATCAGTAAATTTTGTTTGGTGGCATGCACACTTTCATGCAATGCAGCAGCGTCGATGGGATGTATGGAATAGCAATCCAGCACCCGTATATGAATGTTCTCTTTTTCAAGCTCCGCTGCCGCTTTAAGCGCTTCAAACACGGTAATACCGGTAGCAGCCACGGTGAGCTCATCCTGATCTGAATGGCGTAAAAGCTTCGAGCCACCGATGTCAAAATGTTCATCTTCACTATATAGCAGGTCCGTTTTAGGCCTTAAAGTACGCATGTAAACAATGCCGGGATGGGCGGCCATTTCCTGCACCAGGCTTGCGGTACACCAGGCATCCGCAGGCTGTAATACAACAGCGCCGGGCAATGCGCCAAACAGTGCAATGTCTTCCAGCGCCATCTGTGAAGGGCCATCCTCCCCTATGGAAACACCTACATGGGAGCCTGCAAATTTGATATTGGCTTCCGATACACGGGCCATCCGTACCTGGTCTGCAGCCCTGGTAAAAAATGCGCCGAAAGTGGCGGCAAAAGGCACCCGGCCTAACCTGGATAAACCTGCCGCTACGGATACCATATTCTGTTCCGCGATATAACCTTCAATGAAATGATCCGGTGTTTTCTTCTTTACATCTTCCGTGAAGGTTGAGTTCATTACATCTCCGTCCAGCACATAAATGTTCTTGTTCTGTTCCACAAGTGAGGCCAGTACTTCACCAAACACTTCCCGTGTTGCATATGCCTTGCCTTTTTCAAAAGCGGTTGCCAGCTGGTATTTCGCATCTGTATTTACCGGCATTAATTTTCCCGAAGGTTTCTTCAACGCAAACCGCGCCTGGTCATCCACATCGCCCAATTCTTCCAGCGCTTTCTGAAGCTCCTCTTTCTTTAAGGCTTTACCATGCCAGCCATCCTTATCTTCCAGGAAAGAAATACCTTTTCCTTTAATTGTTTTTGCTACAATGGCGGTGGGCTTGCCGCTTTTATTATTTACCGCTTTTTCAAATGCCTGGTCAATCTCTTCGTAATTGTGGCCATCTATGGATATTACTTCAAAACCAAATGCCTGAAAGCGGTTCACATATTCATCCATATGATGGCCGAACATTGTTGGCTGACTTTGCGCCAGGCGGTTAATATCCAGAATGGCCACCAGGTTATCCAGCTTTTCATGGGCAGCAAAATTGGCCGCTTCCCAGATCTGTCCTTCGGCCAGCTCCCCATCACCGGTAAGTACAAAAGTTTTGGTGGGAAGGCCTTCCCTTTTGGCTGTTAACGCAAGCCCCGCCCCTACTGATAACCCTTGCCCAAGGGAGCCGGTAGCTGCCTCTGCGTAAACAAATTTAGGCACGGGATGGCCCTGGAAACGGCTGCCGAATTTGCGTAATGTCTTTAGCTCATCCAGCGGATAGGCGCCGGCCACACCGAACAGGGCATACAGCAAAGGAGCTGCATGGCCTTTTGGAAGCACAAACCGGTCGTTATAATTATTCAGCGGATCTGCAATATCATAAGTGAAGTATTTATCAAACAGTACAGCGG
>NZ_DATCRF010000519.1:0-14409 GCF_036569125.1 Chitinophaga sp. | reverse complement strand
CCGCCGTACCGGAAATTTCTATTTAAATGATCTACCAGCCCCTTAATTATTAATTATTCATTTTTAATTATTAATTCCCCCGGGGGCAAAATCGTAAATCTTCTTTAGCTTGCACTTATGGATAACTACACCATTGCCGATAACTTCTCCCTCCTCTCCAAACTGATGGATATCCATGGCGAGGATAGCTTTAAAGCAAAATCATTTGCCAGCGCTTCCTTTACCATAGAAAAGCTGCCGGGCCAGCTGAAAGAAACCGCGCCGGAAGACATTGCCCGCATTAAAGGCATTGGCAGCTCTACCAACAAAGCCATCCAGGAAATGCTGCAAACCGGGCATTTATCCCTACTTGAAAGCTTTGTTATTAAAACCCCGCCCGGCATCCTGGAAATGCTGAAAATAAAAGGCCTGGGACCTAAAAAAATAGCCACCATCTGGAAAGAGCTGGAGGTAGAAACCTTAGGCGAGCTGTTATACGCCTGTGATGAAAACCGCCTGACCCTGCTGAAAGGCTTTGGACAAAAAACGCAGGACAATGTTAAACAAAGCATTGAGTTCTACTTCTCTAACCGCGACCGTTTCCTGTATGCAGAAATAGCCACTATGGCGCAGGAGCTGGAAAAAAGATTACAGCAAATGTTAGCCCCGGCGCTGGTATCGCTCACCGGGCAGGTACGGCGTACAGAAATAATTATTGATGAGGTTGAGCTGGTAGTAAGCGCGGCGCCCACCGTTATTGAACAGCAGCTAAGCGCCCTTCCGGATTTTACACTTTTGGAAAATACCGACCACTCACAGCTATGGCAGCACGAACAGCATGTGAAAATGCGCATTTATTCCTGCCTGCCGGAAGACTTTGCAAAAACATTGTTCATAACCACCGCAGATGCCGCTTTCCTGGAACATTTCGATGCAGGCGGACAAGCAGCCGCCCTGCTCAATGGCGCTACTTCTGAAGCTGCCATTTTCGAAAGGGCAGGACTGGATATGATCGAGCCCTGCATGCGTAATGGCGGCCTGGCGCTGGACCTGGCCAAACGCAAACAATTGCCCACCCTCATTTCCCCGGAAAATATTAAAGGCATCATCCACTCCCACAGCCAATGGAGCGATGGTGTAAATACCCTGGAAGAAATGGCCGCTGCCGCCAAAGCGCAGGGATTGGAATACCTGGTGATCAGCGACCACTCCCGCTCTGCTTTTTATGCCAATGGCTTAAGCATTGAACGTATACAGGCGCAGCACCAGCAGATTGATGAGCTGAATAAAACATTGGCCCCCTTTCGCATTTTTAAGAGCGTAGAAGCCGATATTTTATACGATGGCAGCCTGGACTACCCGGACGAAATACTGGCTACTTTTGACCTGGTAATAGCCTCTGTGCACTCCATCCTGAAAATGACGGAGGAAAAAGCCATGGCCCGCTTATTAAAGGCTATTGAAAACCCTTACACCACCATATTAGGCCATATGACCGGCCGGCTGCTGCTTAGCCGCAACGGTTACCCGGTTGATCATCAGAAAATTATTGATGCCTGTGCCGCCAATAATGTAGTGATAGAGCTGAATGCGCATCCCCGCCGCCTGGATATGGACTGGCAGTGGCTGCCCTATGCGCTGGAAAAAAATGTGCTCATTTCCATTGACCCGGATGCACACAGCATTGAAGGATATAAGGATATTTACTACGGCACCCTGGCTGCCCGCAAAGGAGGCCTCAGCAAAGAAAAGAACCTGAGCAGCTTTAGCAGAACCGAGCTGGAGCAGTTCCTGCAGCAGCGCGCTGCTGCAAGAACTAATTAATAATGAATAATGAAGAATTAATAATCGTGAACACAATTATCTGAAGTATCAGAACTTGTTCACGCGGCACCTATGTTGTTATTCGAAGAGACTGCACTGTTAATTGCTAAGCAACACACCCAGTATTACATGACGAGGCGGCATCCTGGATTATTAATTATTAATTTTTAATTCTTAATTACAAAAATGAACTTACAAGTAAAGGGCGCCACCACAGCGGATATACCGCTGATACAAGAGCTGACCGAAAAAATCTGGCGCCCAACCTATAAGGATATACTTACACCGGCGCAGATAGACTATATGCTGGATATGATGTACAGCACCGCTGCGCTAACCAAACAAATGACGGAGCTGCAGCATCAGTTCCTTTTGCTGTATGATGATGCCTCCCCTATTGGATTTGCCTCTTACAGTACCCTGGATACACCGGGTATTTATAAGCTGCACAAGATCTATGTACATGGTAATTACCAGGGAAAAGGGGTAGGTAAATTCTTTATAAACACGGTTGCAGACCGTGTAAAAGCAGCCGGCGCGCAGATCCTGGAGCTGGATGTGAACCGCGAGAATAAAGCCCGCTTCTTTTATGAGAAACAAGGATTCAGCATCCTTAAGAATAAAGATACCGATATCGGGAATGGGTATTTGATGACAGATTATGTAATGCAGAAACCTTTATAAGCCCACGCACGCCCTTTGAGAAAAGCCGCGGGACCATTAGCTGTGTGGACTGTGGTTAGTGGACTGTTTTAAAAAGCAGCCTGGTAAGAAATGCCAGGCTGATTCCCATGTTAACCATTAAAAAGACACAACTTCATTTTATGTTTTCGATGCTCTGTAAGTGTATCCGGTAATATTCTTCTATAGTTATTTACGACAATTCTTCCCCGGTGGATTTAGCCGGAACAAAAAAAGCCCGCACAGTTAGCTGTGCGGGACCTTTCAAAATAAACGGGT
This sequence comes from Chitinophaga sp., assembly GCF_036569125.1. Taxonomy (GTDB): domain Bacteria; phylum Bacteroidota; class Bacteroidia; order Chitinophagales; family Chitinophagaceae; genus Chitinophaga. Next base: position 11,646 of record NZ_DATCRF010000519.1, on the reverse strand, counting down.
GTATTTGGTTAATAGAATCCTTAATTAGAAATAACGCGTTGATAATTCCTGCTCTTTCGACCAGTTAAAGCGGTAGTTGAGCATAATTTCATGCGAAACAGACTGTGCTCCCTTCAGGTTAGACGACATAGGCGTATCGTAGGAATAACCGAAAGAGAAATTGGGCGTGATCCGCACCTGCACCAAACCAGTAATGGTTTTTTCAGAACGGTAAGAGAGACCTAACCATACCAGCTCCTTAATAAGCAGGCTGGTATTAAAATCAATTCCCAGGCCGCTGCCGCTTACTTTCCGCACCAGGATGTTGGGTTTTATTTTCACATTATCCCCCGCATCCATCAAATAACCCGCCTGAAGGTAGTAATGCGACTTATAAACGATCTTGTTAACCTTATTACCCATATCAAAACTCTGGAAGGTGGGCGATGAAAGGCCTACAAAAAATTTATCCGAATAAAACATCATTCCAAAGCCCACTTCAGATTTCATGTAACTGGCATTCTCTGCAAATATGGGATCGGTAGTAGTAAGCTGGCTGTTATTTTCCTTGAACTGCGACATACCCAGCTTTATACCCAGGGATAAACGCAGGTTCTCATTCAGGTTTATTTTCTGGGATACATGAAAGTTAAAGCCCGTACGCGACTGCACCGTGATCTTTTCATTCATGGCAGAAAAACCCAGGCTGGTATTGGTTGCTTTAAACGGAGTATAAAAAGAAAGAGAAGCTGTTTTAGGCGCACCATCCACCCCTACCCACTGGTTACGGCCCACCAGCGTAAGGTTCACCGCATCGTCCATACTCATATACGCCGGGTTTATTACCATCCCGTTCATCATATACTGGGAGTAAATAGGATCCTGCTGCGCCTGTGCCGGATGCCAGCAGCACCCCGCCAGCAGCAGCGCTGCCAGTAGTTTAAAAAGGTGCTTATGTAATTTCATGATCGCCATGTTCTCTGTTCTGACTATTTCCGCTTAATAACTATAAACCCTGCATACTGCTCTTTTTTACCCGTTTCATCATAGATGTAAATGAGGTAGAAATAAGAACCGTCCGTTACTTCCTTGCCGCCGTTGTTTAAGCCTTTGAAGTTATTATCCTGGTTATTATAGTTGCTTGTTTTGTACACAGTACCACCCCAGCGGTTAAAGATCACCACTTCGTTCTTGGGATACTTTTCAATGTTCTCTACATACATCGCATCATTACCCATACCATCCGCATTGGGTGATATAGCAGGATGCACGCGGATCTTACCCTTGTTATCATTTACCCAGCGGCCATCGGTGATCCAGCCTTCCACGCTGTCCGGCACCCCGTCATTATCGGAATCCAGGTCCAGGTAGTTGGGAATACCATCATTGTCGGCATCATCATCCGTAGGATCATTATTGCCATTGCGGTCTTCCTTGCCATCCGGTATGCCATCACCATCTGTATCACAGGTGGGACAGAACGGATCATCATTTATAATGATGCACAGCGCGGAATCCGGCGTTCCTACAGTAGGCACATTCTGGCCGGAGAATACGGAAGGCTGCTGCAGCTTAATGCTGAAGGAATCGTTCCGTTCAAATATGTCGTCGCCTATAATAGAGATCGGTATATAGCCGATCAGCTGCCCGGGCTCTATTTCAATTGGTTTTACAATACTGTCATAATCCCCGCCTGGTACTGCGGTACCAATAAAGGATACGCCTGCTGTTTTGGAGAACTTGTACGGCAGGGTCACCGGGCGGGATGCAGCGCGGCTCAGCTTCACTTCCACCATCAGGATGCTCTCACCTGGCTTGTTGCCTTCATTTACCATGTACTGCGGCGCGTTGAAAGAAAGGTCCAGCGGATCATTATCTTCCACGATCACATTTATCTGGCTGGCCAGTCCCGGTAAATAATTCGGGATCAGGTTACCGGAAGGATCAGGCACGATCTGCAGGTTTATAAATCCTTCATCGTCATTCGTAGTATTGTCAAAAGAAGTAATAGTAAAGGTGTATTCCGTAGAACCTGCAGGCAGTATCACTGTAAGCGTATCACCGTTACCGTTCAGGGAGCCTACACTGGTGGTGATGGTTCTGGCGGCATCATGGATCACTTTCAGCGCTACCGGTATGTCCCTGGTATTGATGCTGGGCGATTTAAGGGTGATCTGCACCTGCTGCCCTTCTTTTACCGTAGCCGGTGTGGAGAACAGATCCAGCTTCATGGTGTCGTTATCAACAATAGGTACATCTATCTGCGAGCTGGCCGACAGTGGCCAGGTGATACCGGTCATAGTGCTGGTTACATTCACCAGGTTCAGGCGTACAAACTCAGTATCCTCTACCAGCTTATCATCGATCGGTGTAATGTTCACGGCTACGCCATTCTGGCCGGCGGGGATCGTTAAGGTTCCCGGCAGGGTCAGGTAATCTGAACCGGCAGCGGCAGTGCCGGCTGCATTATAGGTCACCTGCACATCGCGCATTACCGTTAGCTGCGGATCTGAGAAGCGGATGCGGAAGCTGCCCTTCGTAGAAGGTTCCGCAGCATTCCCTATCTTCTCTATCATCATGCTGCGGCCCGCTGCATTGTTCTCATCATCTTTCAGTATTACCGTTTGTACGGTAGCATCAACCGGGAAAGTAATAGTGCCCATTTTGGCAGATACCAGCTGCAGTGTAATCGTTTCATCCCCTTCTACCAGCTTATCGTCCGTTACATTCACAGGGATCGTTATACTATTGGTGCCGGCTTTTATAACAGCAGTGGCAGGTACTACTTTCCAGTCTGCAGCACTGGCTGTGCCACCCAGGGTGAATGCTATGTTCACATCTTTACCGGCCATTTGTGTGCTGGTAAGCTTGATCACAAACGCCCCATTGGTGGACGGTTCTGCGGCATCAGCCGTTTTAAGGGCCAGCACCTGCACCGGTGCTTCCGGTATTGTGATAACAGCCGGTGAGGTAACCGTGTAGGGAGCTGGTACTGTAGCTTTCAGCTGCAGCTGCTCCGTACCTTCTACCATGTTATCTGCCACCATATTCAGGGTAAGCTGCATTTGGTTGGTACCGGCAGGTAATACCACACTGGCAGGTACGCCGGTATAGTCTGCGGCGCCTGCGCTGAAGCTTGCATCCGGCGCTATGCCTATGGAAATATTAGTGGAAGCGGTAATAGCCGCTTTTACAAATCCTACTGTTACTTTGGCATTATTGCCCTCATGCAGGGTAGTAGAATCTACCACTACTCTCAGCTTCAGGTTGGAAGGATCTTTACTGGTCACATCATCAATAAACACATCCAGGCTGTCAACGGTAAGACCCGTAAAGTCGGAAGCAGTACCTTTCAAACGGATCAGCTCCAGTGGCTCAATAATATTATCTGATATAGCCGATAACGTTATATCCTTAAAGTTCTGGCCCGGGCTGATGGTTACGGTTACGGGCAATCCGCTGTAATCCGTAACTGCAGCAGTAGAGGCGCTGCCGGCGGTGAGCGTTACCTTAAACGGTTTGTAAGGCGTAATGCCGGGAGCCAGCGCTACCCTTACGGTGTAGCTGTTGCCTTCTGCCACTTTATTGCCGGCGGAGAAAGGCTGCGGCTGCACGGTTATATCCGGGTTGCTGCCATCCTTAATTGTAATGGTAAGGGAGCTGCCTGTAAAACCAACAGCGCTTTGATCGATGATAATGGTTTCATCATCTTCCAGCAGGTTGTCGGTGCTGGCCAGTATGGCTGCAGGGAAAGTTACAGAACCGGTGCCCTGCTTAATGATCACGGTGGTGGGCAGGGCAGTATGTTCCCCGTCCAATGCGGTGGAAGCCGCATCCTTGGTGATGGTTACCGGGATATCGTAAGTGGTTTTCTTACCAGCCGGTAATGACAGGGTTATTAATGCACCTGTGGTGCTGCCCTCTGTAATAGTATTATTATCGGCCGTCATGGTAATAGGCATGCCGGCTACATAATCCAGGTCTTTAATAGTCACACTGGCCGTAGTGAAGGTAATGCCTGGCAGGTCGGCAGAAGTACCGTCCAGCACCAGGGTTTCATCCGGTTCCAGCAAACCATCTGCGGTAATATTAATAGTACCGGTTACAGCAGGATTGCCTTTATCCAGCGGCGGTATGGCAGCAAAGGTATAATCTGCATCTGCAGCCGTTGAGCCGGCGCCGGTTTTAGGCGTAATATGAATGGGCACTTCAGTAGTAATGCCGGCGGGCAGGCTATACGTAACCGTGTAACCGGCGCCTTCATTCATTACGGATTGTTGTGCGGCAATGGTTATTACCTTATTCACTGCATTATCGCCGGTGGCATCATCAATATTTGCACTGTCAGGCGCAACGGTTAAGCTGGGGATGTCGGAAGATGCGCCATCCAGCGTAAAGCTTTCGCTTTTTTCCAGTATCAGGTCTGTTTGTGCAGTAATGAAAGCAGGCACTGTTACCTCCCGCTGTCCGGCAGGAATGGTAATAGTGGTGGAAGCCAGCGTATAATCCGTAGCGCTGGCTACAGAAGCGGTGTTATGTGTTAAGGTAACCACGATGGGCTTACCTGCAATTATATTATTTACAAAACCTACTTTCAGCGCGCTGTTATTGCCTTCCTTGATAGCGGTGCTGATGATGTCGAGCTGCAGCTTGCGGTTGTTCGGATCGCTCCAGGTAGCATCTTTAATGGTGATGGTATAAGGTTTCACCGTAAAGTCGCTGGAGTTGCCGTTCAGCGTCAGGCTTTCATCGCCTTCCAACAGGTTATCTGTTAGTGCATTGATGGTGAAAGTAGCGCTGTTGGCGCCGGATGGTATTTTAAAGGTAGCAGCATCCGGTAATGCGCTGATGTCGGCCGCTGTACCTTCTCCGGAAAGCGTAATGCTCAGCGGAATATCTGCGCTGGCAGTAGTACCTGCTGGCAGGCTTACGGTAAAGGTTACCGCTGCGCCGCCTTCCGTCATCTCTGTTTGTCCGGCGGTGGGCAGTATCTGCAGCGCATTGGCGTCATCATCCAGTATTTGTATATCATACGGTGTAAAGTCGTATGGGCGTGACAGCACATCTGTGGCCGTAGCCGTTACATGTAATTTCTCCGTGCCTTCTGCCAGGTTATCATCTATTACAGTGAACGGTATGGTTACGGAATTGCCGCTGCTGATAGAGAATGCAGTGCTGGCAATGGTATAGTCAGATGCGGATGCTGTGGACTGCGGATCAGCATGCATGGCCCCCAGCGTAATATTGATCGGTATGTCTGTAGTTACCCCGGCAGGCAGGCTGAATTGCAGGCCGCCGTTGTAAGGCTCTGTTACCGTAACACCCGGTACCGGCCGCATGGTGATAATGCGGTTGGCAGGATCATCGTAAGTACGGTCTTTAATATTTACGGAAGCGCTGGCCGTTTGCGGCAGGCCTAACACTGTAGCATCTGCCTGTACTTCCAGTGTTTCCAGGTATTCCAGGATCTTATCAGTCTGCGCCTGGAAGGTAAAGGTAGCGGAGTTGGTATTTTGCTTAATTACTACGCTGGCAGGTAATACCACATCTGAAGCTGAAGCGGTAGAAGTTGTTTTGCGTGTAAGCGTAACAGTTATATCTGCAGCAGCCAGTACGCCGGAAGGCAGGCTTACGGTTGCACTGGCATTCTGGCCTTCATCCACTTCTACCGGCATATTTAAGGTGATGCTCTTTGATTCATCATCCTTAATGGTATACGTCAGCACATTCTTGGAAGTGTTCACCTTCACCAGGTTATTATTAACGCTGTTATCCAGCGTTAAGGTCATGGTGCGGTTATTCTGCAAATTAGTATTACCCAGTATCATAACACTGGTGTCCACACTGATCAGCTGCCCGGTGTTGTTATAGCTGCCGGGCGGTATCATAATACCGCGCTTGCATTCATAATCTACGCCCGCTATACCAGGATTGGCGCCCGAGGGAGCCGCAATTACCGGTACATACAGCGGAGCGGTGACTACGATGGTTTGTGTATTACTGCCGTTGTATACTTTTATTTTCAGGTTATCTGCACTATGACGGATATCCCCTTCCATGCCGGAAGCGGTATCTTTTTCAAATGCAATGGTCAGCTGGCGGGTTACCGCAGGGGCTAGGGGGTCTAAACCGGTAACAGCATCCAGATCCGTCATGGTGCTTCCATAACCGGACAGGATGCGGGCTGTATATACTTTTTCCGCGTTCACATTACCGCCAAATACATCCCCCATATCTTTATGTACGATGATGCCGTTCTCCGTTCCATCGTAGGTGTTATTATATATATTGGCCAGTATGCAGTTTTCCGGTATGTTGGCGGTCATGCCAGCAGCATCGGTTGCCATAAATGACGTAAAGCCGTTCTTCATGCGCATTACATGGGAACGGCCGGTGGGATAGCTGCCACAGGGATCATCCCGGTATACGCCTACTGTGCCGTAAGGGCCCGGGTAATCCGGACCTAATCCTTTAGTACATGCGCTGTTGCCGCCCCAGTCGCCGGTAGTGGCATCCAGCACCGCATGCTCTGCCAGGTATAAATTGGCGTGGGTGGTCAGCAGGTCAGTGATTGCCGCCAGAGTATAATCCAGTATATAATAAGGAAGATCTTTTACATAGCTCAGGTTACAGATAATGGTGTGCTGCGCTACCCCCCTGTAATCACCCACATTACCTATCATTTGCACGCGCCATGGAGAGGCGGCAGTACCTAAACCGGACAAGGGAGAAATAAAGCTCCAGGTGACCTGTTTTACCTGCCGGGGATCACTGGTGAACGTTTGGTTCATACCTATGAACGTAGCAATGCCCCGGGGATCATCAGTGCCTTCATAGGTTTGGCTCATACCCAGGCGGTATACCCGGAACGAGCCATCTGCAAGCACTTCGATCTTTAAACCCGGATCGGCAATAGTGCCCCCCGTTTCATTAATAGTTTCAATTACCTGGGCGCTTACTGGGCTGCCGGCTAATAGCAAAAGGGCAACTACCAGCAGTTTCCGCAGCAGCCATTGCACGGCTTTAGCGCAAACCACCCGGGTATTGCTTTTCATTGTATAGGACAGCACTAACATAAGGCATGTAAATTTCTAATCATCCATCATAGTTTAAATCCAACAGATATAGCGGCGCAATGAAACCGATCTTTCATATAACCCCTGTTAGCGTACATGTCATATTTGCTGTATGGGTTGGCCCTTGTCCCGCCATTATTGGCGTACAAGCCTTATATATCAACATCTTAGCTTACAGTCGTAGGTTGGATGTGCCGATAGATAGGGCTTCTGTCATATTAAATTCATATCAAATTTATATAAAATAAATATATCAAAACAATTAAATTTAATTTTTCCACACTATGTTAACAACTATGGGGATAACCGTACAGCCCGGAATGCAGGCCCAGACTTTATTTGTGCTAGAATTTTTTACGGGTAAAATGTGGAAAACCCGGGGCAAATGGAACAAATTACTATTGACAGACAGTTATCTGGATTTTTCTACTGAGCATTACGCTATAAAATAAATTAACGGTAGATTTGCCCAAAATCGTAAAAGCATGTCAACAATCGCTAAATCCAACATTGACTTTAGCCTTCAGTATAAGGTAAAAGATATGTCTTTGGCCGAATGGGGTCGGAAGGAAATTGAGCTGGCAGAAGCCGAAATGCCGGGCCTCATGTCTTTGAGAGAAGAATATGGCGCTTCCAAACCCCTGAAAGGCGCCCGCGTAGCAGGCTGCCTGCACATGACCATACAAACGGCCGTGCTCATTGAAACCCTGGTACACCTGGGTGCAGAAGTCCGCTGGAGCTCCTGCAACATCTTTTCCACACAGGACCATGCCGCTGCTGCCATTGCCGCTGCCGGTATCCCGGTTTTTGCCTGGAAAGGTATGAACGCTGAAGAATTTGACTGGTGTATAGAACAAACCCTGTTCTTTGGCAGCGCCGACCGTCCTTTGAACATGATCCTGGACGACGGTGGCGACCTGACCAACATGGTGCTGGACACTTACACTGAACTGATACAGCATATTAAAGGATTAAGCGAAGAAACCACTACCGGCGTTCACCGCTTGTACGACCGTATGAAGAACGGTACCCTGCCCTTACCTGCTATCAACATCAACGATTCTGTTACCAAATCCAAATTTGATAACAAATACGGCTGCCGCGAATCCTGTGTGGATGCCATCCGCCGTGCTACCGATGTAATGATTGCCGGTAAAGTAGCAGTAGTTGCTGGCTTTGGCGACGTAGGTAAAGGTTCTGCCGAATCACTGGCAGGCGCCGGCGCCCGCGTGATCGTGACCGAAATTGACCCCATCTGCGCCCTGCAGGCCGCTATGGAAGGTTACGAAGTAAAGAAAATGGCCGATGCCGTTAAGGAAGCTGATATTATTGTAACCACTACCGGTTGCCGCGATATCATTACCGGCGAGCACTTTAAAGCCATGAAAGACAAATGCATCGTTTCCAATATAGGCCACTTTGATATTGAGATAGATGTTGCCTGGCTGAACAAGAACTACGGTAAAACCAAAGTTGAGATCAAACCGCAGGTAGATAAATATACCATTGATGGTAAAGACATCATCCTGCTGGCAGAAGGCCGCCTGGTGAACCTGGGCTGCGCTACCGGCCACCCTTCTTTTGTAATGAGCAACTCCTTTACCAACCAGGTACTGGCCCAGCTGGAGCTGTGGCTGAACAATGATCAGTACGAAAATAAAGTATACGTGCTGCCCAAACACCTGGATGAGAAGGTTGCCCGCCTGCACCTGAAAAAAATTGGTGTGGAGCTGGATGTGCTGACCGGCGCCCAGTCTGAATACCTGGGTATTCCTGCAGCAGGTCCTTACAAACCTGATTACTACAGGTACTAAGTTTTTATATAAGGAAAAGGGAATAATTTAAGCAATAGTGGAGGTCATGTTCCGTCCGGAACGCAGCCTTCACTATTCTGCTTTATAGCTGTTTAATTATCCATTGTTATTTACCTTTGCGCCATGACCAAATTAAGCGTTAACATAAACAAGTTTGCCACCCTGCGTAATGCGCGCGGCGGCAATATGCCCGATCTATTAAAAGTAGCCCAGGACTGTGAGCGTTTTGGTGCAGAAGGGATAACCGTACACCCCCGCCCCGACCAGCGGCACATCCGCTACCAGGATGTATGGGACCTGAAACCACTGGTTACCACCGAGTTTAATATTGAAGGCTACCCCTCCCGGGAATTTATGGAGCTGGTGCTGGCTGTAAAACCACACCAATGCACACTGGTACCCGACCCGCCGGATGCCATTACCTCCAACACCGGCTGGGATACGGTTAAACACCAGGCTTTCCTGAAAGATGTGATAGGCCAGCTGAAAAAGGCGGGCATCCGCGTATCTATTTTCCTGAATGCACAGGTTGATAAAGTAGCAGGCGCCAAAAGCGCCGGCGCCGACCGTATTGAGCTGTACACCGGCCCTTATGCAGAAGAATATGCAAATGCTTACACCCAGCCGCAGAACCTGCAGCTGTTCAACGATTATAAGAATACCGCCCGGGAAGCAGTAGCCCTTGGCCTGGAACTAAATGCCGGCCACGACCTGAACCTGGATAACCTGCGCTTTTTTAAGCTGCATATTCCGCAGTTAAAAGAAGTGTCTATCGGGCATGCCCTGGTATGTGATGCGCTGTACCTGGGGCTGGAAAATACCATACAGCTGTATAAAAGGCAGCTGGTGGATTAATGTGCAGATGTGCAAATATGCAGATGTGCAAATGGATTGGCACATTCCACGCATTCATCTGCACATCCGCATATCTGCACATTTTCTAATTTAGCAATCCCCACTGCTGTAAAGGGAAGTTAATACCCAGCTGGTTAAAGGCAGCTGCGCGCTGGTACCAGGAGCGGGCATACCGTAGCTGGATCTTTTTAGTAACAATACCGATGCCTGCGCCAAACCCACCCAGGCCCTGCTGCCCGGATACTGCCAGCTCCTGCCGGCGTAAATGGTTGTAAGATACAGTCAGCTCTACATACCGCCCTATCTCCCACTGCGCAGCCAGCACTACATGGCGGAACAGCTTATCAAATGTTTTACTGCCGGTGCCGGTTGTATCCCCGTTTGAAACCAGCCCTTCATCTTCCAGCGCAGGATCCGCATAACGGATATCAAACTGGTATAAGTGATGCAGGGTAGCGGATAATTGTAATGGCAAATGCTGCAGGCGTTTGGAAATACCGATCTGCAGATCAAAGGGTAAAGGCTCTTTATTATTATTCACATAGCTGCTTAGCTGGGCGCCCATATTGCGGGCCACCAGCCCTATTTGCAGCTGCCGGGTGGTATCCTGGTAAGTAATACCTACATCTGCCGCCAAACCGCTGGAACCATATTGCTGATAACGGGAATGGATATACTTTAAATTAATGCCGTAATGCCAGCGCTCTAAATACTGGCGGCTGGCCGATAGCTGCCATGCAATATCCCGCGGTTTAAAAGTGCCCTGCACATTACCTGCAGCATCTGTTTGTGTAAGCGTACCATAATGTACATATTGCACGCTGCCGGCAAAAGTGGTTTGCAGCTTATCTGCATAATATCCCAGCATGGCATGGCCATAGTTCACATCTGCAAAATAGCTGGTATAGTTCACCTGTAAATGCCCATGCATGGAAGGGCGCAGCAAAGCGGGATTTACCAGCGTAAGGGAAAGATCGTTATTCTGCTGGCTTACATTCATGCTACCCAGGGCGGTAAGCTGCGGAGCTGCCGGCAGGTCCAGGAAAGGGAAAACGCTTTTACCCCCCAGCACCTGCGCAAAGCCCAGGGAAGAGCAACATAGGAGACTAATGAGAAGGGAGCAGCGGCGTAACATTGGAGCGTAAATTAGTGAGAATTACGAATTAATCAATTACGATTCCGCAAAAAGCGGAACATGAATGCCATTGAAAATAAATAATGATTATGAGCAATTACGAATTGGAATGCAGCGGATGATTAGTGGGGATGGGGATGTTATAAACTAAAAGGCCTGCATTTGAACGCAGGCCTTTTAGTTTATGAAGTACTCAATTCGTAATTCGTAATTGACAATTCGTAATTACTTCTTCATCAGCGCTATATCCAGCACCTGCGTCATTTCTTTTACAAAATGGAACTTCAGGCCTTTGATATAGTCCGGGTTAATGTCTTTAATATCTTTCTCGTTCTGCCAGCAAAGCAATATTTCCTTAATACCGGCGCGTTTGGCCGCCAGTATTTTTTCCTTGATGCCACCTACCGGTAATACCTGTCCGCGCAGGGTTATTTCACCCGTCATAGCCAGGTAAGGTTTTACCTTACGGCCGGTGTAGGCAGAAGATAATGCCGTAAGCATAGTCACGCCTGCGCTGGGACCATCTTTAGGTACAGCGCCTTCCGGTACATGCACGTGTACATTTTTATGCGAGAATACTTTTGGATCTATCTTATAATCTGAAGCATTGGCCTGCAGATAGCTTAGCGCTGTGGACACTGATTCCTTCATCACGTTCCCTAAATTACCCGTCAGCTTTAATTCTCCCTTCCCTTCACTCAGGCTGGTTTCTATAAACAGGATATCGCCGCCTACATAGGTCCAGGCCAGGCCTACAGCCACACCCGGCGGGTTCCCTACTTTATAC
>NZ_DATCRF010000518.1:0-2076 GCF_036569125.1 Chitinophaga sp. | reverse complement strand
CATTTGCCGCGTAACCGGTAAGCTGATAGACAAAGCCCGCCTGCGCGCAGTACCGCACGCCACGCTGAGCATTGAAGCCAAGCTGGCCAAGAGTAAATAGAATTAATAATTAAGAATTAATAACTAATAAGGGGAAGTGTTGCGTGATGCAGTACTTCCCCTTAATTATCAATTATTCATTGTTAATTAATTCAGCAGCGCTGCCGGTTTTTGCTCATCATTCTTTTTAAGCTGCCGGGCGGCCAGGTACACCAGTCCTGCACCGGCCAGCGCTACCAGGCTGCCAATGCCGATACGGCGTACTTGTTTTTTACTGATAGGCGGCAGCTTTAAACGGAACTTTTCCGGGCTGGCCTGCGCTATGCTCAGCAGCGGCGACATGTAAGGGCCGGGAATGATCTTATCAGCCACTTTCTCAATACACTCCACCTGCGTATCAAAGGCCACGCCTATACCTGCTTCCTTCAGCAGGTCAGATCCATCCACCCCGCTGCCTACATAAATAATGTTCTGCGGCATTACGTGGTATTTGTGCGCTATATAAGGCAGTATGTTCTTTTTGTTATAGTGGGGCAATGCATCGGTGCCATCCTCGCTGGGCTGCCGGAAATATTCCGGTATGCTTATCTCGCCGGTAGCCACGCTATCGTATAAATGCAGGCGGTTGGCAAATACAAAATCCATTCCCAGCTTATTTTTGATATGGCGGGCCACACATTCAAATCCGTCGGTGATCAGGCCGCAGGCATAACCTCTCTTCTTTAGCTCATGCACCACTGCTTTAATATCCGGTACTATGGGGATGGCGTCTGCTACTTCCAGCAGCTCTGCCAGGTTACGGTCACGGAACAGGGCAGCAGTATGCTCCAGTATGGTTACCGGATCGCTGTAGTGTTCCAGTATCTGCTGCAGGGATAGTTCGCAGTCAAAAGCGCTGGCGGCCAGCTGCAGGTAATCCTGGGTAAAAACGGCTTCATCCAGGTTAAAGATCACCATCTTATGCAGCTTGTCAATAGATTCCAGGATGGAGTATTCCATTTGCTCCCGTATCAGGTTAATATTACCCAGGGTTTCCAGGTTCTCCTGCGGAAGGTTCATGTGTTCTGCCTTGTGTAAGATGGTGCGGGAAACCTCGCGCGACATTTTGCTCAGCTGTTCCCAGGTTTGCATGGCATTTTCAATCTTTCCGATATTGGCTTCTGTTATACGGGCGCCCAGCACATGCATATCTATCAGCAGGCCAATATCTACCCCATAATCATTTTCAAACTGCACACGGGAAAGGAATGATTTGCGCGCAGCGATCATACCGCTCAGCGGCTGCTGAAAATGCGCCAGCTCCGGGAACAAAATGCTTAACAGGGGTTTGGCTACCAGCTGCGTAACGCGGCCGGCCTGCCGGGTAAAATAAGATTTAACAAAATCAGATTCGTCGTTAATGATGGGATCGGTCAATAATTCCACAATATTTTCCGGATAGGTGAGAATGTCCCCATCTATATACATCACAATATCATATTTGGCGGCCATCAGCCCTTCCCGCATGGATATACCTTTGCCGCGCTGGCTGCTGGTAATTACCCGTACGCCTTCCTTCATGGCTTCTTCAACAGTGTTATCCCGGCTATTATCATCTACTACAATGATCTCTACCTTGCGTGTGGTCTTTTTAACTAATCTGATAACCTGCCGTACTGTGGCCCCTTCGTTTAAAACTGGAATAACGATTGAAATCATAGGGAACGCTTTGTTTTGTTATGGGTGAAAAAAAAGTGTACCTAAAAACTCTTCCAAAATGGCATAGTGTAGGGCTACCAAGCCTCAAAAATGGTACCAACAGGGGTAGTGGCTGCAGGGGTGAAAAGCTTACTTAAACTCCTGCATTTCAACGAGTCGTCTGTATATTCCGTTTAATGCTATTAATTCGTCATGCGTACCCCGCTCTTTTATTTCACCTTTGTCCAGCACAGCTATTTCATTGGCGTGTTGTATAGTAGAAAGGCGGTGGGCAATTACCACCGTAGTGCGGTTCTCCATCAGTTTATCCAGGGCTTCCTGCACCAGTTTTTCTGATTC
>NZ_DATCRF010000517.1:0-2077 GCF_036569125.1 Chitinophaga sp. | reverse complement strand
CCCGCCAATGCACCGGCCTGTATCATTGCCGCGCGTATGTACCAGGTAACGCAGGACCCTGCAGACATGGACTGGGCAAAGAAAATTTACCAGTGGCAAAAAACCACGCTGGTAGATCCGGCATCCGGCCTGGTATACGACGGTATTAACCAGGATGGCAGCGGCCAGGTGAATAAAGACTGGAAGTTCACTTACAACCAGGGCGTGTTCATTGGCGCCGGTATAGAGCTGTATAAGCTCACCGGTGAGCAGGGCTACCTGAACGATGCATTGAAAACAGCCAACAACTCCCTCTCCGGTGATTTTACCAAAAGCAATATCCTTAAAGATGAAGGCCAGGGCGATGGCGGTTTATTCAAAGGCACACTGGTACGCTATCTTATGCTGCTGATCACAGACGGTGACCTTAGCAGCACAGATAAAACAAAGTTTGCCAGCTTTTTGCAGCTGAATGCGCAAACACTGTGGCTGCAGGGCACATCCCGTCCGCAGGTGATCTTCAGCCCCAACTGGACCAGCGTTATTACCACCACCGACCTTACCACACAATTAAGTGGTACTATGGTGCTGGAAGCAGCTGCAAGGCTGAAAGAAATGGAGCTGATTGACTAATGTGCAAATATGCAGGTGTGCAAATGTGCAGATGAATGCGGGTGCTGTTAGCTGAACAAACACCAGCACATTAAACAACAAACGCCAATCCATCTGCACATCTGCATATTTGCACATCTGCACATCAAAACCGTCTTTTCGTCCAACGATAAGCGTTTTTCATAGGTTTATGCAGTAATAACCGCCTTTTTTACGATTTTTGAAATCGCATGAGCCGGTTTTTACTGCATATTTTATTCTGGGTAGTGTACCTGCTGCAGGATTCGTTACTGCAATTTCTGTGGGTAGCCCCCGCCATTCCGCAGGTACCGGAAGGCAAAGCCTTTGTAATGGCCGTGATGGCCGGCATAGCCGCCGGTATCCCTAAAATGATCTTCATCTATTTCATCCTGGGCTTTTCCATGCACAGGATCCTGAAAGAAGGCAGCCGCATCTGGCTGGAAGCCCTTTACATTACCCTGGTGTTTATAGTAGTGCTTGTATCATACCGCGCAATATTCTCCTATTACGTGTACATGAATATCTATCACGGTTTGCTGAAACCCTCGCCCATGTTTGGCGGCAGCAGCCTGCTGGTAGCTGTTATGGACTTTGGTTTTGTAACCGGCACCGCCGTTACGCTGCACCTGCTGCGCAAACAGCTTACCAGCAAGGAGCGGGAAAAGAACCTGGTAAAAGAAAAGCTGGAAACAGAGCTGAAGTTCCTGCGCAACCAAACCAACCCGCACTTCTTATTCAATACGCTGAACAATATTTATGTGCTGGCCCGTAAAAAATCAGACCTCACCGCAGAAATTGTAATGAAGCTCTCCAAGCTGCTGCGCTTTATGCTGTATGAAACCAGCAAAACTTTTATACCCGTTGCCGACGAAATAAAAATGCTGGATGATTATTTGGAGCTGGAAAAGATCCGCTATAACGACCGGCTGACCATTACTTTTGAAAAAGAGATCGACAATGGGGCCTATCCCCTGGCCCCCCTGCTGCTGCTGCCTTTTGTGGAAAATGCATTTAAGCACGGCGTTAGTGAATCACGCTTCGATTCTTTTATTTACATTGATATTAAATTACGGGAAGGCCGCCTTAGTTTCCGTATTGAGAACACAAAAGAAAATGGCGGTACACACCCCGTAACAGATAATATCGGGTTAGGTAATGTGCGGCGGCAGCTGGAGCTGATGTATAAAGATTATCACCTGGAGGTAGAAGACCAGCACACGCTTTTTAAAGTATACCTGACCATAAACCTGGATAGCCATGCAAAAATATAGCTGCCTTATTGTGGAAGATGAGCCGCTGGCCGCAGAAGTGCTGAGCGATTATATTCAGCAGGTGCCTTTCCTGCAGCTGCAGGGCATTTGCAGCGATGCCATTTACGCCATGGAAATACTGCAAAAAGAAAAAGTAGATGTAGTGTTCCTGGATATTCACCTGCCCAAGCTCAAAGGCATGCAGTTTATAAAAG
>NZ_DATCRF010000516.1:0-8682 GCF_036569125.1 Chitinophaga sp. | reverse complement strand
TGGGCCTGCCCCGCGTGGTAAGCACCGAACAGGATGCCCGCGAGCTGCTGGCAGCAGCACCTTATGCGGCTAATGGCCTTTGCTTTTGCACCGGCTCTTACGGTGTGCGTGCCGACAATGACCTACCAGGTATGGTAGAGCGTTTAGGGGAGCATATCCATTTCATTCACCTGCGCAGCACCCTGCGCGATGCTATGGGCAACTTTCACGAAGCCAACCACCTGGAAGGCGATGTGGATATGTATGCTGTTGTAAAGAGCATCTTAACGGTAATGAACAAACGTAATACCTCTATTCCCATGCGACCGGATCACGGACACCAGATGCTGGACGACCTGCATAAGAAAACCAACCCGGGTTACAGCGCCATCGGGCGTTTACGCGGGCTGGCAGAGCTGCGGGGGTTGGAGATGGGAATAGGAAGAGGGATGAAGTAATTTGTAAATGTGCAGATATGCAAATGTGCAAATGATTGGCCGGGAGCTTGTCATTTGCACATTTTGCTTTTAATGCATTAACGCACTACTTACTGAGGCATTCATTTTCATCTGCACATTTCGTTCTGCATGAGCATCATTTAAGCCATCCAATTTGCATACCTGTTACATTGCCTCATTCAAGGCATTCCATTTGCACATCCGCACATTTGCACATCTGCACATCTTTACAACCCCAACCCACCATCTACCGTAATCACCTGCCCGGTTATAAATGTATTGTGGATCAGCTGCGCGATCACTGTGGCAATATCTTCCGGTTTGCCTATACGGCCTGCAGGTGCGGCCTGCGCGTATTGCTGAAAAGTAGCAGAACGGGCTTCTTCCGGTAAAAAGCTCCACCAGGGCGTATCAATCACCCCGGGAGATACGGCATTGACCCGTAAGGGTTGTAATTCCTTTGCAAGTATGGGCACCATTATTTCCAGGCCGCCGTTAATGGCGCCCAGGCCGGATGTACCGGGCGCTTTAGCATGCCCGCTCACCGCTGTAATCAAGGTTACGCTGCCATTTGCGGAGAGGTAGGGCAATGCTGCCTGCAAGGTTTGCAGTTGCGGGAAGAATTTTTCTGCAAACCCTGCCTGCAGCTGCGCAAGGTCCAGCTCTTTAAATAAGCCGCCGCCTTTGGCGCCGCTTAACGCTATTACCAGGTGATCTATAGCGCCGTGGGCAGCCATAAATGCTTTGATATGGTCTGTATTAACGGCATCCACACACTGCCCTTTCACATTGGCGGGCAGCGTGGCCAGGGCTTCTTCCATTTTTTGCGGGTTACGGCCGGTAATGGTAACCGCTGCATTTTCTTTTGCTAACAAGGCAGCAGCAGCCAGTCCTATACCGGAGGTACCGCCTGCAATAACAACTTTCATCTGTGACATCTTTAAACTTTTTGTTTGTTGGATGTCTCAAAGGTAGCGACGCCATTACCGGTGCTTTTCCCGGTTCTTGCGATCCGTTTTGCATTTCTTGCTATTCCGGCTGCAGGCCCATACAAATAATGCGGGTATGCCGGGAGTATGGTTTGGAGAGGTCCATATCGGTAATATGCTCATAACCGGGATTACCCTGTATAAGCCGGTAGCCGCTTTCGGGCAGCCAGCGGTGCTTTACAAACAGGGTATAATCCATGGCAATTTCCAGCTCGCCCATTACCGGTATCTGCGCTATGGTCATAGGGCTGGTGGTATAGCTTTCGCGGCCGGTAAAAGGGCGGTGCAGGCGAATGCCTGCCAGGTAGCGGCATTGGGCCAGGGCAGTGGTGAAGGGTGTATCCAGGAATACGCCATAAAATTCAGGGTGCTGGTCCAGCAGCTCATGTGCAGCGGCCCAGCGATGCAGCTTTTTAAAGGCCTGCATAATATGCTCCTCCTGCAGGACCGTTAATTCACAGGCCAGGTGCAGACTTTCAGACCGGGTAATGCTGATGGGGTATTGCTGCACTTCCAGGGAAATGGCCGCTGTTTTTTCCCTGATGGCGCTTAACGCCTGTTCCCGGTATTGTTCGGCTGTAAGCTGGTACTTATTTTTGAAGGCCCGCGCAAAAACGGACTGGGAACTGAAACCACAATCTATGGCAATGGCGTACACGGATTTGTAGGGGTAAAAGATCAGCTCTTTGCACGATTTTTCCAGGCGTAAGCGCAATAAGTACTGTTTGGGGGCCTCTCCTACCCGCTGCCGGAACAGGCGGTGGAAATGGTAGGGCGAGTAATGCGCCTGCGCGGCCAGGTTATGAAGGGACAGATCCTCGTTGAAATGTTGTTGTATATAATGCAGTATATTGTCGATCACTTCCATGGCCATAACAAGATAATAAATATATATTTGACTAAAATAGCCTATCATGAACAGTCCGTTGGATGAGCGTTTACAACAATGCATAGCGCTAAGACCGCAGATGTTGATCCGTATGGTGAACCTGATCAAAAAGGATATGGACAACCGGCTTACTGAACAGCTGCAGCAGCGGGGGTATGCGGATTTTAAGATGGGGGATATGGTATTGATCGCCAACATTGCCCCGGAAGGCATTATTAATAATGAGCTGGCTAAAAAAGCGCTTATTACCAAGCAGGCCATGAGCAAGGTGGTCAAAAACCTGGAAGCGGCGGGCTATATTGAAACCCGCAAGCATGAAAGCGATAACCGCGCCATTATGATATTCCTGAGCGACAAGGGTAAACAACTGTTGATTGCCGCCACAGAAGGCGTACAGGAAATGGAACAGCACTACGCTTATTTAATTGGTGAAGAAGATAACAAACACCTTAAAGAACTATTAATGAAACTGGTACATAAGGTATACCCCGACATGTAACCCCCCTTCACAATTCTGGCACGTAAAGTGTATAAAAGAACCGGCTGTTTCAAAATTTTTTGTGTGTTGGACAAGGTTTTATACTTTTATACCGGCAGCTAAATAATAAGAAACAACCGGCGAACGTATGACCTCTACCCGGCTTTTATATAACGACGACGAATACATAGACGGCTTGCTGGATAGCTCCCCTGCCATTATAGATGCCATTTACCGGCAATTTGCCAAAAAGGTTAGCTCCTTCATCCTGCAACATGGCGGCAATAAAAAAGATGCAGCGCATATTTTTGAAATAGGGCTTACAGACATTTATGTGTATGCCAAAAAGCATCCCATAGAGCTGACCACCCGTTTTGAGCCTTTTTTTATGCTGGTATGTAAAATAGCCTGGCGTAAAGAGCTGCATAAAAGGGGACTGAACGTGGCAGAAGCGCCTGAGCCGGAAGTGGCCACCCTGGATAATGCCCACCTGAAATATGTACAGGAGATCACCAACAATGGTGAAAAAAAGCGGCACTGGCTGCAATGCTTCATGGAATTAACGCCTGCCTGCCAAACGGCTATACAGCAGGCGATCATCATTCCCCAGGCAGATGGGGCAGGCACAAACCTGCGTCCCACCTCAGGGCTGGTGCCGGATAACTTCCCTTCCTGCATGGCTAAGCTGCTTGAGCACGGCCATCAGCTCCAAACCGATAAGCTATTATCCAATAAAAGTTATGAACAAACCGCCCTGTATGTAATGCAATCCCTGCCGGAAACGGAAAAGCAAAATTTTGAAATTGAGCTGAAAGAGAACGGTAGTATACAGGAAATTGTAAAATCAGGTAAGGAAGCAATAGAATGGCTGCGCAGGGCTTTAACACCGGATAATACCCGCCGGGAGCTGGCCCAGATACTGGTAGATATGCGGCAACGCTGGTTTTACGGCAAAGACCGGGATATGAACCGTATGGGACTGTACGTGATGGGCATTACCGTGCTGGCTATCATCATAGCCGGCCTGTTATTCATCAGCCCCTGGCGAAAGGATGTGTACCGGCAGTTTGCCCCTACGGAAATGGTGCACCACCATACCGCAGATACCAATAATGCCGCTAAGCTGCTGCATGAAGCAGCCCGTAATTTCAATAAACGCCGTTTCAGTGAAACTGTAGAGCAGCTGAACCAGGTTTTACAAATGGACAGCGCCAACACCTACGCCCGCTATTACCGGGGCGTGAGCCTGCTGGATATGAATCTTTTGCCGCAGTCCCGTACCGACCTGCAAACCGTGTATAAAGATGATAAGTCGCCATACCGGTACGACGCCGCTTTTTACCTGGCGCTCAGCTATCTTAAAGAAGGAGATAAACAGCAAAGCGTTGGCTGGCTGCTGAAAATACCAGAGCAGGCGCCCATTTACTGGAAAGCAAAAAAGTTGATTGATGAAATAAGATAACCGGTTTAGTTCAGGTATATCATGCTTTTGCTGTGGTGAATAATGCTCTCCACTTCCCCCTTGATCACTTCATAGATCTGTACCTTGTCTTTTTTGATCATTACCAGCTGCTGTAATACCAGGTAGTATACTTCTCCTGCATTGCAACCGTACACTTGTGCTTTCAGGATCTCTTTTTTCACCTCCTCAAAACCAGTAGCGTCCAGCTTCTGGTAAATACTGTATAGGTCTTTCATCCAGTTCATAGGAATAGTTAGTTTACATATATATAAAACTATTCATAATATTATAAAAAAGCAAGTTTTTGGAGGAAAATTTTTCGTTAAATAATTGTGATTCACAGGTTAACACATTTGTGTGATGTGTATAATTAACCTGTGAACTAACATTTAAAATAATAGCTACAAAGAGTTAAGGCCCTATGCTGTTATGATCCCCCATCCCATAACCAGATCACCGGGTTGCGGATGGGAACATTCCGCAGCACTTCCTCTACCTGCGGGTCATGTTCCAGCTGTAACCATAAGCGGTAATAATCCATGTTATTATAAGCTACGGCGCCAAACAGCAAAAAGGGCTGAGCTACGGGCCAGTTATCCCAGTACATTACATCCTTTGCAAAGGGCCATTGTTTCTTATCTTTTACATAGGAATACATATAAGCCATGCCTTTTCCAATGTTCTTTCCATCTGCGGTGGTATACTGCCAGAGGTTATGATCCGGATTGCTTAACAGCTGGCAAACCATGGTCATGGCATCCAGGTTAAACAGCGAGTAGCCATAAGGTTTAGTGCGTTTTAATTCCAGCGGAAAGCTGCCATCAACAGCCATTTGCTTAGGCAGCAATACTTCTTCATAACGCTTTACGCAGAAGTCTGTCCACTTCTGATCCTTTACCCATCCTGCAAAAGCAGCTGCCTGCATTACCCAGCAGGTACCGTGATTATTGGCGGCATTCATTTCATCATGCCCGTATTGATGGGTGGTGATCCATTGCAAATACTCCGTGAACCAGGCTTTAATGGTTTTCACATCTTCCGGCGGCAGGGCGCCTGCTTTTTCCATAATGCGCAATGCCTGCACTACTTCCAGGAAATGAATAGTATCTATAATACCAATGCCCCGGCCTGTAACCCGGCCTTTAATGGCCTGCGCATATTGCAAATTGGGGTGCATCAGGGTGGCAGGATCTACAAACCAGGCGTGCGCATGCGCCAGGGCTTTGCGCAGGTAGGTTTTATCTTTTGTAACTACGTAACCTGCTGCCAGTGCGCCCATAATACGGCTAAAGCGTACCATTACCCTGCGGTGCTCCAGGAAATTATCCGGGTTGGTTTGCCCGTCCCGCTGAATATATGGGCTATCCGGGCTGGCTGGGTTAGGCCACCAGTAATCGGCTTCTGAATAAAAATCATGTTTACCGCCTGCACTACGGGGACAGCTATACGCTGTAATGGTAAGCGGGGTTTGTTGCATGGCGTCGACAGCTCTTTTCAGGATAAATGTACGCTGGTCTTTTATAACGCGTTGCAGCCAGGCCTGCTGCGTAGCCGGTGTTTGGGCTGCCAGCATGCAGGTGCAGGAAAGTAAAATAAACAGCAAGCCATATTTTTTCATAACGCAAAAGTTAGAGTAAGAAAAACTGTTCTCTCAAAACTATAGATTAATAAATGCATCGGGCACGCCCTGTACCGTAGCTCCTACCACGCTCTGTCCTTTATTTAAACGGATGCTTATCTGCGCCTGCCCGTTCACCAGCTGTACCCTGCGCGATCCGCCGGCAGTGCCCTGATCATCTATTAATGTGCCGCTACCGGCAATGGAAAAGCTGATGTAATCCTTTGCATCCAGGCAGATGATCTTTTGCGCATCCGCCAGCTTTACTTTTACTGTTACCGTATCATTGCTAACTGCTGTTTTTTCCAGCAGCAGCCGGGCCGGTTTGCTCCAGGGATCGGACTGGCAGTTAAAAGTAATTTCATCGCTTACTGTTTGTTTGCCATTGCGGGCCACCACTTTTACCTGGTAGCTGCCTTTGTGTAAAGGTAGCTGCCAGCGCAGGCCTGCAGCCGGAAAGTCCTGGCTGTTACGCTTTTTTACGCCATAGCTTTTACCATTCACAAACAGCTCTGCTTCCGGGCAGTTGGAGTATACCCAGATCATTTTTTCTTCTCCTTCCTTACCCCAGCGTATGGGCCAGCCATGCCCGTAAATATGCGCCATAGGCTGTGTAGCCCAGTACGACTGAAATACATAATAAGCCTCTTTAGGTGTAAGATCGCGGCCTACTACGCCTTTTTGATTCACATAAGGCACGGGATTCTCCGGCCGTAGCGGGGTAGAAAAATCTTTGAAGATCCAGTAAGCGCTGCCCGTAAGCTGCGGTATGGTTTCCTGTTCTTTCAGGTGCCAGTCAATAAGGTTACAGGCATATGTTTCAGACCAGTCGCCATCTTTAGAGGCGCGTGCGCTGCCGCCGGTGAGCGCAAAATCGCCGGTGCGTTCATCAGCGCCTTTGCCGGTAGCTACTTTTTTAACGGCTTCTTCCGGGTACTCTGCATGCCGGCCCTGGTGGCTGTCGGCGCCCCATTCTGCATGAAAGAAATGCGGCACGCCGGCAATAGCTTTCAGCGTTTCATCCTTATACTCCGTGTAGCGGCCGCGGTACCAGCCAGCCCAGATGGAGGGTGAATACACATCTACAATATCCTTACAGAAATCGCAACGGCGAATGGTGGTTTTACGTGTACTGTCCAGCGTATGCGCCAGCGTGTTTAATTCGCTCATAAAAGCATGGATCTTTTGCTTATCAAACTCCGGAAAATCGCCGGGCCAGTCGTTTTCATTACCCAGGCCCCAAAGGATCACAGCCGGGTGGTTATAATGCTGTGTGATCATGTTGGTAAGCATGCGGCGGGACTGCGCTTTATACACCTCTCCTCCCAGGCCGCCGCGGCACCAGGGAATTTCTTCCCATACCAATATCCCCAGGCTATCGCACAGCTGCAATACTAATGGTGACTGCTGGTAATGGCCCAGGCGAATGAAGTTGGCGCCCATATCTTTGATCAGCTGCATTTCGCGCCGTATCATGTCTTCTGTAAGCGCAGCAGCTACCCCGGCGCCATCCTCATGCCGGTGGGTGCCCTGTAATAATAAGCGCTTGCCATTCAGCATAAATGGCCCATGTGTTATAAATTCAAAATTGCGGAAGCCAAAATGCCCGCTCCACACGGCTTCGCCGGCACTGCTTTTCAAACGCGCCTGTATGGTGTACAGCTGCGGTTGTGCGGGCGACCATAACAAAGGCTTTTTAAGAGTGAAAGGTTGCAGCACCTGTGCACTATCCTGCAGGGTAAGCGGCTGTGTCCAGTGCTGTACTACTTTTTGCTGCGGGTCCAGCACGTTAATATCCAGGGTGGCCTGTGTGTGCTTTAATGGGTTGCGGAAAGCAGCCTGCAGCCGTACAGTGCCTGTTTTTCCCTGCGCGTCTACCTGCGCCTGTATGTGCAGCTGCTCAAAAGATAACGCAGGCGTATACACGAGATTAAGGTAACGGTATAATCCCCCGTACACGTTAAAGTCCGACATGTCAGAAGGGATCATTTCCACATCCCTTGCATTGCTGCAACGGATCTCCAGCGGCACTTTGCCATTATAACGTTTAGCATCTGCGCTTTGCAGAAACTGTTGTACGGCGTCTGTAATATCTACGGTCCATTCATCGTAACCACCGGTGTGGTGGCCTACTTTAGTGGTGAAAATGTAAACATCTGTTTTTTGACCGGCGCCTTCAAAGTGCAGCAGCGTGCGGCCCTGCGTGTAAGGATTCTTTACCTCTAATACGGTTCTGTACCAGCCCGGCCCTTCGTAATAATTTACATCCGGGTCTACCGCATCCCTTGCGTTAAAACAATGTGGCAGGCTTACCTTTTCCCATAAAGGCACTGATTCAGGACTGCCTTCTGCTGCGGGGCGTACGGCTTCCCAAACACTGCCTAAGTCTTCGCGGAGGAATTCCCAGGACTGGGTAAGGCGCAGGCTTTGCTGGGCGTGGGTTGTGGGTGATAATAAACAAAATAAAAGTCCGGTTAAAAGCAGGTAGCGGATCATTTAAATCAGTTGATAACGTGAAAATCTGTGCAACAAATCAAATATATACAATCGATTGCATAAAATTGGAAATGTTTGCGGGAAGGCGAAAAATAAGGAAGGAAAGGGGAAGAAAATGGAGGTGAGTGCGGAGGAAGTGGAGGCGTGAATACAGCTGTGGCTGATCAGGTGGTAGAGATAGGAAGATGAAGGAAAGGGAGGTATGGCAGGTAAGTGGAGAAATGGAGGAAGATGATAGGAGTGGTTTATAAAGGGAGCTGGCAAGAAATGAAAGGAGCTATGGAGGAAGATGGTGGTAAATGGCTTATAAAAG
>NZ_DATCRF010000515.1:0-4979 GCF_036569125.1 Chitinophaga sp. | reverse complement strand
TCGCCCTCGGATAGCACTGCACTTGAATATAATACGGATGGAACCTTAAGGCGGTTCGCCAATATTTCATTTGATGGTTTGCCGCCGGATACTTCTCTTTTCATTTACCCTTTCTATGAGAATGGTCGAATGAAACGTTACAGTTTCACAAGGGATATTAACGATCCTGTTGGGAAGATCATGGCCGTGCTAACTTATAACAGCGCCGGACAGGTGGTGCAGATAGACCATCCTGAAAGCACCAGTGGCACTGCATATGATTCCCTGGTTTATAATAGCCAGGGACAGTTAACGGCGACCTATGCCTTTACCTCAACGGCAAAAACAGATACTACGGTTAACTTTTATACCTGGGAGAAAAATAACCTGGTTAAAAATGTTGTGACCAATACATATATAGATGGGGCGACAAAAAAATGGGTTACTACTACCCGGACCTATCGTTATGAGGATAAGCCCAACCCTTACAGGAGTATAGCGCATTATTATTATTTCCTGGGCGATCCTCAATATCTTTCTGTTAATAATAAGGTTGAAGAATCGTTTTCGACCACTAACGGGTTTAGCGGAATCACCACCTATACTTACGAATACAATAGTGATAGCTATCCGGTTAGTGCAGTAAGGACTGTTGCACTTACTTTAGCGGGTAATACGGAAACCCATGTATATGAGGGGGGCCGGTTCCATTATCTGCCCAAATAACCGTCATTCATCCAAATTCAAATAGAACTTACAAAGGCTTTTCCGTTCAAGGAGGGCCTTTTGAGTTTTAGGAGGATCTTACCCCGGGGATACCATTTCCTGACAATTCTGTGCAGTAAAAAAGGTTAAATTTGTATCGAAAAGAGAGAAAGCCCTTAGAGGGAAACATGGCCTTAATACTTTTAGTATGGAACTGACGTACGAAACCGCTTACCAGGCTGCTGGTAAGGTTGCCGACACAATAGCATCGATCTTATTAAAACATCAGACTGCGGCCCTGGAGAACGGGGAGCGGAACCTGGCATCTGTGCCGGAGGCATGGATCGTGGAAAAGATGATTGACACGGCCTTCTGGGCCAGCCTCCGTAAAGAAGAAGGGAACGCCACCAAAATATCCCTGGCCTTTTTGCCGCCTTCCCAGGCCGGCAAACCGCTGCTGTTTGCACAGCACCTGCCGCTGAACGCCAAAACGCTCAGCAAGCTGGCGCCGGGTGTAGAGCGGGCCGGCGTGCATGTAGGCATCTGGTACAAAGGGGATGAGCTGTACATCTGGGGTACTACTATTAAACTGCCGGACTATTGCTTTGTGCTGGACGTATCTGAACCGGCACTGCTGGTAGTGAAGCAGCGCCGCATTATTGGCCTGGGCAAGTTCATGAACGTGGCGGTGCTGCGCGGCGACCAGGTAAAAGTGGTGGACGAGAACAGCGGCCTGCTGCCGGATAGTCCGCCCATACTGACCTCCCTGCTGGGGCTTAGCTCATCGGCTGTATGGAACGATCCTGTAAATGTGCTGATACAAATCGCCGTATCCATGCGGGCGCACGGGCGGGGCGGCATTTTGCTGGTAGTATCTTCCCGGCATGATGAGTGGAAAGCGTCGCTGATCCATCCCCTGCAATACCCGATAGTGCCGGCATTCTCCGGTGTAGCCGACCTGGTATCATCCAGCTGTAACAGCAAGGGTGCAAGTGATATTTTTTTACAGAATGCTTTGCGCCGGGAAGTGGAGAACGTGACCGGCCTTACTGCTGTAGATGGCGCTACTGTGATCAACGACCGGCATCAGCTGCTGACCTTTGGCGCCAAGATCACCCGCGCGCATAACTCCACCCGGGTGGAGCAGGTGCTGTTAATGGAGCCGGTAATGGATGGCAGCCCCAAGCTGATCCATCCTTCCAGTTTGGGAGGCACCCGGCATCTATCGGCCGCGCAATTCGTGCATGACCAACGGGATGCCCTGGCGCTGGTAGCTTCGCAGGATGGATATTTTACGGTGTTCTCCTGGTCGGATCAGGCGGGGATGGTGCAGGCGCACCGCATTGATGTGTTACTGTTGTAATTAATAATTAAGAATTAATAATTAATAATTTAATGCAGCGGGTGATAGCTGAGGAGGGGATTAAATAAAATACTATAATAGAAAAGTCCTGCGTCTTATTGCGCAGGACTTTTCTATTTGTGATAGTTGCAGCAGGCGTGCACCTTCAATACGATTATTAATTATTCATTCTTAATTATTAATTCTTTAGAAGTCCGTCGATTTTGTGACACTCTCCCATGCCTTGTACTCACGGCCTAATAGTTCCAATTTGTTTACTGCGCGGTTATAGGCGTCGGTGCCTAAGAGGAAGTACAGGGGTGGGTTAGGCACAGTGGTGATGCGGATCATTTCTGCTACGGCCTTTTCCGGATCGCCGGCCTGCTGCCCGTTCATTTTGCGGAACTTGTCGTGCGTGGCGTGAACGGCGGTGTAATCTTCAATGTAATTATCCGTGATGGCCAGTGATTCCGGTGTGAGGAAGCTGGTGCGGAAAGCGCCGGGTGCTACCACGGTCACCTTAATGCCCAGCTCCTGCACATCGGCAGCCAGCACTTCGGATAAACCTACTATAGCGTGTTTGGCTGCGGTATATATAGACCATCCTGTGCCGCCTGTAATGCCGGCAATGGAGGAGATATTAATGATATGACCGGAACGTTGTTTGCGCAGATAAGGCAGCGCCCTGCGGATGACGTTAATGGTGCCGAACACATTTACATCAAAGGCCTGGCGTACTTCTGCATCTGTTACTTCTTCCACGCTGCCGCCAATGCCATAGCCGGCGTTGTTCACCACTACATCCAGCCTGCCAAAGGTTTTTACGGTTTGTTCCAGGGCCTGTGCCACGCTGTTCTCATCGGCCAGGTTAACCCGCAGGGGTAAGAACTGAGAGGAGCTTGTACCAACGGAGTTGGTGAGGTCCTGCGCATTGCGGGAGGTAGCGGCTACCATATGACCTGCCTGTAAGAGCTGTTTTACGAAGCTGAGTCCCAGGCCTTTGGAGGCGCCGGTTATGAACCATACTTGTTGCTTGTCCATCGTTAAACATTTTTGATGGATCAAAATTACGCCCCTAAGCCCTGGCGGGCCTTACACCTTTCAAACAAATGGTTACATAATTCAAACAGCCCTGAAAGCTGAGGGGGGAATGCTGGTGTGTTTCTTAAAGAAGTTATTGAAGTGCGAAGGCTCCTCAAACCCCAGGCAGTAGCCTATTTCGGAGATGTTCCAGTCGGTATGCTTGAGCAGGGATTTGGCCTCGCTCACCAGCCTTTCGGCAATGCGTTCCGTGGTGGTTTTACCGGTGGTGACCCGTATGGCGCGGTTCAGGTGGTTCACATGCACGGCCAGCTGCTCTGCAAAGTCTTTGGCAGAGCGCAGGGAAAAGCGCTGTGAGGGGTGCTCTATGGGGAACTGCCGCTCCAGCAGCTCTGTAAACACGGCGCAGATGCGGGAATTGGCATCGGGGTGCTGGTACAGGTTTTCGGAGGGCCGGGTTTTAAGGGCAAAGTGGATGAGCTCCATCACGTAATTGCGGAGCAGGTCGTATTTATAGATGTAGTCGCTGTTGATCTCGTCCAGCATTTTCTGGAACAGGCTGCTTACATGGGCATCCTGCTCAGGGGTAAGCAAATAGGCCGGTTTGCCGCCATTGGCGTACATGGGCAGCTCATTGAGGCTGTTACGGGTACGGTCGGTGAAAAAGGTTTCGCTGAAAATGCAGAAGAAACCGGTGGGGTCGTCGGACACATTTTCCCAGGTGTAGGGTACGTGCGGGTTAAAGAACAGCAGGGCGCTGCCATTGACCTTCAGGCTTTTATCGGCATAATGGTAAATATTCTCGCCCCGTATAAAGGTGATCTTATAATACTCGCGGCGGCGGTATTTGACCTGTGTGCCGTTAGGACCTACGCAGTCCTCCAGGCGGAATACGTTAAAATGACCGATATCCTGCTGCAGGTTATTGGGCAGGAAATTAAATTTATGCTGGTAGAATTCCTGTAAGCTTTCTGTATCTGACATGCGGCAAAGTTACGAAATACAAACTTTAACCGTTACCTTGCGTCCCTAAATTTTTTACCCATGAGCACCTTCCCCGTGCAGTACTCCATGCTCTCGTCCAAAGCCCTGCAAGCCTTTATCATACAACAATATGGCGATCCTGCGCTTACCTGCCGCCTTTTGCTGCGCAATGTGAGCGATACCTATATTATAGAAAAGGCCGGTACACCCGTGTACATTTTTAAAGTGTACCGGATCAGCCACCATACCCTGCACGAGATTAAGGGAGAGGTAGAACTGCTGAACCATCTGCACAAAGGCGGCGCCGCTGTTTCCTATCCCATAGCGGACCTGCAGGGCAACCAGATCCAGGACTTTAATGCGCCGGAAGGCCTGCGGCACGGGGTATTGTTCAGCTATGCCAAAGGCAGCAATGTTTATGACCTGACGGAAGCGCAGCTGCAGCTGGTAGGCCGTGAAATGGCAAAGGTGCATAACATTACTGCCAACCTGGTGCTGCCGCATGAGCGCGAAACCTACGATATTAATCGCCTGCTGTTGCAACCCCTGGAAACCCTGGCGCCTGCATTTAAGGATCACGCAGAAGGATATACGTATTTGAAGGATACTGCGCAGAAAGTAATAGCGCGGTTAGGTGAGCTCTCTACTGACAATTTTAGCGAGGGGTATTTGCAGTATGATTTTTTACCCAAGAACTTTCATTTTGATGAGCAGGGGCAGCTTACCTTTTTTGATTTTGACTTTACCGGGAAAGGATGGCTGGCGAATGATGTGGCCAGTTTTTTCCTGCATTTCTTTTTTCATGTTGCCAACGGGAAAATGACGCAGGAAGCTGCTGACAGCGACTTCCAGGTGTTTATTGATGCGTATCGCAGCGTAAGGCCTTTTTCTGATGATGAATTAAAGGCAGTACCTTACCTGGGTTTTA
>NZ_DATCRF010000514.1:0-25544 GCF_036569125.1 Chitinophaga sp. | reverse complement strand
GGTGAACATTAACCTTTCAGGCTACAAAGGAAAATCAGAAGTGAGCATGTTTGATGTGAACGGCCGGGTGGTATTGCGCCGTGAAATGAGCGAGGCTAATACCCAGCTTGATATTTCTGCATTGCCGGCTGGTATTTATATCATGAGGATTAAGAATGGAGCAAATGAAGTGAACAGGACAAAGATCATTAAACAATAACGGCAAATAGAACGCGATATAGAAGCCAGTACCTTTCCGGGTGCTGGCTTTTTTATGATAATCAAAAATAAATTATCTTACCTTTTTATTCCCGTACCTTATAATCTGTTCGTCATGTGGAGAAATGCGGCGGCTGCGCAACTGGCAGCGGTAATCCTGTATCTGTTGCCGGCCATTGGCTGTAAAAGCACCCCGGATCATCACCGGTATACAATTGTTGTTGTGGGCTCGTCCACCGCGGAAGGTTACGGCATTAAGCCGAAAGACAGCTGCTGGGTGAACCGTTTTGCCCATTCACTGGGGCCGGAGGTTGCAGTGCGGAACATTTCGAAGACCGGCTATTCCACCTACGAAGTAATGCCCACCGGTACCCGGAAAGCAGGCCGGCCGGAACCGGATACGGAAAGGAATATTACCAAGGCGCTCAGCTTTCATCCGGACGCTATTATCATCAACCTTCCCACCAATGACGCCGCAGCGGGCTACAGCCTGGAAGAGCAGCAGGCTAATTTCCGCACCATCATACAAGCGGCAACGGATCAACAGATCCCGGTGTGGGTAACCACTACCCAGCCACGCACCAATACTTTCGGACATCCGCGTAATACATTGCCGCAAATGCGCGACTGGCTGCTGGCCACCTATGGCGATAAAGTGATTAATTTCTGGGAGCCTTTTGCCAACCCTGATAATACGATCAATAAGCAATACGACCAGGATGGCATCCATCTGAATATACCGGGGCACCGCATTCTATTTGAACGGGTGGCGCAAAAACATATTATGGATACGGTGCGGCTAAGGCACTAGGAGTTAACTGCTTTCCAGCCCGCAATACACATTCGAGAAATCTTTTTTCTCCAGGTCACTCTTATGGATAACAAAGTAAATTTCACCGGCATCCCAGAAGCTGAAACCGGGATTATTATCCGAGCTTACTTTCAGGAGCACCATCCATTCTTCCGGTTTACCTCTTTTATTATACACAGCCTCCATTTCCGGGGTATCATGCTGTTTGAATACATAAGCGTTTATGCTATGGAATGTTCTGACGGAAGGCGCCTTTAACCCGGTTGCCAGCTGCTCCGCTTTATCGTAGCTCTCTTCCATGTCTGCCAGTTCCGGATATAAGCTACGGGTGTTATACATCTGCGGGATGCTGGCGTATTTCCCGGATCCGGCCCGGAAGGGAGTGTATATACCGCCCTGATCATAGATGAATTCCGGTTCAATATCCAGCTCTTTTGCTGATTGCAGATCGCTGTTATCGCCGTTGTAATACAAGACGGTCGGCTCCACATCTTCACGGTCTTTAATGAAGAAATAGAGGATGCCGGTTCCGGGAAGGTAATCCTGCAGATGGGCGATGGCGGCGCAATTGATCTGGGCAATAAACTGTAAGCCTTTCACCTGCTCATCCGTGTCAATAAAGGAAGGATAATTCATACCAGGAGGCAGGTCCGGCAAACCGCCGAAACGGTGATTGCCTTTTTCACTATAGTCATCTTCTTCCGTTGTTTGCAGCGCCACGGATCTGCGGGTAAGGTTTAGCAATCCTTCATGGAATGGGGTTAATCCGGCAGCGCTGATCTGGTCTTCCAGCAATTGTAGCAGCTCCGGATCATATCTTGCATAAAAGCGGTTATCATCATATTTAACGGTTCCCTGGCCATCTGCACCTTTATAGGTATAATCCAGCAGCGTCATTTTCTTTTCCAGTTCCAGGTTCAATTGGGGGATCTTCTCCAAGCCCAAAGGGAGCTGCTGCAGCGGATTATTTTCAATATTCAGGTACTGGAGCCGGCTTACAGATGCGGGTACTGTAGTAAGCCTGTTGTTTGAGAGCACCAGCGTTTCCAGGCTTTCGGGCAGGGCAGGATGAATGGACTGCAGCTGATTGCCGCTGAGATAAAGTTTCTTTAGTACAGGCAGCTGTAATATATAAGGATGAATACCTTCTACCTTGCTATCCGACAAGCGGATGGTTTCCAGCTTTTTCAGATCGCCCAGCCATTGCGGCAGGCTATTCAATGCAGGAACGCCTGTTAGTGAAAGCTCTTTCAGCTCCTTCAGGCGTTTCAGCGCTTTGGGGATTGCTTCAAAATCAGCTGCCTGTTTGTTATCCTGATAATCAATCGACAATACCTGTAATTGCGTTAACGGCTGAAGGGTTTCCTCCAATATGCCGGGATAAGGGTTGGTAAGCCATAGCTGACGCACCAGGTCCGGCGCAGCGGTGCTCACTTCGGGTGCGCTCAGGAAGCGGTAGTTCTCCCAGGCCAGATCTTTTGCAGGCAGTTTAACCGCCAGTTTTACCGGGTACTGGTTAAAGGATCCGTTGATACCAAGCCAGCCTTTTTCCAGGGTCACCTCTGCAGTAAGGTTTTGTAAGTAATGAAACCCATCTTTCCACAAGTAGGACAGGCCAGTGTGCTCGCGTTCATTCTCAAAGCGGAATTTGCCGGTGGGAATACCGGAATTATAGATGCCCTTGAAATAGAATTGCAGGTATACCTTTCTATCATTATAGTCGTTGATAATGTCGCTTTGTTCCGGGTTTATATAATCAGGCGCCTGCGCTTCAATTTTAACATACAGGGCATCGGAGATGTTACACTGGCTTTCTCCCGTAAGCATAAACATATGGTCTCCGATCTGCCAGTATTCCTGACCGTCCGCGGGAATGGAGAAGGGTGCAAAATTTTTGCTATCCTGTTCCGTATTGTCTATAGTTGTTACCTGGGATTTGGAGATGAGCGCATCGAGCGCTGTGTCCCGTTTCTCCTGGACTGCTGCAGGGTTGCCAAAATACTGGAGGCTTTGCCAGATCTCATCGAACAAGGGCTCATAAAATTCCCGTGAATGGCTTTTACAATCACCGGTGAAGCTGTAACCATATTCGCTGCTGATGGGGATCAGGCCGAAATAATAGAAATCGCCTTCCGGGGATTGCGCGGTTCTTATCCATGAGCTGATGCCCGCAACAGGCAATGTTTTATCCGCTATCACTTCAACGGCCCCACGAAGATCGAGGCAGCTTTCCCGGAACCGGGTAAGGAGATCATCGCCCTGGTATTCATTATAAAAGCTGAGCTCCTCCAAACTAATGGAGATATAGGAAAGGCAGTCGTCATCTTTTCTGTGTTCTCCCCGGATATTTTCCCAAACTGTTTGTATGTGCTCATAAATGGATGGGAAATGAACGCTGAATGTTTCTGTTGAAGCTTGCTGCATAAGCTGTGGTCACTGGTTAATACTGGGGGTCAAGTATAATGTTTTTGATGCGGATATCCAATTCAGATGAATGATTATATTTGATGCTGCAAACGTAACTTATGTCTCAACACAACCCGGTTGAACCGCTGCTTTTGTATTTTAACGGCCTGATACCTTTGAAAAACGAAGAGAAAGAATTAGTGCAGGCAAAATTTCATCACCGCCTTTACCGCAAGCGGCAATATGTGTTGCAGGAGGGCGATGTATGTACGCACTTAAACTTTGTGGTGCGGGGCTGCCTGCGTTTGTATAAAATAGACGACCGTGGCAACACCCATATCCTGCAATTTGCTGCTGAAAACTACTGGGTGAATGATCTTGGCAGCTTTCACGGTTTAAAGGCCTCTCAGCTCAACATCGATGCGCTGGAGGATACCGTTACTTTACAGATCACGCGGGATGACCTGGTTACGCTTTTTACACAGGCGCCCAAGTTTGACCGCATTTTCCGGGTGCTGATGGAAAACAGCTACATTAGGCTGCAGCAGCGGTTATTACAAAACATCAGCTCAACAGCTGAAGACCGGTACAAATCATTTATAGAGATCTATCCCCACCTGGTTAACCGTCTTTCACAGGTACAGATCGCCGCTTTTTTAGGCATAGCCCCCGAGAGCCTGAGCCGTTTGCGGAATGGGCTGAGCAAAACGGCCAAACCAAAACCTTAACCTGGATCAATACTATTTCTTGATGCAGCTCATTGGATAAAACTATCCAACGGGGTGACCTTTGTGTTAGAAAAATTCATCTATAAAACTTCAACTGAATTTTATGACACAGGAAAGAACATCAAAAAAGGTTGCGATCATCGGGCTGGGTAATATTGGCAAAATAGTGGCTGCCAACCTTGTAAAAGGCAAGCGCCCTGTAATAGTGGCCGGCAGGGACCTGGCAAAAACGCAGGAATTTGCCGGAGAGCTTGGAAGCCTGGCACAGCCCATGGAAGTAGCCGCTGCTATCCGGGAGGCGGATATTATTGTATTGGCGATTTGGTTTGCCACCATCAAAGAATTCCTGAACCAGTACGCCACAGAGCTCCGGGGAAAAATTATTGTTGATCCTTCCAATCCCATTGCTCCGGATGATAAGGGCGGATTCAAAAAAATTATCGGGGAAAAAGAATCAGCAGGCAATATCCTGTCTGCCCTGTTGCCTGAAAATGCAAAATTTGTCAAAGCGTTTGGAAGCCTGAGCGCTGCTTCGCTTGAAAGCGCTGCCTTCCAAAAACCGGCAGCTGCTGTTTTGTTCTATGCTACCGATGATACCAGCATTAATGCGGATATAGAGCAGCTGATCCGCGATAATGGTTTTGAGCCGGTGCGTGTTGGCGGGGTTGATCAATCCATCCGTGTAGAGGTGTTTGGCGATCTGCATGAATTTGGCGCGCTGGGCAAAACAGTTACCGCAGCGGAAGCAAAGGAAAAGGTTTAAGATAACCGCCGGATTTGAAGGCATATTCATCAAGTCTATAAATGAAAAGCAGGGGAGGTAGCGTACTATCTCCCCTGCCTTTTATCTTTTACAGGAAAGGCAATTGGCTTGATTTTTATAGCTAAAAATGAAAACCTCCTGCATGAAAATTGCAACCTATAATGTTAATGGAGTAAATGGCCGGCTTCCTGTATTGCTCCGCTGGCTGCAAGACGCAAAGCCGGATATTGCCTGTTTGCAGGAATTAAAAACATCTGACGAAAAATTTCCGGAGCAAAGCCTGAAAGATATCGGCTACAGCTCAATCTGGCATGGGCAGAAAAGCTGGAATGGCGTAGCTATTCTTGCAAAGGATGGTTATAAGATGGAAGAGATAAAAAAGGGACTTCCCGGCGATCCGGAAGATGTGCAAAGCCGGTATATTGAGGCTAAGATCAACGGTGTTATTATTGCTTGCCTTTATTTGCCAAATGGGAACCCTGCTCCGGGACCTAAGTTTGATTATAAAATGATGTGGTTTAAACGGTTGATCACGAAAGCAGGGCGCTTAATAAAGTTGAACCTGCCTGTTGTGCTGGTGGGGGATTATAATGTAGTGCCTACAGAATTAGATGCCCATAAGCCGGAGCGCTGGGTGAATGATGCCGTGTTTTTTCCTGAGCCCCGTGCTGCATTCCAAAAGCTGTTAAAGCAAGGTTGGACAGATGCTATACGTAAGCTTTACCCGGATCAGAAAATGTTCACCTATTGGGATTATTTTGGTAATGCGTTCAAAAGAGATGCCGGCATCCGCATGGACCACTTTTTATTATCCCCCGGATTGGGAAAGCGCCTGATGGCAGGCGGAATAGATAAACATGTGAGAGCCTGGGAGAAAACAAGCGACCATGCACCGGTTTGGATTGAAATTTCGAGTATATTAGCGTGATGGGTAATAATCCCGCCTATCTGACAACCGTCCCAAAAACGCCCGGAAAATATGAACAGCTCCTGCCTCTTTAAAAGTATTGCCGTTCTTTTTTTATTTTTCACATTACAATCAACCGCTCAAAAAAAGGAATTATACAATCATCTTTCGAGTGACGTTATAACAATTTCCTCTAAAATACTGAATGAAGACCGTACCATCTATGTTCACTATCCAAAGCCGGATTCTACGAATGTGAACAAACGATTTCCGGTATTGTATTTAATGGACGGTGAAAGCCACTTTGATATGCTTTCCCAATATACCGACTATTTAAGCCGGTGGGATGTAAGTGTAATACCGCAAATGATAGTAGTAGGTATTGTAAATACAAAGCGCACAAGGGATCTTACGCCAACAAAAAGCATTATTAATTACTTTGGACAACCAGACACGAGCGCCGTTTCCTGGATGAAGCCAAGCGGCGGCAGCGAACAATTCCTGCAATTCATACAGACGGAGTTAATGCCATGCATTGAGACTAACTACAAGACCCAGCCTTTCAGGATCTTTGCCGGGCATTCCTTTGGCGGCATTGCATCCATTTACTGCATGCTTACCCATCCTGATATGTTCAATGCCTATATTTCCGTAAGCCCTTCCTTTTGGTGGGATGGGGAATATGTAATTAAACTGGCGGATAAGAAATTAGCAAAAGGCGCGATGCTCAATAAAACGCTCTTTTTTAGTGATGCCAGTGAGGGCGTATCAGACGGCAGTTCCTTTCACACTAATTTATTAAAGTTTGACACCCTGCTTGTTCATAAGGAATTGAAAGGGCTTGATTATAAGTATAAATACTACCCAACGGAAACGCATATGACCGAGCCTATGGTTGCTTACTACGATGCGTTACGGTTTATTTATAAGGATTGGAAAGCTCCCGGTGCAAAGTGAGGAAAGATGAGATGGCTGAGCGGCCGTTGCTCCGGATACCTCCCTGCCGGTTAAATTTTATTATATATATATCCGGCTGACTTCCCGTGAATGCCTATACGAACGCGCTTTTCAAAGGATTTTTCTAATTGGGATTTAGAATTTTTCCTTACTTTTCCGCCGCGAACTGCTAGTTATGTCCCTAAATGCCCAGGCAATCCGAAGTATTGCCTTTACCTATGCTTTACTTTTTATAATGGTTTTGCTGAGTGTTGCTGCCCATGCGCAGGTAAAAGCTGATTTTACCCCCGCTAAAACCAGCGATTGCGAAAGCCTCATCACCAAATTCACAGATAACTCCACCGGTAACCCTGTTTCCTGGCAATGGAACCTGGGTAACGGATTTACCTCTACGCAGCAAAGCCCCAGCGCTTCCTATACTGCCCCCGGCAACTATAAGGTAACACTGACCGTGAAGGACGCAGGCGGCAATACCAGCACCGCGGAAAAAACGGTTACTGTATGGGATAAGCCCAAACCGGATTTTACCGCCAGCCCTGCAAAAGGTTGTATACCCTTTGACGTTACTTTCACAGACAGATCGGACCCGGTGAATGGCAGCATTGCCACCTATAGCTGGGATTTCGGGGATGGCGCTACCGGTTCAGGCAGCAACCCTGTGCATACTTACAATAATGTGTTGTCGCCTGTTGTTACGCTTACCGTTACTAACAGTAACGGATGCACGGCATCAAAACAGATCAGCAATATTGTAGATGCAGCGGCCTCCCTGAAGGCTAATTTCAACGTGTCTGACCAATTCCTATGTACTGCGCCCGGCGCGCTAACGGTTACCAATACCTCCACCGGGCCTGGTACCCTTACCTATAAATGGGATTTTGGCGATGGCGGCACTGCTGCAGGCGCTGCCCCCGGCCCGCATACCTATACTGCCAAAGGCATTTATAAGGTAACGCTTACGGTTACCAGCGATAAAGGTTGTACTGCAACGCAAACATCCGGAGATATTAATGTGGCCAACTTTAAAACTGATTTTCAGCTGCCGGCCAGCATTTGCGAAAACGCCAATGCCACCTTTAATACGGCCAATAGTCCGCAGGCCAACAATGTTACCTGGAGTGTTGACAAAGGATACATTTATAACTATGATGTTTCCTATGCCAATTACTATCCCGGCGGCGCCGGCACTGTAAAGGTGACCATGACGGCAGACTATGGCAAATGCCAGGAGACCGTGACAAAGGATTTTGTTGTGAAGCCTGCGCCGGTGGCTGATTTTGTGACTGATCAGAAAGCGATCTGCGATGTGCCTGCCACTGTGCAGCTGACAGACAAATCGCAGGGCGCCAGCAGCTGGAGCTGGACCTTTGGCGACGGGCAAACATCCACGCAGCAAAGCCCTTCCGTTACTTACAGGAACCTGGGATATTTTAATATAAGGCTGGTAGCCAGCAATGCATCCGGCTGTTCCAGCAGCGCAGAGCGTTATATATATGTACAAAAACCTGAGATCAATGCATACGCAAGTGTTTTAGAGGGCTGTGAAGGACTGACGCCTGCTTTTAACAGCTCCGTAAGCACCGGTGACGCCATTGCCGGCTATGAATGGGATTTTGGCGATGGCAGTCCCAAATCAACAGATCCAACGCCATCACATACCTATAACAAGCAGGGCAGCTACCCGGTAACGCTTACCTATACAACCACCAATGGCTGTAAAGGAACAGTGGGCCTGAATTATGGTTATACAATCAGAGTGTATAAAAAACCAACACCTGATTTCTCATCCCCCGAAGCCCCCCAGATCTGCGGCAACAACTGGGTGCATTTCAATGGTACTACAGATGTGGGCGGCACAGATGCAGGAAGTAATTCCTGGAGCTGGCAGTTCGGCGATGATTATTATGGCTATGGGCAGAATACGGCGCACAGCTACCGGGAGCCCGGCACCTATACGGTAACGCTGACCGTTTCCAATAACAGCTGTAGCGGATCCGTTACCAAAACAGCCTATATCAAAGCTGTGAACCCTTTCCCGCGCTTTACCATGCAGGGTATTGACTGCGATCACCGTACGGAGATGACCTTTGATGAACAATCACTGGGCGCCATTAACAGCTGGAAATGGAGCTGGGGAGACGGCAGGGAGGATACATATACCACAAAAACAAGCCCGGTAAAACACAAATACGATAAAACAGGAGCCTACCTGGTAAAGCTGACCGTTACCGACGGAACCTGTACCAGCACCGATTCGATGGGTATTAATGTGTATGCGCCATCGCCCATTACCATTACTACCGACAAAACAACCTTGTGCAGCAACGAAACACTTAATACCAGCGTAACGTCTATTGACAGATCTATTTATGGCTCATACAGCTATGCATGGTCCTCTTCAGACGGCACACCTCCGGACTGGTATAATTATAATGATGTGAAGAGCTCTTTTACGAACCTGAAGCCTGGCAAAGATACCATCCGCTTTGTAACGCATAACTTCCAGGGATGCCCGGACACCAGCAATGGAGTTGTGGTGGACGTACACGGGCCTTTGGCTGCATTCCTTTCCCCGGATGTGCTGGAATGCCGGGGTACGGAGCTCACCTTTACTGACCAGACGGACGTTTCAAAAGGCAAACCCATAAAAACCTGGAGCTGGGATTTCGGCGATGGTACCCCCGCAAAGATCTTTACCGCACCTCCTTTCAAATACACTTACAATAGGTCCGGTTATTTCAATCCAAGGCTCACGGTTATAGACGAAGACGGCTGCACCAGCTCCGCTGTTGGTTCGTACCTGCAGGTGAACGGCCCCAATGCGGATTTTGTGCCCAGCGCAACGCTGATACCGCCGGGCGGTGATGTATGGTTCTATAACTATACCACTGAAACGGGTGGCTATCCTACGTACCAGTGGGATTTTGGAGATAATACTTCCTCTGCGGATAACAGCCCGTACAAGAACTATCCTGATAAAGGCGTATACACCGTGAAGCTGCTGGTGAAGGATGATAACGGCTGTATGGACAGCGCCCAGAAACAGATCAAAGTATCCAGCGTGAGCGCAGGCTTTACGGTCACCACCGAGTTTGTGAATAACAGCGGCTGTCCGCCGGTGATAGCCCGTTTCACCAATACATCCGTTAACTACAGCAGTACCTACTGGGATTTTGGCGATGGCAGCTTTGCCACCATCAGCAACCCTTCTCATACTTACACCTACGCAGGTAAGTATAAAGTGAAGCTGAAAGTGGTGGGCGATGCTGATACGGAGGACGAGTATGAGCAGGAAGTAGAAGTAAAGGGGCCTTACGCCACTATCGCTACTTCCTCCAATGGCGGCTGCCTTACAAAAGAAATTGAGTTCAAGGTGAGCGCACAGGCTGCGGTTAATTTTGCCTGGGATTTTACGGATGGTATTGTACTGGAAACAACAGATTCCACCATCAAACATACTTTTAAAGATCCCGGCATTTACAAGCCACGCCTCATTCTCTCAGACCAGGCAGGTTGTAAGGGTACGGCCTTTCTGCAGGATCCCATTGTGATAGATAAGCTGGATGTACAGTTGACGGCTGTACCGCCATTTGTGTGTGATGCAGGCTGGATCACTTTTGCGCCCAAATTCAACAGCTATTCAATTGACGAACTGCACCAGGATGCGAAATATGAATGGACCTATGAGGCCGGGCTGCCCACGGAAAATGAGACTACTGCCACCCCGCGTTTTTACCTGGATAAGATACAGGCATATAATTTTTCCCTTACCACTACTACCGCTTTCGGCTGTACGCAAAAGGTGAGCAAAACAGTGCATGCCTATCCTAAGCCGGTAGTGGCTATTGCCGCGCCTTTGCAGGCCTGCCAGGATGCGCCGGTAAGCTTTAGCGGCACTGTAAGCAAGGTGAATGATGTTAGCTGGAAATGGGATTTTGCCAATGGCAACACCGGCAATGTACCGCAACCTGCAAACCAGGCATACAACAAAACCGGCCCTGCTGAAGTGTTGCTTACTGTTACCAGCCAGGATGGCTGCAGTGATACCGCGCGCCATAATATTAACATACTGCCTAAACCGGTGATCAATGCGGCTGCTGCATCTGAAGTAATATGCCTGGGCAACAGCACTACGCTGAGCGCTGGCGGCGGCATTACTTATGAATGGTCACCGGCCCTGGACCTGAGCAATCCGCAGGCGGCTGATCCTGTGGCAGCTCCCAAGGTAAACACTACCTACCAGGTGAGTGTAACGGACGCCAACGGCTGTAACAATACAGATGAAGTAAGCATCCGCGTGGCGCAGCCATTTACCATACAGGCCACGCCGGATACGGTAATGTGCCTGGGACATGTGCTGCCTTTACGGGTATGGGGCGCGGATCATTATGTATGGAGGGGAGAAGGCCTGGATAACGTTGCCAGTCCTTATCCGCATGCCACTATCAAAGGGTTAGGCAACTATACCTACCAGGTAACCGGTTACGATGCGGACGGCTGCTTTACGCATGATACATCGCTGGTGGTAAGCGTACATCCATCGCCCATCATCAATGCAGGCCCTGACCGCACGGGCATGGCCGGTGTGCCTGTAACACTGAGCGTGCAAGGCAGCCCGGATATAATAAAATGGAGCTGGACGCCGCCGGAATACCTGGATTGTGCTGCCTGCGCCACACCAGTGGCTTTGCCTAACCTGTCCACCAATTACACGGTGGAGGTGGAGAACCGTTATGGCTGCAAGGCTACGGATGATGTGCTGGTAAAGGTTACCTGCGATAAAGGCGCTGTGTTCCTGCCCACAGCCATTACGCCCAATGGCGACGGAAATAATGAATGGTTCTATCCCAAAGGGCGCGGCATAAAAGAAGTGGCGTGGATGCGTGTTTATGACCGCTGGGGCAGCCTGGTATTTGAAAAAGCACATTTCCAGATCAACAATGCCACCGCAGGCTGGAACGGCATCTGGAAGGGCAGGGTAGCGCCCATTGGCAGCTACGTATATGCGATAGAAACAGTATGCGAGGATGGTACCACCTTTTTGTTCAGGGGAGCGGTAACAGTGATCCGGTAACTAACACCGTGAAGGCCAACGTTTTCTCTGTGAAAATTTTCCTTCCCCAACTGTATTTTATATAACTTGCTTTCATGAAAAGCGCTAAACCTTCTGTATCTGAAACGCCTGCGCCTTCCAGGGGTACCCTTGAACGCACAAGAAAGCTGTTATCAGAGCTGGGGGATGATATCACCAAGGTCCGTGATAAGAACGACCTGCTGATCCTTTTCAAAAAGCGGATCAAAGGCCTATATCATCTTACGCATACCATTGTTACCCTGATCGATTACAAAGACGAAACATATGGTTCTTTCCTGCTGGATAATGAAGCTTCCGCCATCCGGTCGCATCCAAGGTACCAGGAAATGGTGCACTCCCGTTTTTCGTTGAATGAACCGGTGATCCAGTCTGTATTGCAGGCAGATGGCCCCATCTCTTTTTTACTGGAAGAGATCATGGACCTGCCGGGCAGCCCCGCTTATTTACGCGTTAATTATGAAAAAGGTATAAGGGAGATCTTAATGACGCGGCTCATGAAAGAAGGAAAGCCCATGGGCTTTATTCATATTTATTCCGATAAGCCGGGCAGCTTTAGCAGCGAGTTCAGAGATGTTATGAAAGATATTGCACCGCAGCTGTCGGGCGCAGTATCGAACATCATCAAAAATGAGGAGCTGCTTAACAAGGAAAAAGAAAAATCATTCCTGCTGGATTTCAGCAGTGATATTGCAACGGTAAGAACGAAAGAAGAACTGGCCCGTGCCGTTCGCTCTGCAATAGGCAAGCTGAATCAGAAGAGCGGCTATGTGATCCGCAGGATCAATGAAGATAATGTGTCCATGAGCCCTTATGTTTACGACCTGGGTGAATGGCAGCATGATCAAAAGATAATAAGCGCCCTGGAAAAGGCCCGGTATCCCATTAACGACGGGCTGCAGAACCGTGTGCTGGATAGCCCCATTCCTTTATTGTTTAATGTTGACAGGGA
The DNA here is from genome assembly GCF_036569125.1 of Chitinophaga sp. Lineage (GTDB taxonomy): Bacteria > Bacteroidota > Bacteroidia > Chitinophagales > Chitinophagaceae > Chitinophaga. The sequence goes on along the minus strand of NZ_DATCRF010000514.1, from coordinate 12,730 downwards.
AATACAACGCGGCATCACCTCGCCTTACCTGCAAAGCTGGAAGGCAATGGGATTCAAAAACTTTTTAGGGGTGCGGCTGCGTAATGCGGACACGAATCATGGCATTTTGTTCCTTGATATTGAAGAGGTGAATGTGCCGCTGCTGCAGGGTATTTGTTCGCAAATATCCATTGCCCTGGCTAATATCATGGCCAATGAGCAGATCAGCAGAAAGCAGGAGGAGCAGGCCTTTCTGCTGGATTTCAGTAATGATATAACACAGGTAAGAACCAAGCAGGACCTGCAGCATGCTATTTTCAGGGTGCTGGATAAAACCATGCATACCCAGCTGGCCATGATCCGGGTGATAGATGACGATGGCTTCCATATGTCTCCGTTCATGTATGACCCGACCTTGTTTGAAAAAGCAAAAGTGGATTTTGATAAAATGTCCGCCAACAAGGTTACCATCGAAGAAACCTATAACGCGCAGGTGCTGGCCAGTAAGGAAGGATTGATGTTTAATGTGGAGGAAGAATTGAAAAGCGGCAACGCCTACGCAAAGCTCTGGAAAACCACCGGCTTAAAAAATGTATACAGCCTGCCATTGCGGGCAGGTGATAAGAATATAGGCACCATCTGGCTGCTGGCCAACCGCCTGAGTAAGCTGGTGCTGCAGGGAATTTGCTCACAGATCTCCATTGCTATTGCCAATATACAGGCCAATGAAAAACTGCTGGCCTATAAAAAGCAGCTGGAAGTAGAAAATGATTACCTGAAAGAGCAGATCAAAACCATTTATAATTTTTCAGAAATTATAGGCAGCGGCGCGGAAATGCAGAAAGTATACCGCCTGATATCACTGGTAGCAGATTCCAACAGCACCGTGCTGCTACTGGGCGAAACCGGTACCGGCAAAGAGCTCATCGCCCGGGCTATTCACAATGCATCGCCCCGCAAGGATAAGCTGATGGTAAAGGTTAATTGCGCTGCGCTGCCGGCAAACCTTATAGAAAGTGAATTGTTCGGTCATGAAAGAGGCGCTTTTACAGGCGCCATTGACCGGCGCATTGGTAAGTTTGAGCTGGGCAATAACAGTACGCTGTTCCTGGATGAAATTGGGGAGCTGCCATTGGAAGCACAGTCCAAATTATTACGCGTGATACAGGAGCGTGAGCTGGAACGCCTGGGCGGCAAGCATACCATAAAGATCGATGTACGTTTAATTGCAGCCACTAACCGCAACCTGGAAGAAGAGGTAAAAGCCGGCCGTTTTCGTGCCGATCTGTATTTCCGTTTGAATGTATTTCCGATTCACCTGCCGCCCTTACGTGACCGGCTGGAAGATATTGAAGCGCTTACTCAATTTTTTGTACAGAAGTACAGCCGGAACAGCGGCCGTAAGATCAAAAAAGTTGCGCCTAAAGTAATACAACAATTACGCAGCTACACCTGGCCGGGTAATGTAAGGGAGCTGGAGCATTTAATAGAGCGCAGCATATTACTGGCAGCCGACGGCACCCTGGATGATGTATATATACCCCGGCATACTGATGCCGGCAAGCAGGAGCCGGCCTATCTTTTAAACCGCTCGCTGGAAGAAGTTGAACGCGGTTACATTATTGAAATACTGAAACGTTGTGCCGGCAAGATCTCCGGCGCCGGCAGCGCTGCTGAAATATTGAAGATCCCCGGCAATACCCTGCACTCTAAAATGAAAAAATTAGGCATCAGCAAGAGCGATTATTTTGCCTGAGCCATCCTCCGCATAATCCCTTTCGGTGTTCCCTTTATATGGTGAGGTTATTTGTGCTTTCACGAAATACAGTGAAAAATAACAGGGCTTCATTTGCTTATCTTATTGGTTATCAGCTAACTTATGTTCCTGGCATTTGATTGGCCTTTTACGGTTATCACAATTAAAATAAAAATTATGAAAATCGTAGTTATCGGAGGCTCCGGCCTCATTGGAAGCAAAGTAGTTGCAAACCTTCGTCAGAGCGGCCACCAGGTAATTGCAGCTTCTCCGGCAACGGGTATTGATACCATCACCGGACAGGGATTAGCCGAAGCCATGAAAGATACCGATGTGGTTATTGACCTGGCTAACTCCCCGTCATTTGAAGATAAAGCAGTGCTGGAATTTTTTCAGACAGCGGGCCGCAATTTACTGGCAGCAGAGATCAATGCCGGCGTAAAACATCATATTGCGCTTTCTATTGTTGGCGTTGACATTATGCAGAACATCGGTTACATGCGGGCCAAGATAGCACAGGAAGACCTGATCAAGCAATCCGGCGTGCCCTATACCATTATCCGCAGCACCCAGTTCTTTGAATTTCTGAAAGGTATAGCAGATCAGGCCACAAACGGAAATGAAGTACATCTTTCTGATGTAAAGTTCCAGCCCATTGCTTCAGATGATGTTGCCGCCTTGGTAAGCAAATATGCCCAGGCAGCTCCTGTGAACGGTAAGGTAGAAATAGCCGGCCCTGAGCGTTTTGATATGTATGAAGTAGTTGCCCGTTATCTGAAGCAGATCAATGATCCGCGCAAAGTAGTGTCTGACGGCAAGCCAACATATTACGGCGGAGAGATCACACATACCGCACTGGTGCCTGCGGGAGAGGCCGCGTTAGGGACCATCAACTTTGAAAAATGGTGGAGCAGCCAGCCGCAAAAGGTGGCTTAAAAAACCAGTGCTCACTCTCAGGAGTGGGCATTGATCTTTTATACCCATTGTTTTTGTTCCAGGAAACGAATGGTGTGTGCAAGCACTTCCTCCGGATCCAATTGATCCGTATCCAGGGTAAGATCAGAGAGGGCGGGTGTTTCGAAGGTATCATTGAGGCCGGTAAGGTTATGGATCTTGTCCGGGTGGGTATCGGGCAGCAGCGCTTTCCTGTAAAGCCCTTTGGGGTCTCTGCTGATCAATGTTTTTAAGTCGCATTTCAGCCAGATCAGTAAAGCCCCGTATTTCAGCCGCAGCTTATTCCTTCCTTCCTCATAGGGGTTGATGGCTGCTATGCAAACAAGGTCATTGTCTGCAGCAATGGAGCCTGCATAAGCGCCTAAACGGGAAATATTTTCCAGGCGGTCTGCTTTACTAAAGCCAAGGTCTTTGCAAAGCGTTTGGCGGTAAACATCGCCGTCTATTACCTTCACTTTTAAGTGCTGCCGGCTGCCCCATTCAAACAAGGCATTGGAGAGCGTGGTTTTGCCCGAGCCTGATAAGCCGGTAAGCTGAATGATGTTGCCCATGTGCTTAAAGGGTAAGGTGTTTTAGCTGCTCATAGGCGGCATGACAATCATTAAAAAAGAACCGCCCGTTGTTCTCATGGGATTCCGGTGTAAACACCTCCTGTGCCGATTTGCTATGATACTTCAGGCGTTCATGCACCTGGTCCGCATCTTTTACGGGAATGCCGGTAAATGCGCTGAAAGCTGCTACCATTTCTTTTCCGCCCTGCGCAAAATCAAAGAAGCAGTTTTGCGCATGATCCAGGCGGAAGATCTGCTGCAGCTTTATGTAATACTGTTCCAGCACCTGCGCTGTATAGCGGTTAAAATCGCCGCCAAAATGCGCGGGTTCAGCTGTTTTAAGCAAGGCCGGATTAACCATTCCCGGAACGCTGTGAATGCCTCTTCGTTTATCATGAGAGGCAATCACCTCATCCGGTTTGCGGTATAAAAAGAAGAATGGCGTTTGCGGGAACCATTCCCGCAACAGGTGATAGAAATGAATATGCCAGCTATCCAGCTTAATGATATAGCTGCTTTCTTTATAATTGCGTTGCTGCCCCATTAGCTTCAGGGCCGCCCGGAACCAGGTTTCCCGGGTAGCGGTACCAAGCCCCGGCTGCTTTTCATCTGCCCTTAAAATTTCATCCAGCAAGGGCGCTTCTGCCACCACAATATTTTCCTCCGGCGCTGAAAAGGCCTGCGACAGCAGGGTAGAGCCGCAGCGGGAAACATGGAAAATGAATGCAGTAGGTTCCAGTGAAGCTAAGTCTTTACAGGCCTCTGCTAAAAAATCAGCGTTGCTCAGGCTTTCCAGCCGCGATCTTTGCCGTTGTTTAATGCGGCAAACCTGGATGGTTTCATCAAAGAAGGGTTTGATCATCCGTTCATTTCCAAGGTCCAGCCATTTTACAGTCCATTCATTGCTGTTGATATAACTAAGCTGGAAGGGGATCCAGTTGAGTATTAAGGAGGCTTGCATTATTTTCCTGCTTTTAGGCTGGCAATTAGATCCCTGGCAGCAGGGGTGTTCATGTTTTCCAGTTCCGCTATCATCCTGGCTTTTGTAGCGTCGTCATAACTCTTCGGTGCATTTTCTGCAGAAAGATCGTAACCATGCGCGGTAAACAGGTTATCTGTCCAGCTGTTGCGGATGCCGTCTATCACCAGGTGTACCCTAGGCGTACAGCCATTGTTAACGATACTATGCGTAGCGGCGAAATTGAGGTACCAGCATTCGCCGGCGCCCAGGTGCAGCTTTTCTTCTTCAAGGGTGAAGTATACATCCGGGTTGGTGATAATGGGGATATGGATCCTGAATATACCATCCTGATAGGCGCATCCCGGATCCCGGTGCGGTTTAATATGGCTGCCGGGGGCCAGGGACAGCAGGCGTACGGCCTCCTTTTCGCAATGCCAGGCCTCTAAGATGCTGTTTACATAAGGCATAAGGCCAAGTATGGGCGTATTGCTGTAAGTGCTTTCCGGATGGGCGTAAATGTCGTTGCTTTCCCCGCTGGCCGAGCGGAGTGAAATACTCCGCCAGTCGCCGTTAAAGTCACGTTGATTAAAGTGCAGCGGCCATTCTTCCTTTAAAACCGCTTCCAGCTCACTGCGGAGCGTGTTTGTATTATAAGATTGGGAGAATTTTATGTAGTTCATCAGTGGCCTAAATATCTAAAAATATTCATTAATCAAAAAATACATCCGGCGGTCTTCTGTCTATATGAAAAGCCTGATCCAGGTAATAAATAACGGTTTCCGGCGCTTTGGCCGTGGGGATCAGCTCCCGCAGCGGCGTTACTATTTTGGGATATTCATCAATGAATTCCAGTCCTTCTACCGGGGGCAGCTGGAATGACTGCATCAGCAGGCGAAAGCGTTCCAGCTCTACGCCCCAGTAGCGGATGTATTTACTTTCGCTTACGCTTAATTCAAGCAGCACATCTTTTGTCTGGAACAGCAGCCCAAATTCAAGCCGGCATTCCTGGGTAAGCTCTTCCCGGTACTTTTCCAGCTCATTCAATACAAACGCTTTCTGAAGGAAGGCGGTTGTTTCACTTTCCTCTTCATACAGCCCATATACGCAGCTTACTTTCTGTGGCAGGGTGGCTGCCAGGGCCAGGAACAGCTGCCATAAACGGCCATTGTTAATATTGATGGTGGCCTGGAACCGGAAAGGCAAACGCCGGGCTTCATTGAGCTCCAGCGTATAGCCCTCCCGGATATTCGCTTTTCTTCTTTTATGCAGGATGCCATCAATATCTGGCCGGTGATCCAGCTCCTGGTCCGTAGGGATCCGGATGGTTATAGGAAGCGCTAACATGCTGCAATATTAGATTATTACTGGTTATGCTCCCAGCCTTTGTTGCTTACGCACCGTACACCTGCCGGAAATATTGTTCAGCGCCTGCGGGCTCCCTTCCCAACAATGCCGGCAGATCTGTATGATCAGGATAGAGCTCACCGCGGCTGATACCTTCTCCAAATCCGGCAAATAAACCGGCGTAGAGGGCCGGCACACCTGCTTCCACCACTGTTTTGGTATAGGTTTCAGCATCCGGGCTGTAATAAGGTACTTTTTTCCCGGAGATGTCACTGAGTATTTCAGCAATACGGCCAAAGGAGAGGGGCGCCCCTGAAATATGATAGTCTTTGTTTTCATGGCCTGCACCTGCAAGGATATTAGCCGTAGCTTCCGCCATATCGCTGCGCAGGGCAAAACCAGCAGCGCCATCACCTGCCGGGAAAAACACGCCCTTTTCCAGCACTGCCTGCCCCAGGAATATGGGCAGCATATCCAGGTAAATATTATTACGGAGGATCGTATAGGCGATACCGCTTGCTTTCAGCGCCTTTTCCGTATGAAAATGTGAGTTGAGCACCGCTGCCAGGGAAGAGCTTTCATTATCTGTTCTGCGCTCAACGCTGGTATAAAGCAGGTGCTGCACGCCGGCTGCCTTGGCAGCATTCACAACATTTTCCTGCTGGGCGCTACGCTGCTCCAGCTCAGTGCCGGATACCAGCAACACCTTTTCTGCGCCGGCAAACGCGCTCACCAGCGATGCGTAATTATTGTAGTCGCCGGTTATGATTGTCACACCCCTGGCCTTCAATGCTGCGCCTTTAGTCTCTTCCCTTACAAGCGCGCCTATGCTGCCGGCGGGGATGCCTTTCTGTAATAAAAATTCAATCGTTGCTTTTCCGAAATGGCCATTAGCGCCAGTTATCAGGATCATATGTTTTAATTTTTGTGAGTAGATGATTTGTTATACTGTTTTAAAACACCGCATGCTGACGCCGGCAAACACCTCTTCATAAGTGTGCACAATATTTTCTTTTGCATCCACAAGGCCCAGGATATAGAGCATGGGTATGTAGTGGTCTGCCGTATTAATGGCCAGTGCTGCGGCTTTGCCTTTGGAAGGGTAGTTGAACAGGTTTTGCCAGCTGCGGTTGTCAATATTGGTCTTGATCCATTCATCCATTTCCAGCGCCCATGGAAAGGGTTTGTGGCTGAAGGCAATTGTTTTCAGCATGCTCATTTCCAGGTTATGCACCACGTTGCCGCTGCCAATGATCAGCACTCCTTTATCGCGCAGGGGTTTAAGCTTTTGGGCCATCTCCCAGTGATAGTTAAGGGGTACGTACATGGGCATGCTTAGCTCCATTACCGGCACATCCTTATCGGGGAAAAGATGGTTCAGGATCACCCATGCGCCATGATCCAGGTCTATACCGTGATCGGCCCGGATACCGAGGTCCGTGGTAATGCTTGCTTCAAAGTCAACCGCTCCTTTAACAGGGTAGTAGCTGCTATCGAAATGCGGGCGCACCTTCAGGTAAGATTCTTCTGTGCTGAGGTAATGGCCGGAAATAACCAGTACGGCTGATGGTTTGAAAGGAAGCGCTTTACCAACGGCACGTATCTGCCGGGTGAATGGGTTATCCCTGAATGCATTGCGGTAATCCCCGTGCCCGAAGAACATAACCGGCAGCCTTCCCTGCGCAGGCGCTGCTGCCCGCCCCAGATCCAGCAGGGCGCTAACCCGGTCCGCTGGCTGCAACAGCGGCAGCAATGAAAACATTCTGATGAACTGGCTCCTTTTCATAATCGTTTTGCACAGGCATAAAGCTGCTTAACCAGCGCTTATGTTCAGCACCTTTAAAGCGGGGTACGCCTGTTTGCTTTAATGTCAAAACTACATTACCTTGGCTATAGAATAGTAAGTGCTATACCAAAGTATAGTGCTATATGACATGTAACCTGAAAAGACCTTTATGATACAGGAAGTGGAAACGCGCTCCCACCGGGAGGTGCCTAATGAGGAGTTAAATATGAAAACCTGCCCGAAACAATATGTGCTTGCTGTGGGCGATGCGCTGAATGCCTTTACCGGCAAATGGAAGCTGTTTATTATCGGGGCGCTGATACCCGGTAAGCAACGGTTTAGCGAGCTGGAGAAGAATATTCCCAAGATCAATCCAAGAATGCTGTCTAAAGAATTGCGCGACCTGGAAGCCAACGGCATTGTAAAACGGAAGGTGAACGATAGCCTGCCGGTATCAGTGGAGTATGAGCTTACCCCTTCGGGCTATGCTATGCGTGAGATGTTTGATTCGATGATCGACTGGGGGATTAAGCACCGTGCATGGTGCATGCCCGGAAAAGGTTAATGTTGTAAGCACTTTTCAACTGCCTGGTAAAGCTCCTGTATCTTAAAAGGCTTTTCTATAAAGGCATCTGCTTTACTGTCTGCGATAGACTTTGCTGAGTAATGCTGGGCGGTGAACAGCAGTACGGGTAGTTCTTGCTCCCCGGAGGCGTTTTTTATATCACGGCATAATTTCCGGCCATCATACATACCAAGCTCAATATCCATTAACAATAGGTCGGGTCTGTATTCATCCAGGTAGGCCGATAGCTGCGAGGCATCCTTTAACGCAATTACTTCCATTTTCATTCTTCTTCCAAGAACAAATGAAACGGCGTCCAGTATATCGCTATTATCATCAAGCACCAGGATCTTACACATATGTTAATGACGTTTAGGTTCAACTATCTTTATACAGTAACTACGGTTCAGTATTCGAAATTACTATTTAAAGTACTGGTAAAAAAGTACCAGTGTCTTCTGTAACTTCTTTTAGATCAGGTTATAGATCCTGTTTATCAGATCCGACAAACGAAAGGGCTTTGTTATAAAGTCATTTGCCCCTGCTGCTATGCAGGCCGTGTGCTGTTCGGGACTTGCCGACATCATTAATACCGGGATGTGGGCTGTTGCCGGGTTTTTTTTCAGCGTAGTGCAGATCTCTTTACCTGAAGCCCCGCAAAGGGATACATCCAGCAATATCAGGTCGGGGGCCGGTTCCAGCTCTTCCGGCACAAGGGTTTCCCTGCTGCCGGTATTCAAACCTTTTACGCGTAAGGCAGTCTCGAGGGAATCTTTAATACCTGCATCGTCTTCGACAATCAGTACAAATGGTTTCATCCAACTTTTTTTCAAGTATGAATAGTTAGGGTTACGTATCGGTTGATACTAAGAGTAAATAATATGCCTGCCTGAACATTTGAATAATGATGAAAGCGACTTTTACCGGGCTATTTGAGCATTAGGTGTTTAATGACGCGAGTTTATCAAAAAAAATAGTTAACTCCAAAAAATAATTTTTTGCAACATGATTCTGTGAAAATGATTTTAAGCGGGATGGTTATTTGCATAAGGTAATGTTATATGAAAGATGGATCCCTTTCCCTGCTCGCTGGTAACATGGATGGTACCTCCATGCCGGTGAATGATGCCGGCTGTAATATATAATCCCAGGCCCAGACCGGATGCTACCGGACTTGCGTTGGCGCTGGTTACCCTGAAAAAGCGGTCGAATACTTTATTCAGCGCTCCCTCCGGTATACCGATACCGGAATCCTGCACCTGGATCCGTATGGTGTTATCTACTTCTTCAGAAGTGATGATGATGTCGCCTCCTGCCGGAGAGTATTTGATGGCATTGGAAAAAAGATTGGTAAGCACCTGGCCGATATGCTCCCTGTCTGCTACAATGGGCCGCAGCTTGCCTCTCCGGAAAACGAAACGGTGTATCTTTGAGAGGTGCTGCAGGTCTTCAATATGTTCGGATATCAGCCGGTTCATGTCGAACTTCTCGGTGTGCAGCACCAGTTTTCCCTCGGCAACATTGGTTGTATCCAGCAGCACGTTTATTAATTCCGTTAAACGATCCACCTGCATATCCAGCTTTTTCATCAGCTCAGCATTTTGCAGATCCTGCGATTCTTCGAACAGCTCCTGTAATACTTCTGCGTAGGCTTTAATACTGGTAACAGGCGTTTTAAGCTCGTGGCTGGCAATGCCTATAAAATCTTCCCGCTGTTGTTCCAGCGCTTTGCGCTCTGTTATATCCAGCACTACGGCCACGGTATAGCGTACGCTTCCATCATGGTCCCGGATGGGCGCTGCGCTAACGCTGGCCCACATAAAAGAGCCATCTTTCCGGCGAAATCTTTTTTCAATCTCGAAGGGGGCGTTTTCCTCCAACAGGCGTTTAAAGAGCTGGCGGTTCAGCTCAAGATCATCGGCATAAGTGAGGCTCCAGGTGGTTACGCCCAGCAGCTCAGCTTCCGTATAGCCAAGGATCTCACAAAGCTTACGGTTCACAAAAAGCAGCTCTCCTTCCAGTGTAGCCCTGTAAATGCCTACGGTCGTCTGGCTTACAATGGCCCTGAACAGTTCTTCAGAATTGCGTAGTGCCTGTTCTGCCAGCTTGCGCTCTACCAGGTCGGCTGCCTGTCGGGCCAGCACATCCACAATATGCATTTCACTTTGAGGAAGCGCCTGGGAGTTCTTCCAGTAACAGGTAATAACCCCTAATACTTTTCCCTTGCGGGTAATGAGCGGGGTGGATTGAATAACGTGGATCCCTAAATGCTCATAGGTTGCCAATTCTTTTTTTGAGAGGCTGATCTTTGTGCTCTCTGAAATGTTAACCGTAAGACGGTTCTTCTTATTGAGCGTCCAGCTATAAATGCTGTCTGTATTGGCGGGGATCCATTCCAGGTCTGCTGCTGCGGCGTCATCAAAGCCGGTATGCGCTAACAGGTATAAGGCCTGCTTTTCTATATTAAGCAGGTGAATGCTGCCCATATCTGATTGCATAATGCTCATCAATGCGTCCAGTATATGGTTGTAAAGCACATCTCCATTGTCGTCCAGGATCATTTGACTGCTTACCTGCTGCAAATGCTGCATGTTCCTGAGCTCCGTAGCCAGCTTTCGTTCACTTTCCAGCAGGGCGGCTTCCGCCTTTTTGCGTTCTGTAAGGTCCTGTGAAACGGCTAAAATAACAGGCGGGTTGTGATCGTCCATCTTTAATAAGGAGAGCGTGCTGTTAACCCACACCGGTGTACCATCCTGCCGTTTATAGCGTTTATCAAGGGAAACCGGCGCTTCCGAGGTGATTAAACGTTTAACCGCATCCTGCGTAGAGACCAGGTCTTCGGGATGAGTAACATCTTTAATAGTGAGTGTCAGCAGCTCTTCACGGCTCCTTCCCAGGATCCGGCATAAGATATTATTTACCTGCAGGAACTTCCCTTCCAGGGAAATTTCTGAAAGCCCTACTTTGGCCTCTGCAAAGATGGCGGTCAAACGCGCTTCATTTTTCCGGATGGATATTTCATTGCGTTTGCGTTCGCTGATGTCTGTAAAAACCAGTGCAAACTTGCCGTTGCCTATTTCCCCTACAGGACCAACATAGGTATCGAACCAGCGGCCTGCTTCAGCTATCCTGCTTTCAAAACGGAACGTTTCGCCATTAAGGGCCGCTTTTTCGCAGATCTCTATCCACGAGTTTTCAGGACTTGTTACTTCCCAGGTGTTTTTTCCGTAGGTATGATCCGGCCCCATTATTTTTTCAAATGCAGGGTTTACCTCTACTATACGGTAATCAACCGTTTTGCGGTCCTTGTCCGTCATAATTTCGCAAAGCGCAAATGCTTCATCTATGGAGTTGAACAGGGTGCGGTAGCGTTCCTCACTCTGCCGCAGGGCTTCCTCGGCATGCTTACGTTCCGTAATATCAAAAAAGGTGATCACCACGCCATTGATGCGGTCTTCGGCCGTGCGGTAGGGCAGCACACGCATCATCATCAAACGGCCGTCGGTTGTGCGTACCTCATGCTCAACAGCCTGCAGCTTTTCCAGCACCAGCTCCGCATCCTCCATCAGGTTATTATAAACAAGCCGGTGGGTAATATCGGATAAAGGCCGTCCGATATCATTCGGGATCAGATTGAACAGCCCCCGTATGGATGGTGTGAATAATGCCACGCGGAAACTGCGGTCCAGGAAAATAGTACCAATATCTGCCGACTTAATAAGGTTTTGCAGATTGTTATTGGCCAGGGTGGTTTCCTCTATTTTAACTTTCAGCTCCTGGTTAACGGTGCGCAGCTCTTCGTTAATGGATTGCAATTCCTCTTTGGAAGTTTCCAGCTCTTCTGCTGCTGAACGCAGCTCTTCATTCATGGCCTGCAGCTCCTCGTTGGAGGCTTTCAGCTCCTCGGCATGGAACTCATGCTGCTCTATGGCTGCACGCAGCTGCACTTTTACCCGCATCAGCTCTTCTTCCAGCTGCCGGGCCACCGGCTCATCTGAAGAAAGCACTACTTCCTTCGCGGCTTCTTCATCCGATGCTCTTTCAAATACTACCAGTATAAATCCCTTTGCAGGATCTTCTACCCGGAAAACGGGTCTTACATGTATGTTAATGCTTTCTGTGTGCTCATTCACTGATACCTTTAAACCCCTGGCCTCTACCGGCGTTTGCCGCTGGATAGATTGATACAGGGCTGAACGCAGCTCCAGCCGCAGTTCCGGCCTTATCAGCTTCAACAGGTTCTGTGAAGGCTCTCCGCCTGCTATTTGCAGGTAACGCCCGGCTCTTTCCGAAAGGTGCACGATCTCATATTCTTCATTTATGACCAGGGATGGCGGGGCATATTGTTCCAGCAGCCGCTGATGCAGGTCGCTGATGGTGATGCGTTCCAGGGTACGGTGCTCCTGTTCAGAGATGTTAGCCGGAATATTAGGTTGCTTAAACTGAAAGGTGGGAACCGATTCCGGAACCGGGTAAGCATGTGCGGTAAGCTGGCGGCTTTGGAAAATATGGTGTTCCCGGTTATACAGGGTGTACAGGTCATTGGCCCCGGTTGCCGATTCGGAGGAACCGAGGAATAAAAAACCGCCCGGCTTTAATGCAAAATGAAAAGTTTCCATTACCCGCTCCTGCGCGGAGTGGTTCAGGTATATCAGCACATTCCGGCAGCTCACCAGGTCAAGGTGTGAGAACGGCGGATCTTTAATAAAATTATGGTTGGCAAAAAGGATCATTTCCCGGATCTCACGTCTTACGCGGTAACCATCGCCTTCCCGCATAAAGAACTTACGCAGGCGTTCGGGCGATACGTCTGCCGCATCATTAAGGGTATAAA
>NZ_DATCRF010000513.1:0-2850 GCF_036569125.1 Chitinophaga sp. | reverse complement strand
GTCCGGAACAGGAACCGCCGCTGCTGTTGAATGAATATGGTTTAACAGAATGTGCAGTAGATAACTGCTGTTATAAAGTAACCGACATAACGCAGCTGAAAGAAAAAGCAATATTGCCGATCGGGCAGCCTTTGCTGAACAATGGAATATTTTTGCTGGATGATAAGTTACGGCCGGTGCCTGAAGGCGTAGCCGGTGAAATATGCATAGCCGGCGCAGGCCTGGGGCGTGGTTACCTGAACCGCCCGGAACTAACGGAAGAAAAATTTGTAGCCGTGCCTGCCCTGCAGGGATTAAAAGTTTTCAGAACAGGTGATATGGGCCGCCGCCTGGAAAATAATGAGCTGGTATGTTTGGGCCGTAAAGACAGGCAGGTAAAAATAAGAGCCCACAGGATTGAGCTGGGAGAAATAGAACAGCTGCTGCTGAAACATCCGGAAGTAAGCGAAGCGTATGTAACAGACAGGAAAGATGCGCAGCAGGAGCCTTACCTGGCTGCTTACCTGGTGCTGAAACAGCCGGTTGCCCAGCACCAGATGAAAGCCCACCTGGAAAAGTGGCTGCCTGACTACATGATCCCGGCCTATTTTATAATGCTGGACAGGTTTCCGCTCACCATCAATGGTAAAATAGATAAGGCCGCATTGCCGGACCCCACCAGGATCAGCACCCCGCATAATGCTTACGTAGCGCCGTCCACGGAATTGCAGAAAAAATTCTGCGCCATCTGGGAAGAAACATTAGGGCGAGAGCAGGTAAGCATTAAAGATAATTTCTTTGATCTGGGCGGTCATTCGCTGAAAGCAGTGCAGGTGGTTTTCAGACTGCAGAAAGAGCTGGACGCAGATATTAATGTAGCAGCCATCTTCAGGAACCCTACAGTGGAAAAGCTGGCCGCAGAAATAGAAAACACCCTGCTGCTGAAGAATATCAGCACCCTTAGTGACCGGAAAGGCCTTCCGGATATGGAAGAAGTGATCCTCTGAGCCGTTTAATTATTCACTCATCCTCTCAAATTATTGTATTGGAATTCCTGAAAATCCTTTTTAGCAGGTCAAGATCATTTTACCTGTTCCTGGCAATATTGAGCATCTTTAACGGTTTGCTGAATACAGGCTTGCTGATGTTCATCAATAAGACCATCACGCGCACTCCATTGCCTTTCCTGCCCGGGTACGACTGGTTGCTGTTCCTGGCATTGGTAACCGTATCATTGATCGTAAGTAAGGTGTTTCACACCTACATGGTTAATCTTACTACGGATATCCGCTCAGACCTGCAGATCTCCATTCTGCGGAAGCTGAAGCATGCCAACTACCAGGAGTTTGAGAAGCTGGGCAATGAAAAAGTGTTTACGGCCATGGGCGATATTAATATGCTTAGCAATTTGCCGGAAGTGTTCATGAACATGATGAATGCGCTGATAACAGTAGCCTGTTGTTTTGTGTACCTGTTTTTAATGTCGGTTGTTGGCGCAACATTGATCATGCTGATGATGGCGGGTTTGCTGGTATTTTACCTGGTCAGGAACCGGAGTGTGGAAAAGCAGCTGAACCAGATCAGGAATATGCAGAACAGTTTCTGGAAATACCTGGGCGACCTGCTGGGTGGATTCAGGGAAACAAAAATGCGTTTCACCCGCAATGAAAATATTCACACCGGTTTCCTGGAAAAGAACATTAACGAAAGCAAAGCGCTGAGTATTAAAGCCAGCACCCGTTACCTGGATAATGAGCTTACCGGCAACTACAGCTGGTACCTGACCCTGGGCGCCATTATGTTCCTGCTGCCCCGCATGTTCAGCCTGGACCAGGAAAATGTAACCGCCTTTCTCATCACCATCCTGTACCTGATGGGGCCAGTAGCGGTGCTTATTACCCTGGTGCCCACCTATACGAATGTGAAGATAGCGCTGCAAAGGCTGGATGAGTTCAACGCCAGGGTAAAGGCCCACATTACACAGGAAACCACTGCCGCACAAACGGACAACTTTGGACCTTTCCGCAGTATCCGTTTTGAGCAGGTGAAGTTTGAATACTTTGACACCCGGGAGCAACGCAACTTTGTGCTGGGCCCTCTGAACCTGGAAATAAAAGAGCATGAAACCGTATTTATAGCAGGCGGTAACGGCAGTGGCAAAACTACCTTTGCCTATTTGCTCACCGGTTTGTACCGCCCGTCGGAAGGCACTATTTACCTGAATAATATACCGGTAACGGAGGATAACAGGGCAGTGTACCGCAACCGTATGTCGGCCATTTACACCAATGGTTATCTGTTTGGCGAAAATTATGATGGGTTTGATATGAACCCGGAAAATGAACGGCTGGCAGGGCTGATAACCTTATTGAAGCTCAATGGCATTTTAAGGATGGATGACAAGCGTAATATGCTGGACACTCATTTGTCAAAAGGCCAGCAGAAACGCCTGGCGCTGATCTATGCCCTGCTGGAAGAGAACCCGTTTATAATGCTGGATGAATGGGCCGCAGAGCAGGACCCTGCTTTCCGCCACTACTTCTATGAAATTCTGTTATCCAATCTTAAAGCAGAAGGAAAAACCATTGTAGCCATTACGCACGATGATGATTTTTACCATTGCTGCGACCGCATTATAAAATTTGGTTACGGTAAGGTACTGTCAGATCAAAGAACGGACCGTACGTTTTCCTTACAATAAGTATATGCTGCGTATCAATTTATTCTGTCTTCCTTTTGCAGGCGGCAGTAAAACCGCCTATTACCGGTTTACGGAACTGGCCCCGGAAGCCTTAACCATTATACCGCTGGAGCTACCGGGCAGGGGCACACGCTATTCGGAGCCCCTGCTTACGGACCTGCATGCAATGG
>NZ_DATCRF010000512.1:0-2397 GCF_036569125.1 Chitinophaga sp. | reverse complement strand
GAACTGGTAGTCAGCCGCGTGTTGGTCGGCGTTAATGCCATCCTGAACAGCTTCCAGCTGGAAGCTGCCACTGCCCAGGAAGCTTAGGTCCAGGTCCAGTTTACGGGCATCCCAGTTGGTCATGGCGCCAATGTACCAGGTATCACCTTTTTTACGGGCAATGGCTACATATTCACCGGCTTTGCCCTGCAGGGCGATGGTAGTGTCCCAGGTGGTGGGTACCTGCGCAATGAATTGTGTGTATTCCGGCTCTTTCAGGTAGTTGGAAGGGTTGTCGCACAACATCTGCAGCGGAGCGTCATACACCACGTACATGGCAGCCTGGTGGCAGCGGGTGCCCTGGCTCATGGGTTCAGAAAATACAGGACGGAAGTTATCCTTATTGGCGTTGATCATGGCGCCGGGTGTGTAATCTATCGGCCCCGCCACCATACGGGTAAAGGGCAGGGTTACATCATGGCCGGGTGTAATTTCATTACCGCCTTTGCTGTTCTCCAGGCCTTTCACGCCTTCGTAGTTGATCACGTTAGGGTATTTGCGGTTCAGGCCAGATGGTTTATAGGCGCCGTGAAAATCCACCAGCATTTGCCGTTTGGCGCATTCCTGTGCGGTGCGTTCATAAAAGTTCACCATCCATTGGTCGCCGCGCTGCATAAAGTCTACTTTAATGCCTTTAACACCCCAGGAGGCGTACAGGTCCAGCGCTTCGGTCATATGCTCATCCAGGGCATTCCACAGCACCCAGAGTATAATACCCACGTTCTTGCTTTTGGCGTAGCTGAGCAGCTCCGGCATATCCAGCTGCGGGGTGGAGTGGAGGATGTCCAGCGTGGTGCGGGTCCAGCCTTCATCCAGAATAATATATTCCAGGCCGTATTTAGCGGCAAAATCCACATAATATTTATAGGTGGCAGTGTTAATGCCGGCGCGGAAATCCACGTTGTAAATGTTGTTGGCATTCCACCAGTCCCAGGATACTTTGCCGGGTTTTATCCAGCTGGTATTTTGTAAAGCATTGGGTGTGGAGAGCTTGTACACCAGCTCATTTTCCAGCAGGCCTTTATCATCCGGGCTAATGATCAGCGTGCGCCAGGGAAAGCTGCGGGTACCGCTGGTTTTTACAATGTAATCAGCGTTCTGCAGAATTTTGGTGCTCCGGTCGCTATGCAGCTCCTCTTTCAATATCACCGGCGGAAACTGGGCTTTCAGCGCATTGCTGTTGGTGCCGAACAGGAACTGGTTGGGATAGTCGTGCAGGTCGGCTTCCGTGATCATCACCTTAGTGCCTTTTGCGGTGCTCAGGTAAATGGGCAGGCCGGCATACAGCTTATCGGAGATCTGGGCTATGCTGGTATCTTTAAATCCGTATTCATAGTGGCTCTGGAAAGTGGGGGATACATGACCGTCTACCGGCCACCAGCTCCGGTCGTTTTCCGGCAGCTGGTATTGGATGGGTTCATTTTTTACGATGATCTCCTTGCCCAGGGCGGTTTCAAAGCGGTAAGCCACGCCATCATTATAAGCGCGGAAACATACGGTATAATTACCTTTAAAATTCAGGCGCAGCTCATTATACTGTTCGGGTATATGGGCCTGTTTTACGGGTACCACGGCGTCTATCACACTATTTACTGTATTGCGCTGCTGTTTTTTAAGCACGGGTGTTTGTCCTAATACCGGGCCATTGGCCAGCTCCATGCTAATAGTGCTGGGCAGCAGCAGGGTTTCATTGTTATATGTTACAGACCATTGCAGGGTATTGGTGACCTGCACCTTTACGGCTATCCTTTTATCCGGCGAGGTGAGGTCGTAGTCGGTAGCGCGGCTGATGACGGGTGCTAATAGCAGGCAAATGCCTGGGAGGAATTTATTCATGCATGCTGAAGTTTAATGGGGTGTAAAATAGGAAAAAGAGTTTGAGAGTTAGAGCGTTTGAGGGAGTAGCTAAGATATGAGAAGGGGAGGTTTAAATCCGGGAAGCTTCAGGCGCTGTTATGTACACGAAAAGAAGTAATAGGTTCCTTTAAAGAAAATCAGTTCGGGAAAGGGACCGGAGGCAAGAACAAGAGGGGGGACGCAGTGGATGGTTTAAGCGCCAGGCAGCGGGATGGTAAACTTTTGATCAGCTATTTCAATGAAGGGCTTCCATAGGAAGAAAATGGCTTAGTAGTATCATCAGCTGCTTTTACCTTCCGTTGTTTTCGTTCCAGCAGTGCCGCTATCAATGCTAACAAAGTAAACACAATATTAAATACGATATGCTGGCCCCAGCTCATTTCCTGTAGTACGCCGCCACAGCTGCAGGGCAGCTCTTTGCTGAAGCTTACGATCGCAATTACATAGCCGGTAAATGCCAGCATCAATACAAAGGAGGCATATAATCCCCATAAGCGCCAT